>CAYGRF010000104.1:0-10145 GCA_964352275.1 uncultured Caulobacterales bacterium
GGTTTGGGCAGCCGGGTCGATGTCGGGCGGATGTCCATTCAAGCCGTAAACGGAGAACTCTATTGGGTGGGCCCGCTCAATCATTCTAAATTCCGGCGTTGGCTGGACAATAAAACCGGGACGCCCGGCTATGTTATGGTCTCCGCAAGTAATGAAAATGATGAGAGACTCGTTACTGAGATTGAAGGTCAAACACTCAGCTTGCGATATAATATGGGCGCATATTTCTCTGATAAACCAGAGCGCTATGTGTATGACCATGGGTATGCCCATAGGGGACGTACCGATTGGACATTTGAAATTGATGACACTGGGCGTCCGCATTACGTAATCACGGAATATAAAAGAGTTGTCGGTTTTAATGGTGATGATGCGGTGGGCGTCATTATTTTGGATGTGCAAAATGGTGATATAAAATCCTATAGTATAGCGGATGCCCCTGAATGGGTTGACCGTATTCAGCCGGCCCGCATTATTCACGAGCAACTGACGAATTGGGGACGATATAAACAAGGGTGGATAAATTCATGGCTTGGCGCGGACGAAGTCTTGCAAACAACCAAAGGTATGTCTCTTGTTTATGGCAATGACGGAAATTCCTACTTTTACACTGGCATGCAATCTGTTGGCTCCGATGAAGGCACGGTCGGATTTGTACTGGTCAACACGCGCACCAAGGATATGCGATTATATGAACAGGCGGGCGCAACAGAGACTGCGGCTAAAAACTCCGCCGAGGACGAGTTTCAGGATTTTGGATACCGTTCTACCAATCCAATTTTGTATAATATTGGCGGCGTACCCACATATTTCATGACTCTCAAAGCAAGCTCGGGGTTGGTTAAAGCGTCAGCATTTGTGTCCGTCGAGGATTACAGCATTGTCGGTTCCGGCAAAACGACTGAACTGGCTTTGCGTAATTATAATCAAGCGCTACGCGGGCGTGGTAATTCTATCGCCTTGGATGACGTGGAAAACGTCCAAAAGAGCAGAGGCGCTGTGATGCGTGTTCGCCAAGAAACGATTGATCAAAGTGTTACCTATTATTTTCTTATTGATGGGCAAACTGGCAAAATCTTTGCTGTGCCGAGCGATCTATCTCCGGAAGTTCGCATGACACAAACCGGGGATATTATTGAAGTTTCATATCAAGAGAGCGGGAACGCAATCGTAGATACACTTCAATTCGACAATGAGGCATTGTCTTTACAAATTTCAGCAACCCAAGCGGTTATTGATGCGCGTCAAAAGGGCGAGGGGTCCGAAAATTAGAGTAAGCCTAACAGTTATGTATTAAGCGCTAACGCCGCTCAGCCCTAAGCGCTGATATTCGGCATCCATATCAAGGCCCGGATCGCCGACTTTCTTGTAGACCTGAGCTGCGCGGGTTTCGAAATGGTTCATGATGTAGCGTCCGGCGGCGTCAAATTTCTCTCGCAGGAGCATTTCGAGCGGGAAGGCTTTGAGTTTGACCTCAATCGTGAAGTCCACAAGGGTAGAGCCGTCAGACAATGTATGAAACGTCCAGTGATTATCGAGCGAGCGTAGCGCTCCGCCCTGGCTGGCTTTCTGGACGACGATTTTGTGTTGATCGTGATAAATATTGACCACAGATCGGAATGTCTCGCGGATAAATTTATACGAGACTGTCGCGTCCGCTTCGAAGCGCTCATGCGCGTCCGTGATCGATTTACGGTTTAAAACCCGCAGGGCTGAGAGCAGCGTGATAAATTCGGGATAAGCTTCGACATTGGAGACAAGCCCCATCATATCGTCCGGTGTATGCATGACACGGCGCAGCAGACGGGCATCGGCCACGCTTTAGCCCCGGCGCGCGGCTTGGAGTTTGGCGAAATCCGCGTCCGCATGATAGCTGGAGCGGGTTAGCGGGCTGGCGGAGACCAGTAAGAACCCTTTGGCGCGCGCGATTGTTTCATAGGCTTTAAATTCTTCGGGCGTCACAAACCGGTCAACGGCGGCGTGTTTGCGGGTGGGCTGGAGATATTGGCCTATGGTCAGGAAATCAATTCCGGCTGAGCGCATATCGTCCATGACCTGCATAACCTCTTCTTTGGTTTCGCCGAGGCCAACCATCAGTCCGGATTTCGTAAACTGGTTTGGATCGCGTTCTTTCACTCGTTCCAAGAGCCTCAGGGAGTGGAAGTAACGCGCGCCGGGGCGAATTTTGAGGTAAAGACGCGGCACGGTCTCAAGATTGTGATTAAACACGTCCGGGCGGGCGTCAATCACGGTTTCGGCAGCGCCGTCTTTGCGCAGGAAGTCCGGCGTTAAAATTTCAATCGTGGTTTTGGGCGAGCTAGCGCGGATAGCGTTGATGACGTCCACAAAATGCTGCGCGCCGCCATCCGCTAAATCGTCCCGGTCGACGGACGTGATGACGACGTGCTGTAAGCCCATCTCGGATACGGCCATTGCGATTTTACCGGGTTCCTCAGCGTCAACCGGGCCCGGGAGGCCCGTGCTGATATTGCAAAACGCGCAGGCGCGGGTGCAGGTATCGCCGAGGATCATAAAGGTCGCATGCGCCTTTTCCCAGCACTCACCAATATTGGGACACGCAGCCTCCTCGCAGACTGTGACAAGGCCTTTCTCATGCACGATTTTACGAGTTTCTGCATAGCCTTTAGAGGTCGGCGCTTTCACGCGGATCCATTTGGGTTTGCGCAGCACAGCCGTATCCGGCTTATGAGCTTTTTCCGGATGGCGGGGCCGCGCGGAGGTTTTGTCGATAAGAACTGTCATGAGGTGTAAATGGTCATTTTAGCGGCACAATTCAACCTGTTTTTCACAAGGCCCCTTTTTCAACCCTGTGGCATAATATTTGCTTAGATTTAACCTCAGAGGCGTATTGTTGTCATAAGGTGGGACTAAAAATGTTTTCAAATGTTAGTATTCGTGACGGACACGATAATTTCTTTACGCCGCTGCGTATATTTTTCGCGCTCATGGTTGTGATTGGCCATGCCTTTGTCATCGCTTTGCGGGATATAAGCGCCGAGCCGTTTCTATTCTTTGATTACAAGGCCAGTTTTCTGGCTGTGAACCTGTTCTTTATCGCGTCCGGGTTTCTCGTGACCAAGAGTATTTTGTACCGCGGCGATGCCGCAGAATATGGTTCAGCGCGTATGTTGCGTATTTTTCCTGCGCTGCTCGTACATGTATTATTCGTGATGCTGATCATGGGGCCGTTTGTGACAAACCTGCCGCTGAGAGAGTTTTTCACAAACCCGCAACTCCTGCTTCAGCCCTTTATGGTTCTGTCATTTGTCAATACGGACATGGTGTTGCCGGGCGCGCTTTTGACCAATGATGAGCAAATAGCCTCAGGCGCGCTATGGACATTGCGCTATGAAGTCTTGGCCTATATCGGGACTTTGATTGCGTTTAGCCTCGGCTTGATGAAGCGCAAATGGATGCTGCTCGCGCAGTTCTTAGTCGCGGCCATCTTGTGGGTAGCCCTGCACATGACCGGATTATATTCAGAACTACCCGCGACAATTCAAGCAATATTGCGTTTCGCCCTATGTTACGGATTAGGCGCAGCGATCTATGCTTATAGAGAACGTCTCACATTTAACATCATCGGCATCCCGATTATCGGCATGGTGGCCGCGCTGTTTTACGGTACCGCTACATTTGAAATCGCTGTGGATATATGGCTGGCTTACATATTGTTCTGGGCAGCTTATGTTCACATTCCGAGCCTAAAGCGCCTTCAATCGGTGAGCGACATATCCTACGGTATTTACATCTATCACTGGTGCCTGCTGCAATGGTTTTTCTATAAGATGCCAAGCTTATCGACGGCGCAATTGACGATCCTGACACTGATCGCAACGCTGATTGTGTCTGTCTTATCGTGGCATTTGATTGAAAAGCCCATGCTCCGACACAAAAAATGGTTCGCCAAGTTCCTACGCTTTGGCCGCTTTAAACCGCGCAGCTACAATGCGTCCTCTATGTTGCTGGATTAAATATGCATGGCCCGGCCGTAAGCATCCAGTACAGCTTCGTGCATCATTTCCGATAGGGTTGGGTGCGGGAAGACGGTTTCCATTAACTCTGCCTCTGTGGTCTCGAGTTGACGCGCAACCGTATAGCCTTGAATAAGTTCTGTGACCTCGGCTCCGATCATGTGCGCGCCTAAAAGTTCGCCGGATTTGGCGTCAAAAATGGTCTTGATAAGGCCCTCCGGTTCGCCCAGCGCAATGGCTTTACCGTTGCCGATGAAGGGGAAGCGTCCGACTTTTATCTCATGCCCGGCGTCTTTCGCTTGGGCTTCGGTATAGCCAACGCTGGCGATTTGCGGGTGGCAATAGGTACAGCCCGGTATGGCATTGGCGTCGAGCGGTTGCGGGTTTCCGCCCGCGATTTTCTCAATGCAGATAACGCCTTCATGAGAGGCTTTGTGCGCCAGCCAAGGCGGCGTGGTAACATCGCCAATCGCGTATAATCCCGGAACGCCGGTGCGTGAAAACTCATCGACTGTAATGTGGGTGCGGTCTATTGTAACGCCGAGGGCTTCAAGTCCCATATCTTCAACATTACCGACGATGCCGATCGCGAGAATAACGCGGTCAAATGTATGGTCATCATCTTTTCCGTTTGTGGACAATGTAGCTGTGACGGTTTGCGCCGATTTTTTTACGGCTTTGACCTGCGTGCCGGTTTTGATGGTCATGCCGCGTTTCTCAAAGCTTTTGCGGGCCATAGCAGAGATTTCCGCGTCTTCTGCGGGCAGGATATTATCGACCATTTCCACAACGGTAACATCCGCGCCGAACGCGTCAAAGAAACTGGCAAACTCCATGCCGATTGCGCCGGAGCCTATGACAAGGAGCTTTTTGGGCATGGTGTCGGGCACCATAGCTTCTTTGGCGGTCCAGATAAATTTTCCGTCCGGCTCCAGTCCCGCTTGCGGGATTGTACGCGCGCGCGCGCCGCTGGCGACAATGACATGTTTGGCTGTGTAGGCTTGATCGCCAACATGGACAATCGGCGCAGGGTTTCCGGCTTTTAGGGTGGCGAATCCTTCGATGACAGTGATTTTATGTTTTTTCATCAGGAATTTCACGCCGCTTGAGAGCTGTTTCGCGATTTTGCGCGAGCGGGAAACAATCGCCGCTAGGTCATAACTTGGCGTCGCCGATAGACCGTAATCACTGGCATGTTGCATTTGGTGGTAAACTTCGGCGGAGCGGAGCAAAGCCTTTGTCGGGATACAGCCCCAGTTTAGGCAAACGCCGCCTAGAGCGTCTCTTTCGACAATGGCTGTTTTCAAACCCAGTTGAGAGGCGCGAATAGCCGTGACATAGCCGCCCGGGCCGGATCCAATTATAATGACATCAAATTGCGTGCTCGCCATGCTGTATTCCCTTAGTCAAATATTCCGGCTCTCTATAACGGATTTCACAGGGAATTGAATCGATAAAATCGTTTATTGCGCGTTTTGCGGCATAGGAGGCACAATCATGGCCTCGATGACTTGTAGGCGCATAACATCGCGCAGTTCATCGACTTCAACGGCATCAATCAGCGCGAACGCAGAGTTCGGATCGCCAAGCCTGGCGTAGGCAATGGCGATGCGGCTACGCGCTGTATCGCGCAGCTCGGCTTGCTCAATCTCCAAAGCTGCTGTTTTGGCGGTCGAGAAAATATTTTCGCTAACGGCGTAATCAACTATATCAAGATAGGCGCGGTCCCGCAGGGCAGACTGCTCAATGCGCTCGGCTTGCTCCATGACGGCGGTAATACGCGCGCTCACATTGGGGTTCACCGCATCGCCAAGGCTGGGGAGGTGCGGAATCGAATCGACCTCTTTAAATTCGCCGTTCTCTAAGCGGTAATAGCGCACGCGTTCTTGGGGCTGCGGCGCGGCTGAATCGGCCTGAGGTGATGCAGCCGTCTGAGGGGTTGCTACCGGAGCCGCTGGACGCTTTGAAGGATCAGGGCTAATTTTATTGGCAAGCCTGCGAAGTTGCGTGTCGATCCACCGCTCATTTGGGTTAGCCGCTTGCTGATATTGCGGCGTGGATTGACGAAGTTGCACACGCCCATCTGCGGGCGTTTCAGGCGTGCCGAAATAGACCACGCTCCCAGCTAGGATCGCAGCAATAATGCCGGCGAGTACCGTTTTTAAAAACATGCCCATACAGCGCGCTTTCCTTGTTTGGGGAAAGGGTAGTCAATCAGCCGCGCTTGAGCAAGGCAAGCACTGTTATTGGGTGTTTATGACTGCGGTTACTCGCGTTGAATGGGAAGGGTCGGTCTCGACAAAGCGCTATTCAATAATGCGGTTGACATGACCCATTTTGCGGCCCGGGCGGGTCTCGCTTTTCCCGTAAAGATGAATCTTCGCATCCGGGTCTTTCGCCAGTTGCGGCCACACATTGACATCTTCGCCGATAAGGTTGAGCATTTGCACGGTGTGAAGCGGCGTGACGCTGCCGAGCGGCCATCCTGCAACCGCCCGCATATGCAGCTCAAACTGGTCAATACATCCGGCATTTTGTGTCCAGTGACCGGAATTATGAACCCGCGGTGCAATCTCGTTGACCAAAAGCGAGCCGTCTTTGAGCTGAAAAAATTCAGTCGCCATGACGCCGACATAATCGAGAGCCTCCATGATTTTAAAGGCCAGCGTCTGTGCCTTTCCTGTATCGTTTTTTGCGGGCGCGGTTGATATATGCAGAATATGGTCCTTGTGGATATTTTCAGTCAGCGGGTATGCGGCCATGTCCCCGGACAGGCTCCGGGCGGCAATGATCGAGACCTCGCGCTTAAATTCTATAAATTGTTCAGCAATGAGATCTTGGCCTGCAAGTTTATCAAATGCGGGCTGAATATCAGACTCCTCGCGAATAATCGCTTGGCCCTTCCCGTCATAGCCCATCCGCCGGGTTTTTATCACGACGGGCGTGTCTAAACGCTGACATAAGCGGCGTACATCATAGATGGTTTTGATCTCGAAGAATGGCGTAACGGGAACGCCTGCGGTCTGTGAGATAAAGGTTTTTTCAGTGAGGCGGTCTTGCGCGACATCAAGCGCACGCGCGCCGGGACGAAGGCAGGTTACATCACTCGCGGCCTTGGCCGCTGCGGCGGGAACATTTTCAAACTCATAGGTAACAACATCAACGGTCTTGGCGAATTGCGCGATGGCGCCAATGTCATCATAGGCGCCTACGGTGACGCTGCATGCAGCCATAGTTGCTGGAGACCCAGCCCGGTTTGTATAGATATGGCAATTCAGCCCCAGCCGCGTCCCAGCCAGAGCGAGCATTTGCCCGAGTTGACCACCGCCTAAAATACCAACGGATGACCCTGGCGGCAGCGGGGTGTTGGTTGAGGGCGTCGTCATAATAGGGACTGTGTGTCAGGCATCTCTGCCACCGACGTGGTTTGACGCTCACGCCAATCATCCAGCGCTTGCGCGAGTTTTTCATCGGATAATGCCAAAATTGAAGCCGCGAGAAGTGCGGCGTTTTTTGCCCCGGCTTTTCCGATCGCCAACGTACCGACTGGAATGCCGCCGGGCATTTGCGCAATCGATAAAAGGCTGTCCATGCCCGATAAAGCTTGACTTTGTACGGGGACGCCGAGAACGGGCAGGGGCGTCATAGACGCGACCATACCCGGCAGGTGCGCCGCGCCGCCTGCGCCCGCAATGATGACTTTGTGCCCGTCCGATCGCGCATTTTTTGCGAAACTATAGAGGCGATCGGGCGTGCGGTGAGCTGATATAACCTTGGCTGAATAAGAAACACCTAAAGCGTCCAATATGTCGGCTGCATGTTTCATGGTCGGCCAGTCTGAGGTTGACCCCATAATGATGGCGATGTCGCACGGGTCTGTTATGGCAGAGCTTTTCGTCATGGCTTTCACTGTCATTGCTGAGTGCTTAGCACCCTAGAAAGCGCGTTATCATAGCCAAGCGGCGTTTCAGGTCAAATCCATTCTTAACCATATCTACAGTTTACGAGCACGCGTTCACGTTTCTTAAGACTAAAGCTGACATAAGGCAGGGTGTGTAAAGGAATGCACTGAGGACTTATGAAATTAAGAGCTTTAACATATAAGGATAATCACAATCATGACGGGGAGCCTGTTTTGCAGAACTATCCTAGCCGTCTTGAAGCTGAGATTGATACGCTTAGGGCGCAGGTCGATCATATGCGAGCCTATATTGCTGACCTAGAAAAAACTGCCGATATGGATCCGCTTATGCCGGTCTATAACCGCCGGGCTTTCATGCGTGAACTTGCGCGGGCACAGTCCATGAGCGACCGCTTTAATATCCCGGCCAGCGTTGTCTTTATTGACCTAAATGATTTCAAATCAATCAATGATCGATATGGTCATTCCATTGGCGATGATATGCTCCGGGAAGTTGGAAAAGCCTTATTAAACGGTGTTCGCGCCGCAGATACGGTTGCGCGGCTTGGCGGGGATGAGTTCGGCGTTTTATTGTTGAAAACGGATCCCAATTTTGCCGAGGTCAAGGCGGAAACCTTGTGCCGGCACATATCCGATATAGTGATCGACATTCCAACCGGCGGTGTCAAAATTACTGCAGCCTGGGGCATTGCCCCTTGCAGCATTGACAGTGATGTGGAAACGATTTTATCGCGCGCTGATAAAAATATGTATTCGGCTAAAAGACAAAGTGTCCACAGGCCTTAGGCGAAACAGGCCCTAGGCGATAATGTCTGGCGTTAATTGGTTCTCCAGATAAGCGATTTGATCCTTCATCGATAATTTTACTTTTTTCATACGGCGCACTTTGAGCATATCCGCAACACCGGTTTCCAATAGCGCGTTGATCTCCGCGTCGATGCGCCGATGTTCCAGCTTTAACGACTCCAGTAACACCATCATTTCAGCTTTTTCAGCCTCTTCGCTTATGTCGTTGGAGGCATCCTCAACCATTCGGGGGGCTTTCTGTACTAATGGAAATCATGTTCGGGCTTTCGAGCGATGTGCCCGTAATATTTTACCATTCAAAACCTATGGCAGTGACAATCTAAATGCAATGTGTTACACTAAAAATTCAACGCAAGAATGGAGGCGTGAATGGCAATAGCTGCTCATCTGAAAGAACTTGAGAATAAACATGCTCATCTCGATGAAAAAATAAAAGAGGAACTTAAACTACCTCACCCAGATACGCTCCGATTGTCCAGCCTTAAAAAACAAAAACTTCACCTCAAAGAACAGATTCGCTCTTTTCAGTCGGCTTAAGCCTCTAACTTTTGCTTGACGTCTGTGGGGCTTAACCGCCACATCAACGATCATTTGGTGTGAGGGTTAGTGTATGTTTGAACGCGTAGTCATCGTAACAGGCGGTGCCAACGGCATTGGTTTTGCCTGTGCGCGCAGGTTTTTAGAAGACGGTCATCGTGTTGTGATCGCTGATTTGCGCGAATCTGCCGGTAAGCGGGCTCTGTCTGATTTGGGAGCCTATGAAGACCAAGTTGTTTTCCTTCAATGCGATGTTTCAGAAAAGCTTCAAGTTCATAACCTGATTGCCGAGACGCTTAGCCGTTTTGGACGTATCGATGTTTTGGTCAATAATGCGGGGGTTGCACTCAAGGGCGGCGCGCTCGACCTCTCGGTTGATGATTTTGACAGGGTGCTCGCCGTCAATCTGCGCGGTGCGTTCCTCGTGTCAAAATATGTTTCCGAATATATGGTCGATGAGATCGAAAGCCGGGAAGACCGATCCCGCCTCACCGAGCGCCCCTACGCCATTATCAATATGTCATCCATCAATGACCAAGTGGCATTGCCGGATTATCTGGCCTATGTTGTCTCCAAGGGCGGCATGTTGCAAATGACCAAGGCGATGGCGCTAGAACTTGCACCTTACGGCATCCGGGTCAATGCGATTGGCCCGGGCAGTGTCAAGACTGACATGCTGGCGGGCGTTGCAGGCGACTCCGAAGCCATGGACAAAATTTTATCACGCACACCGATGGGGCGCGTTGCAATGCCTGATGAAATTGCCAGCGTAGCCGCATTTTTGGCGTCCGAAGACGCCAGCTATATTACCGGGCAATGTATTTATGTTGATGGCGGGCGTCTTGCGCTCAATTACACAATGTCGCCCAAAGAAACAGACTAGA
>CAYGRF010000105.1:0-10003 GCA_964352275.1 uncultured Caulobacterales bacterium
CTGGCCGCGCTGGGGGATGTCATCCGCGATATTGCCGGGCAAAGCGGCGTGGCGGCCATTGATACGAGCCGTGTGGACGGGCTGATCGAAGGCTATGTCATTGACCGCCCCATGTCAGCGGCGGCAGCGCTTGAGCCCTTATTGTCGGTCTACGGCATCCATATGAGCGCGCGCGGTGAGGGTTTGGCGTTTATATCACAGGGCCTCGAAGACCAAACGTCTCTGAGCCTGCAAGACATAGAGCAGGGCGCACGCGGCGGGGTTTTGGAACATGTCCCGGGCGCAGAGCAGCGGCTTTTGGACGTACGCGTCCATTATATTGACGCGGCCCGTGACTATCAGCCAGCCCTTGTCAGCGCGCAACGCAGGCTTGAGGAAACCGTGCGCAGCGCCGATGTGCATGTGCCGATTGTCATGGGCGAAGGGCAAGCCCGCCGCCTCGCTGAAGCGATTTTAAATGCCGTCAATTATGAACAATCCTACGCAGAACTCAGGCTCTCTGCGCAGCGCCTCGATATTGAAACCGGGGATGTGGTCTCGTTGCCGGGTTTAGAGGGGATGTGGCGCGTCGAGAATATGGACGGCACCGCCGCGCAGCGCGTGGTGGTTAGGAAAACTGGTAGCCCTGCGCCGGAGGCATTATCCGGCAGCACCCCGTCCGTGATTGCCCCTGTGCCGTGGATCAGTCCGCCCGATATGATTGTCCTCGACATCCCCGATATTCAAGCAAACGGCGCGCGGCTCGGGGTGCTTGTCGGCGCGCTTGGCATTCCGTTTCATCCCGTGCGCGTTATCAGCCCGGACGCAGAGACCGCTCTGACTGAACCCGCAGCCGCCGGGACGCTGTTGAGCGATTTACCGCGCGGCCCGGCGGGGCGGTGGGACCGGGGCGCTGTTTGTGACATTATCATGCCCGGTATTGATCTTGCGTCTGTCGATGATCCGGCTGTGCTCGGCGGCGCGAACAGATTTGCGGTTAAAACGGATAATGGGTGGGAAGTTTTGCAGGCGGGCCGCATTACACTTATCGGCGAGTCAACGTACCGATTATCCCGCATGCTGCGCGGCCTTGCAGGCACCGACGCGGATATGATGGAGACTATCCCCTCCGGCGCTCAGATTGTTTATCTCAATCGGGGGCTGCAAGACCTACCGGTTTCGCCGGAACGCATCGGTGATGTCATTATAATAAACGCTGAAGCTGGCGGGCGGGACGGCGATCCGGTGGCGCTTACCTATACGGCGCGTCATCTGCGCCCGCTAAGCCCGGTTCATCCAAAGATTGACGCGCGCGATGACGGCTTACATCTCTCCTGGATACGGCGCTCCCGCATACACGGCGATAGCTGGGCCGGGCTCGACGTTCCGCTCGGCGAGGAAACCGAGTTTTATCGCGTTCGCATGATGAACGAGGAGGCTGCACTCGCAGTCTATGAAACGCAGACACCAGAGGTTTTGATACCGAATACGGATCTCGCGGGGCTGGGGCCTTTAATAACCCATTTCCATATCCAGCAAGGTGCGACAGGGTTCGGCTATGGCGGTATTTTGGCCGTTGATTTCCCCTTGTCATAGGTTTGGCCCATTGCGAAAATCTATATCCTGCTTACATAGAGCAGGAAGGAGGCGCATGTGGCGAAAGACCCTTATAAATTGCTGGGCGTGAGCAAATCGGCGAGCGAAGCCGAGATCAAAAAAGCGTATCGCGCTTTGGCGAAAAAGCTGCACCCGGATGTGAATCCCGGCGACGAAGAAGCCGCGACGCGGTTTAAAGAAATCACGGCGGCATATACTCTGTTGTCGGATAAGGATTTGCGTGCGCGCTATGATAGCGGGCAGGTCGACGCCAGTGGTCAGCAGCAAAACCCGTTTCAGGGCGGTTTTGGTCAGGGAGGGTTTGGCCAAGGAGGTGCTGGTCAAGGTGGTTTCGGCGGACGCGGCGGATTTCAGCAATCCGGGATGGGCGGCGACGATATGGCCGATTTATTCTCATCCCTTTTTGGTATGCAAATGGGCGCTGGCCCCGGCGCGCGGCGACGCAGCCAGATGCAGCGACCGCAAAAAGGGGCGGATGTGCGTTACAAACTCACCGTATCCTTTATGGAAGCTCTTAAAGGCGGCACCAAACGCGTTCGCATGGGCGACGGGCAAACGCTTGACGTTAAGCTTCCCAAAGGCGTTGATGACGAAACGACCTTACGTCTTCGCGGAAAAGGGCAAGCGGGGACTTATGGGGGCCCGGCGGGCGATGCCAAAGTTGATATTACGGTCACGCCCCATAAGAATTTCGTGCGTGAGGGGAATAATGTTCGCCTTACCTTACCCATATCTGTGCAAGAAGCGGTTCTCGGCGCAAAAGTCAAAGTGCCAACACCGGACGGCACGCTGCAGCTCAGCATTCCGGCGGGAACCAATACCGGTAAAACCCTTCGGCTGAAAGGCAAAGGCCTTAAGGGCGGTGATTTATTGATCACAACGCAAATTGTTCTCGATGATCCCAAATCAGACAGTTTGCAAGCGTGGGCGCGCGAGGCGGGCGTTGCCAGTAAAAATTCTGCGCGTGATGCGTTAATTAAATCGACAGAAATATGAACTCAGTATTCAGATTCTATTCAGGCCTCATCGGGTAGGAACGGTCCTATTATGAAAAAGCTCAGACATATCACGCTCTCGGCGGTTTTGGTTTTCGGCGGAATTTTGCCCGCCGGCCATGCTTTTGCAGAGCAGGCGAGGCCGGATAGCACATACCGTGCGCCGATTGTGACCTCGCAATTGCGCGCCGTGCAGTATCAGTCTGCGACTGTGCAATATGCGCAGCAACAGATTTCTGCAGCCCAAGCGAAAGCGGCCGCGCGGCGGCATGTCCCCGGCGCGCAGGTCGTTGGCATATCCCTTGAAGGCAGTGCATATCGTGTGCGGATGGTTCGCAGTGATGGACGCCGTATCGATGTTTTTGTTGACGCAGCCACAGGCCGTGTTCGATAGAGATATATAAGCGTGTTATTCGCGACCTAAGGGGCCCCCTATGCGTATATTAGTTGTTGAAGACGATTCCGATTTATCCCGGCAGTTAGCCGAAGCCCTGAAAGATAGCGGTTATGCGGTGGATGTGGCCAATGACGGCGAGGAAGGGCATTTTCTCGGCGATACAGAGCCTTATGACGCGGTTATTCTGGATTTAGGCTTGCCTGTGATTGACGGTGTGAGCGTTTTACAAAAATGGCGGGCGGATGGCCGCAAGTTTCCCGTAATTATCCTAACGGCCCGCGATCAGTGGAGCGAAAAGGTTGCCGGATTTGATGCGGGCGCTGATGATTATCTGACCAAACCGTTTCATACCGAAGAACTCCTCGCGCGCCTTCGCGCCCTTGTACGCCGCGCTGCGGGGCATACGACGGATTCGATAGAGATCGGCGGATTGCTCGTTGATAATCGCGCCGCTCGAGCATTTGTAGACGGTATGCCTATTAAGCTGACCTCGCACGAATTTCGTCTTTTGTCTTATTTAGCCATGCACCGTGGCCGGGTAATTTCGCGCACCGAATTGGTTGAGCATATTTATGATCAGGATTTTGACCGCGATTCTAACACGATCGAAGTGTTCGTTGGTCGCTTGCGGCGCAAAATCGGTACTGACCGTATCGAAACCGTGCGCGGGCTTGGATACCGGCTGATGGACCCGGCCGAAAGTGCTAAAAAGAAAAAGTGAGCGAGCCGGCTAAACCCGTGATACAAAACACGTCTCTTGTTCTGCGGCTTGTTCGCGGAGCGGTGATGTGGTCGTTGCCGGCCTTAGCGCTTACTGCGTTTGCGCTGACATGGTTTTACAGGGCGTCGACTTTCCGCCTTTTTGACGAGCCACTCTCCAGCACAATTACAGCCCTAATCGCGACCGCAGACACGGGCTTGCCGGGACAAGAGCCGGGCGAAATCTCGCTCAGCCGCGAGCCGATAGACCAGCGCTATCAACAGGCCTTATCAGGGCGTTACTGGCTGATTGGCAATCTATCCAGAGACGGCGTTGTCTTGCCCATCAAAGCCTCTCCTTCACTCGCCGGGGAGACATTGATGCTGCCGGAGGCGTTGGCGGCTGTGATGCTGGATCAACCGGGCGCGCAAATTCAAACGCAAATGGCCGGGCCGGATGTCGGAGAGCGGCTTCGGGTCATGGCACGGTCCGTGATTTTACCTAATATGAATAACAGGCCGATTGTCATTATGGCAGCGGCGGATAGCCGTGTGGCGAGCAAAGATATTCGTAATTTTGCCTTTCTCGCTATCGGGCTGATGTTTATCTTGTCCACCGCTCTTGTCCTTGCCGTGTTTATGCAGGTGCGGGTGGGGCTAAAGCCGCTCTTTGAATTACGCGACAAAGTTGTCGATGTCCGCGAGGGCCGCGCCGCGCATGTTGACGGGAATTATCCGTCCGAAATTCAGCCGCTGGCGAGCGAACTTAATTCTCTGATCATCCACAACAGAGACATTGTCGAGCAAGCCAAAACGCATGTCGGTAATTTGGCCCATGCTCTTAAAACTCCGCTTGCGGTTTTGCTCAATGAGGCGGCTTCAACAAAATCGGCTCTCGCCGTGATTGTCCGGCGGCAATCTAATACTATGAAAAATCAGGTCGATCATCACCTTCGCCGGGCCCGCGCCGCCGCGCGCGGCCAAACCATTGGCGTCAGCGCCTCTGTTAAAGATACGCTGGAGCCCTTCGCGCGCACGTTGGTACGAATTTACCGGGATAAAGATATGGCCTTTGACATGGACATTCCCGGTGATTTGCAGTTTCGCGGCGAGAAAACAGATCTTGAGGAAATGGCAGGTAATTTGCTCGACAATGCCTGTAAATGGACAGAGTCAAAAGTCTGTGTGAGTGCCGCTCCGGCGCAGAATGACGACACGATGCTTGAGATTTGCGTCAGAGATGACGGGCCGGGCATGCCGCCGGAGAACTATGCCAAAGCGCTCAAACGCGGAGAGCGTCTGGATGAGGCTATGCCCGGCACCGGCTTTGGTCTCGCAATTGTTGACGATCTCGCCCGCGCCTATAAAGGCAGCGTGACTTTGGCGCGCGCGGATATAGGCGGGCTAAGCGTGACACTGCGCCTTCCAAGGCGGGTTTAAGGAGGCGGGCCTAACTATTTAACGGGTTCGCCAGAGATATTAGCGTATCCCAGTCCATCTGGGTTCTGCGCTGAAAATAATTGCGGATCACACCCGGAAATAGATTGCTGTGGGAATGATAGTCTCCGTCCCAAACAATATTCTCTGCCGCAATACGGATATTATCAAAGCTGGGGTCAGGCTTTTGCATTTCTTTTTCAATCGAGCGTATATTCAACTCTATAGATTTTAACCGGTCAGCCCGCTTCTTGACCAAAGACGGTCTCCATAATCCTACTGTGGCTATTGTCGCCCAGCCTTCGTCCGTTAGCCCTATAACAATGCCGTCGCGATCAAAGCTCAAATGATTGTCGGGGTCAGTGTAAACCGGGTTGATGAGCAGGGGTACTTCATCGTCGTGATTATCTATGAGTGGCCGGGTTGTGACGTTCGTATCCCCTTTGACCGGGAATAGATCGCTTTTCCATTTTTGATTACACGGCGGGCATGCCAATAAATAATTGGTCCATTCATAGGCCAGCCACCAATAGCCTGTCGTGCTGCCTTTTATGTATTTTCGTCCGCTAATGTTAATCAGGTGTTCTTTTTCCCGTCCCGTGTGCTCAGGGTTAAGCTGGCGGATGCGTTTTTTAGGGCGATAATGTTCGATATCACCCGCGGCTGTTCCAATCGCAAAATCCTCGCAATACGCGCAGCGCATATAATAGGCTTGTGAAAGATCCGCTTTGAAATTCCCCCAGACATCGTCAACTTTTGGATATTCAGGACCTTTTGCATGAACGTCCGGTTCCAAAAAGTCTTCAAATACCGTTCGAACAGCGTCTTTAGCCGCGCGTGCAGCGTCTTGAAAATTAGGAGGCTCTGGCTGTTCTTCGAGTTTAATCATTGCCGGATTGTTTAGCTTTATAAGCCTGCGCAATAATTTTTTCGAAATTTGACGGGATGTCTACCATGCTCTCGGCTTGCGGATTGCTGAAACGCTCTTTAATGGCTGCCTCCTCAATAGGGCTGGCTCCGAAACCGGTAATTGTATTACCAAGTTTACGGCGAACATCCGCTAACCGTACCTCGTCCTCGCTATCGAGTGTGTCGCCATCTAAAATCTTGCGGTTTTGCAAAAGTAATAATTGACTATATTCAGAGATATTATCTTCCACAGTCTCGTCGAGAAATGTGGTTGTGAGGCCGAACCCTGCGCTAGTCAGGATGTCATCGGAATCCATACCGGGCCTGACGGTCAAGGGGTGGATTTCCGGCGGCCCCGTATATGTGTCTCTATCCTCGTCAAACGCGCGCCGCAGAACAAATATTTCGCCGTCATACATGCCCCGCAAACATAGCGGGTCATGGGTGGTGACGATGAATTGCACGCTCGGCATGGCTTCACGCAATTTTTGCATAATTTGCATTTTCCAGCGCGGGTGGAGATGGGTTTCGATCTCATCGATCAATACAACCGCACTGGCAGTTTCCAGATTGCTGAAATGCCTTAGGAGTTCGCGCATAATATCAACTGCCATAGAAATGACCGATTGATACCCAACAGACATATATTTGAACGGCGTTATCTGCCCGTCAAGATCAATGAGAATGTCGCCGTCTTTGCGGGTGACGATACTTTTGTTATTCAGGGCGAGTATGGTTCTGAGCGCGCGAACCGCCGCTTGAAAATCATTGTCACTGCATCTTGCGAGCCATGCGACAGGCTCTGCGATCGTTGCCATAGGATCGAACAGGGACACCACCCGATTGACCGGTGCTTCATTGTATTTGCGATCCTTGCTGAAATAGCGACGTGGGCCATAGGCGAGCACTCTTTTGGAAGGCATTTTACTGCCAGAAAATTTGGTATCTAAAAATTTTCCATTGATCTCAATATCACGAGCCTTTTCAAAAAAGGACAATGATACAGTCAAGGAGTCCGCAGCATCAGGATTGTCGCCGTAAAGCATTTTTCTATGCACAAGCGCGCGGGGGGTGAGGTCGTCCGAGTCGACAAGCCTGTCTAAGCGGTGTGTTTGCTCTGTGCCAAGCAGAGCGAGCGCAATCGCCTCCAGAACCGTGCTTTTGCCTGTTGCGTTTTCACCCAAAATTATCATACAGGGCGCAAGTCTTGTATCCTGATCGCGGGTTTTTGAGGATGGAGTGCTGGTCGTTCGGGGCAGTTCAAAGTGTATATTTTCGAGCGCTTTGAAGTTTTTAATGTGCACAGACCGGATATTATCAAGCGCAGCATCCATACGGTCCATGTCTTTGGAGCGAAATGTGTCGCCTTCTTTGGTTCCGGGGATAATGCTTTTGATGGCAGACTGGAAAAATGCCCACGGGGAATTGGGGGCATCATAGGCATCAAGATTGCCGTCCTCGCTACTGAACGCGATCATGGCCGCAAGTTCGGCTTCCCGGTCGTCGATGGACATATCAGACAGATAAGCCAGAGCGCCGCTAAGGTCTTTATGACCTTTCTCTGTCATATAGCGCATCACAAGATTAGCGCAGGCCCCGGAGAAAGGGTGATCACCAAAAGCATAGCTGTCTTCGGAATGCGATGAGCCTGTTTCAATTAGGGTTATGTCCGTTTTGTGCAAAAGCAGCCGTACAAGAGTTGTAAACGCTTGCTGCCGCGCCTCGACCAAGGGTGCGCGGTTGAGACCAAGTACATCGATCGTCTTTTGGCCTTTTTTGGTTAGGGCAACGGCGCGACCTGTCGCCTTAAACGCAAGGTGTTTGTATGGGTGATCCCAGCATGGATCGAGAAGCAAAGCCTTTTCATCGTTGCGCAAGTTTTGGACTGGAGTGTTGATCTCGCCGCGTTTGCCCTCTGCCGGAAACAAGCTTCCTTTAGAGCGGGTGCACGCGCGGCAGGATAGCAATAGATTATCCCAGTCATAGGCCAGCCAAGCGTAATGTTCAACTTGCGCGGTTTTGAAGTCATTACCCGCATTTGTCAGGGGGCGAAAATGTTCGACTTCGCTATAACTGTTAGCTCCAACACCGCTTTCGCAATAGGCACATGTGCTGCGAAATAGGTCAGCGAGTTGTGTTCCAACATCTGCCGTTTTCCAAATGCTTGAATCAAATGACGGACGTATTTGCGCGCGCCGCTCAGCCGGAATGTTTAAATAGGTAGCAATCTCGTCTCTTGCCGCCTCAGCCTTAGGGCCCGATAGGCTTTTGGGCGCAGGAAAAGAGGAGCGGTCAACGTATCGCATGGGGGTGTTTCATCGTAACTGGGATATATGTTGCGCCAACACTCATAACGCGCAAGGTAGACATGTTCTGACTAAAATCAAGTTTTAAAGCACGGCTTTCCCGTTGAGAAACCAGCCGCGTCTGCTAAACACGGGCATGGATAAAATATTTATCAGTGCCAGCGAGCTTTTACGCGATTCTTTTGAACTCGGTCAGCGCGTGTTTGAGAGCGATTTTGAACCGACATTTATTATTGGCGTTTGGCGCGGCGGCGCGCCGGTGGGCATTGCGGTTCAGGAAATATTGGAGCGCCTTGGCTGCGAAGCCGATCATTATGCTATTCGGACATCCTCATATGGCAATGCAACAGAGTCGTCGGGCACAGTGAAAATATTTGGCCTCCGGCATGTTGTGGACGTTATCAACGCCGATGATAATCTTCTGATTATTGACGATGTGTTTGATAGCGGGCGGAGCGTCGCGGCGATTATTAAGGAACTCACAAAACTGTGCCGCCTCAACACACCCAAAGATATTCGCGTCGCCACGGTTTATTATAAGCCTGAGAAAAATAAGACGGATCGCACGCCGGACTTTTTCATCCACGAGACGGAAAAATGGCTGATCTTTCCGCATGAGCTGCACGGCTGCACAGCGGATGAGCTTAGACAGAATAAAAACCTGCCGGCGCGTTTTTTCGCCGCGCTGGATATGCAAAAGGCGGCATCATGACACGCGCAGATTTCATCCAGAAACTCCCCAAAGCCGAGCTTCACCTCCATATCGAAGGCAGTCTTGAGCCGAAGCAAATGATGGAATTTGCGCAGCGCAACAATGTTAAACTGCCGTACGAGACCGTCGCGGATATTCGCGCCGCCTATGCGTTTCATAACTTGCAGGAATTTCTTGATATTTATTATCAGGGCATGAGCGTCCTCCAGACCCGGCAGGACTTTCACGATTTAACCACTGCCTATTTGGCGCGTGTTCGCCAAGATAATTGCCGCCACGTTGAAATATTTTTCGATCCCCAGGGCCACACGGAACGCGGCGTACCGTTCGCAGACGCGATTGAGGGCATTCTGTCCGGGCTTGACTATGGCCGAACCGAATGGGGTATCAGCTCACATTTAATCTTGTCTTTTTTGCGCCACCTTAGCGAAGAGGCGGCATTTGAGACCTTGCGAGAAGCTGAGCCTTATTTGGACAGGATTTTGGGCGTGGGGCTCGACTCGTCCGAGCTTGGCCATCCGCCGTCCAAATATGCCAATGTGTTTGCCGCCGCGCGTGACAAGGGGCTCAAAATATTTGCTCATGCTGGCGAAGAAGGCCCGCCGGACTATGTGTATGAGGCGCTCGATATTCTCAAAATTGACCGGCTAGACCACGGGAACCGCTCGATGGAAGACCCTCTCCTGACGGCCCGCCTCGCGAAAATGGGGATCGCGCTGACGGTTTGTCCGCTATCAAACCTGAAACTTTGCGTTGTTGATGATATGCGCAATCACCCGCTCAAAGCGATGATGGACGCCGGACTGAATGTAACTGTTAATTCCGACGACCCATCCTATTTTGGTGGTTATCTCAACGATAATTATATTGCGGTCGCCGAGGCTTTGGATTTGCCGCATGCTGATTTGGCGCAGATCGCGAAGAACAGCATTAGGGCGTCCTATATGGACGA
>CAYGRF010000106.1:0-5235 GCA_964352275.1 uncultured Caulobacterales bacterium
CGCGCAGCAAATCATCATCAATTACGGGCGAAAGGGCCCCAACATCCGATTGAGCCCCTACATCCGATTGTGCATGGGCTATGCCAAACGAAGCGCACAGGCAGAGCAGGCTGATAACAAATGCCCTCATGAGACACCCGGCTCGCATGACGGGGCTTCGCCCGCGCGTACGCTGCGGGCCGTCCAATAATCGCGGTCCAGTTCATCGCGGCGCATCAAAAGGCTGTCACTGTAATAATAATAGCAATTCCCCACACGGTAGACCCGGAAACACCCGCCCGTCATATCGGCGCTATCATAACGGAAACACAAGGTATTATTCTTAACTGACCAATCCCCTTCGGTCTCAAGGCCTTTTTCCGAATAGCTGGTTCGCCCCATAGCGTGGGTTGTTTCCGTATAAAAACGGCGCGGGTCACCCGCATCTGTGAAATTATAGGCGCCCTCATGGGTCACACCCTCAAACGCCATGAGCAGTTCATCACCCATCATAAGGTTCGCATGAGGGCGTATATCCGTTTTTTGGCTTTGCGCCGCTGCGCGATCATTGAGCACAATCGCCATACATATTACCGCAAGGCCTATAAAAATTTTACGAAATCTGAGCATCACAATCCGGTTGTTCTCCTCGCGGGTGGGACCGCGCAGTCCATGCCTGAATGGGCCGTCCGGCTTCGGTCATAATATAGTGATAATAACAATTGCCAACACGGTACATATCAAAACAAAGCTCACGCCTCCATGTGTCGTCATAGGTATAGCAGATTTGATCGCCCTTGATGCGCCATGTCCCGGTGATCGTTTCCGGGCCTTGAATATGCGTCACGCGGCCATCCGCCGTTGTTGTTTCGCTAAAACTATGGGTAGGGATAGATTCGCGCTCAAACCGGTAAAACCCGTCATGAGTTTTCCCTGAAAAGGCAGCCCGGAGCTCTTCGGCTTTAAGGGGGCTATTATTGATCATAAAATCGTGGACAGGCTGGCTTGGTTTATCCTCCGCTGAGGCAACCGCAAGCATTGCAAAGACAATCAACGCTGCATAGCTTGCGCCCAAAGCTTTTGTTACCAGCTCTTTTTGTACCAATCTTTTGACTTTATCTATTCGCATCGCGGCCATGCCTGTTTTTAGCATGGGAATTTGATTTGACCATGCTAGACTACAGTATGAGCGATAAAGAAACAGATGCGTCCGGGCCCGAAACCGTCAATGATCGGCGGTTTCGCCGCTATCACCGCGCTGCTGCGCGCCGCCGCAAGGCTGAAAAATCCGATACTTATTTTTACAGAGCCGTCTTTTCGGTTGCCGGAGTCGGAGCCGCCTTCGCCATTGGGCTGGCAGTCTTTGTCTTAACCGGCGGAGACAGTCTGTCCGGTATGGAAACCTTGGCCGCGCCGTGGATCGGCAACATGTCACGGCTTGAGGTTTTTGGCATTGGTTTTATCGTCTTTTTGGGCGCACTTTTCTTATGGCGCGTCCGGAAGCGCTAATCTAAATACACATTTTCAAAAACGGGGCTTTACATATGGCTGACATATTCGATTCACTGACCTTACCCAATGGCATGACCATCCATAACCGTTTGTGCAAAGCGGCGATGGAAGAGAATATGGCGGAAGCCGGACAAGTCCCCGGCGAAGCGCTGATCAATCTTTATACGCAGTGGGCAGCGGGCGGCCCCGGCCTGATCCTGACCGGCAATGTCATGGTCTCGCCTGATGCCATGACCGGTCCCGGCGGGGTTTATCTCGGCAAAGGCGTGCTGGGAGAGGAAACAGTACGTCACACATTTGAGCGTTGGGCTGCGGCCGGGAAATCCGGCGGCTCTAAGCTCTTTATGCAAATCAGCCATCCCGGACGGCAAGTCTATGCAACGATGGGCACGGATGTGGTTTCAGCGTCCGATACAAAAGTGAAAATGGACGGCCCGGCAGCAAAGATGTTCACAAACGCCCGCGCGCTGACCCATGAGGAAGTTCTGGGCAAAATCGCGCAATTTGCGGATACCGCCGAGGCGGCGCAATCTGCCGGGTTTGACGGGGTGCAAATCCATAGCGCCCATGGCTATTTGGTCGCGCAGTTCCTATCGCCGCTGACAAATTTGCGTACAGATAAGTGGGGCGGCAGCCTTGAAAACCGCGCCGGGTTCCTGCTTGAGATTGTCCGCGCCGTGCGCGCCCGCGTTGGCAAAGATTTTGGCGTCGCCGTCAAACTTAACTCTGCTGATTTTCAGCGCGGCGGCTTTGATGTTGAGGACGCCAAACAGGTCGTGACATGGCTCAATGACGAATCCGTGGATTTTGTCGAATTGTCCGGCGGAAGCTATGAGAGCGCCGCGATGATGGGTATGGCCGATGATGGACGCGCGCAAAGCACAATAGAGCGCGAAATGTATTTTATCGACTTTGCCCGCGATATCGCAGAGGCTGCCCAAATGCCGATCATGGTGACGGGCGGCGTCACAAAACGCGAGACGGCCGCGGCGGCGATTGAAGACGGAAAGGTCGACATTATCGGTATTGCCCGCGCCTTTGGCTTTAATGCTAACATTCCCGCGGACTGGAAGAACGATGAAAACCTACACATACCGCTGCCCGTGATTAAATCCAAAAACAAAACATTTTTGGCGCTCGCGGGCATGGCTTTGACAAAGGAAAATCTCTACCGCATGGGCACTGGCCAGCCGCCGCGCCGGGGGCAAAGCCCGTTATGGGCTGTCATTAAAGGGCAAATCCGCCAAGCGCGGCAAACCAAACGCTATAAAAAGTGGCTGGCTTCGCGAAGCTAGGCTAAGGACACTTTAATTCGGGGGGATATAATGAAGGTTTTAAAAGCAAGCGCAGCTTTACTGGCGCTTCTCATACTCTATCTGTGTTTCTGGCCCGTGCCGATTGATCCGCAAAGCTGGGACGCACCTGTTGACGTTGGCTATGTCGGCGATTTCGCGCCCAACGAAAAACTGGCAAACCTCGACAGACTTGACATAGGCGACATTCACGGCCCCGAAGATGTGGCCGCGCGAATGATCGACGGAGCCCTCATGCTTTTCGTCTCATCCCAAGACGGCGTTATCCGCACGATCGATCTGGAATCCGGAACTTATGAGACCTTTGCGCAAACCGGCGGCGTGCCGCTCGGCCTTGAATTTGACAGCGCCAATAATCTGATAATCGCAGACGCCTTTAAAGGCCTTCTCTCTGCCGCCCCTGACGGAACGGTGACTGTTCTCACCAACAGCGCCGCAGGCACGCCTATACTTTACGCCGATGATTTGGATATTGGGCCAGGCGGGATTATTTATTTCTCTGACGCCTCGACGAAATTTGGCGCGGAAGCGGCGGGGAGCACGATGGCCGGAAGCCTGCTCGAGATTATGGAGCACGGCAGCACAGGACGGATCTTGGCCTATGACCCTGCCGACCAAACGACCCGCATTATCAAAACCGGGATTAGCTTTGCCAACGGCGTCGCCATGTCACCGGACGGACAATCAATCCTTGTGATCGAGACCGGAAAATACCGGATTTTACGCATATGGGTAAACGGGCCGCGCGATGGCGAGACCGACATTGTCATGGATAACCTGCCCGGATTTCCCGACAATATCAATCCCGGCCCTGACGGGACATATTTCGTTGGCCTGATTAGTAAGCGATCCGAAATTTTGGATGACCTTTCCAGCGCGCCGTTTTGGCGTAAAATGGTGTGGCGTCTCCCGGCCTTTATGAAGCCGTCCGCGCAAAATTACGGGTTTATTATCCAGATGGATGACAAAGGCAACGTCCTACAAACATGGCAAGACCCGTCCGGGGCTTACCCGCAAGCCACCGGCGCCATTGCACCCGGTGATGGCTGGATGTATGTGACCAGTCTCAACGCTGAATATTTAGGCCGCCGCCCGTTTCCATAACGCTTTAAATGAGGCCTGATTTAATCAGCCGCTCAATCACGGCTTCTTGCCGCGCTTTGTAGAAATCTTTCGCCGGAGCCGTGCTGCCATCTCCGAGACTTTCGGCCGGATGGATAGAGAGATTGGCAAATTGCCGGGCGTAAAGCGCCATGGGCTGCCGTGCGAGGCGGTTATCCATACCCACGCGGCGGCGGCGATAGCGCAGCGCGCCAATATCAATATCAGCGCAAGCGGTAATGCTCTCCCCGCCGGGCGTCTCCGCCAAAATCATGCCCCGATCATCGACAATCTGGCTGCGGGCATCCGTCGAAAACGCGGCGAGGCTACTGCCGGTAATACCGGCGGAATTAGCAGAAACCACATAGAGCAAATTTTCTTGCGCGCGCGCGACCTTGGCGACATTTTTGGGCGACCACTGTGTACTGGCGGCTTCGGATGTCGGATGGAAAAGCACCTCTGCGCCTTTGCAAGCCAGAATGCGCGTAATCTCGGGATAGAGTATCTCCTCCGATGCCAGCGCCGCCAGCCGCCCAAGCGGCGTCTCGACAACCGGGAATAAATCATCTTCGGAGTAATGTTCGAGGTAAGCCTGCATCACGTCATAGGGACTGGGCGCATACATCGACACTAGGCGGCGATAACGCAGAACCATACCCCCGCTCGGCGCGAAAATAAAAGAACACTGAAAGTAAAGCTCCGGGAAATGGGGATCAATCTCGTAGGCATTTCCGCCAATATATAATCCGGTATCAAAGGCCAGCTTACCCAGCGCGTCATATTCCGGCCCGCCCACATGGATACAGGCTTTATCGCGCCATTGCTCAGCCGTCTCGCCGGCGGGAAAACCGGTCAGGAAATATTCGGGTAGACAGACAAGCTTCAGATCACTGCCGTGAAACGCCTTTGCCGAAAATAATTGCCCGCGAATCTGCGCCAATGTATGCGTAATAATTTGAGAGGCTGCATCCTTGTCCGTAGCGCGGTTAACGGCGCGGCATTCCGTTTGCAGGGCCATAGCCTTATAGATTTGCGGTGCTGTCATTATATATTCCTATTGCTTTGACCATGGACTCGAATATTTGCCGCGGTCTGGCAATGATTTACGTCATAGCCGCTTAATTTTCGTCAAAATACAGCCCGGCGTGTAATTCATGCTCGCTTCATCTTATCTGTGCGTTATAAGCATTTGTTAACAATTTTGGGAAGGCTAACAATGGCAATGAATTTAATGGACATGATCATGCAGGCACAGGGCGGCGCAGCCGCGCAGCAGGCCGGGCAGGCAGCCGGGCTTGATGCTGGGCAAACACAGCAAGCAATCGCAGCG
>CAYGRF010000106.1:5245-9999 GCA_964352275.1 uncultured Caulobacterales bacterium
TCGCAGCGCTTTTGCCGGCAATTTCATCGGCGCTGAAACAAAACACGCAATCACCACAAGGACTCGCAGGGCTTTTGGGCGCTTTGCAAAATGGCAATCACAGCCAATATATTGAAAAACCGGACGTGCTCGCACGTCCAGAGGCAATCTCTGACGGGAACGCAATCCTCGGCCATTTGTTTGGCTCGAAAGAGGTCAGCCGCGCGGTTGCCGGAAAAGCATCAGAGCAAACCGGTATTGGCAGTGACCTTCTTAAGAAAATGCTGCCAATGGTCGCCTCTATGGCGATGGGTAGCCTGTCACAACAAACACAGCAGCCCTCTATGCAGTCACAACTCGCGCAACTCGCCATGTCGCAAATGATGGGCGGCGGACAATCCAAA
Organism: uncultured Caulobacterales bacterium; assembly: GCA_964352275.1. Taxonomy (GTDB): domain Bacteria; phylum Pseudomonadota; class Alphaproteobacteria; order Caulobacterales; family Maricaulaceae; genus JACOMS01. The sequence continues at coordinate 5,629 of CAYGRF010000106.1, forward strand.
GGCGGTCTTGGCGGTATGCTGGACGGACTTCTCGGCGGCGCACGCAAGCAACAAGCGCAAGCGCAGCAAAGCCACCAACAAGGCCTTGGCATGCTCGGCAAAATGCTCGACGCGGACGGCGACGGCAGCGTCATGGATGATGTGCTGAAAATGGCGATGAATACGCGGCGCTAGGGTCGACTTAATAGTTTTCTGTGAAAAGCCCGGCTATGTGCCGGGCTTTTTTGTATCCGGCTGAACCCCGCGCGTCGAGCACGCAAGGCTTTGGCGCAAAGCCCGGCCTGTCATAACAGCATCTTTTCCAAACTTCGCCCGCGCATGATCGGAAGCCCGTTCAGCAATGCCCCGTTTGGTCGCACTGGGATCTAGCAAATCGCCGCTATCGCCCACCGGCGCGGCGAGGCCCGATATACCCGCGCCGATGAGGCGGAATTGCCGCCCGTTGGCCTCAGTCTCTAAAAGCGGCTCTAGGGCATGGAAAATCACATCCGCCAGTTGAACCGGCTGCGCCAAAGTGCGGCGGCGGGTCAGGCTTTCAAATTGCCGTGTTTTCAGCTTCAGCGTGACCACCCGCCCGGCAATATCCAGAGCTTTGGCGTGATCGGCCGTCTTGACACACGTCACCCAAAGCCGGTCTTTGAGTTGCTGCACATCGGATATGTCAGTATGAAATGTCGTCTCAGACGACACGCTTTTGCGAAGGCTCTCCGGATTAACCCGGCGCGTGTCCTCCGCGCGGGCAAGACGTGCGAGCCGTAATCCCGCATCGCCAAAGCGTTTGGCCATCTCACTATCTGAGCGGTTGCGAACATCGCGAATGGAGTGGATACCCGCTTTTCCGAGCGAGCGGGTAAAAGCAGGCCCCACGCCAAAAATGAAATCAACGGGTTTATCGGCGAGAATATCCAGCGCGTCGCTACGGCCAATGACCGCAAACCCGTTCGGTTTATCCATATCTGACGCGGTTTTCGCCAGAAACTTATTATAACTCAGGCCCACAGAAACCGTGACGCCCACTTCCTTGAATATATCCTGCTGCAATTTGATCAGGCTCTGCGCCGGAGCCAAGCCGTGCAAACGCTGCGTACCTGTCAAATCCAAAAAAGCCTCATCAATGGACAGCGGCTCGACCAATGGCGTGAGCGACTGCATCATGGTGCGTATGCGGCGGCCCTCAAGGCTATATTTATTCATCACAGGGCGAATAACAACCGCATGCGGGCAGGCTTTGAGCGCTTTAAACATCGGCATGGCCGAGCGCACGCCGTAAACCCGCGCGTTATAACAGGCCGCCGCGACAACGCCGCGCGTCCCGCCGCCGACAATCACAGGCTTATTGATCAGATCAGGATTATCGCGCTTTTCAATCGAGCAGTAAAACGCGTCGCAATCCACATGCGCAATCGACAAGTCCATAATCTCCGGATGGACAACGCTGAGATGCGATCCGCACGAGGCGCAGACAGGCTCACCATCTTGCGAGTTGCCACAATTACGGCACAGTCTTTTCTCTGAAGTTTTGTCCTGCATACTCGGCATTATGGTCGCCGCCTCGCGTTAATGTTCCTTTTATGTTCTTTAAGTAAGTCTAAAGACCATGCATACCCTTGATTAAGGATATTCGTGTTAAATAGGCTTTATAAAATGGACTACGCGAACAAGCGTGACAACAGGTGAACGGGACAAATGCTACAAATCATGCCGAAGAAAATTCTCATTGTCGAAGATAACGAATTGAACATGAAACTGTTCTCTGATCTTCTCGACGCGCACGGATATGAGACCCAGCAAGCCCGAGAGGGACTGAAAGCCATTTCCATGGCGAAGTCATTTATGCCAGACCTCATCCTCATGGACATACAGCTCCCGGAAGTATCAGGCCTTGAAGTCACCAAGTGGATCAAAGATGATGAAACACTGGCTGACATTCCCGTTATCGCCGTAACCGCCTTTGCCATGAAGGGCGATGAAAAGCGTATTCGCGACGGCGGGTGCGAAGCTTATATATCCAAACCCATTACCATCACGTCTTTCCTGTCGACCATACGCGAATTCGTGAAATAGGAGTCAGCCGTGAGCGCGCGCATCCTTATCGTCGATGATCTGGCCCCGAACCGCCACTTACTGGAGGTTAAGCTTGCGGCAGAATATTATGACACGGTCATGGCGTGCAGCGGCGAAGAAGCGCTCGAAATTGCAGGACGTGAGAAAATCGATCTTATCCTGATGGACGCTATGATGCCGGGCATTGACGGGTTTGAAGCCTGCTGCCGCCTTAAAAAAGATCCTGAAACCTACCATATTCCGGTCATAATGGTGACCGCGCTTGAAGAAACCAAAGATAGAATCCGCGGCCTCGAAGCGGGCGCTGATGATTTTATCACCAAGCCGATTGAAGATTTCAATTTAATGGCGCGGGTACGCTCAATGCTTCGGCTCAAAATGGTCACAGATCAGCTTTTGAGCCATACAGGGCATTCAGCGGCAAATTCCCGGCCAATGCTCAATAAAATTGACGAACGGCGCGGCCATATTCTGATTGTCGAAGACAATACAATCCGGGCTGATAAAATCACGCGGCCCTTAAAAACCAATCATGAATTCACCGTTCTAGCCGACCCCAAAGAGGCCATTGACCGCACGAAAACCGATATTGATTTAATCATTGTGAGCCTTGTATCAGACAGTTTTGATGGCCTGCGCGTATGTGCGTCGCTACGATATGACCAATCCAGCCGGGATATTCCTATTTTGGTTGTGGGCAACCCCGAGGACGAGTCGAAACTCGTCCGCGCCTATGATATTGGCATTAACGACACGCTCATGCGTCCGGTTGAAACACAAGAACTGGTGGCCCGTGTGAATACGCAGCTCCGCCGAAAATTTTATGCCGATGCCTTGCGGGAAAACTTCAATGAAAATCTCGAAATGGTCATTGCCGATCCTCTCACAGGGCTTGGCAATCGGCGGTATTTTGATAATTCGATTGAGCCGTTATTTGCGAGCTTGAACGAAACGGGTGAAAAATTTTCCATTATGGTGTTTGACATTGACCACTTTAAACGGGTCAATGATATTCTAGGGCATGATATGGGCGATGAAATTCTTAAAGAAGTCGCCGCGCGTCTTGTGACCAATATGCGCGCCGTCGACATTGTTAGCCGTTATGGCGGCGAAGAATTTATGATTGCCATGCCCAATACCCTTGAAGAAGACGCCATGTTAGCCGCCAACCGCGTTCGCAATTATATCGGCGGGACGCCTGTTTATGTTGAAGGACAAGCGCTAAACATCACAACTAGCGCCGGCGTCGCTGAAGTGCGCGAGGGTGAAAAACTGCGCGATGTGTTTAAACGCGCCGATGAAGCCCTCTACAAAGCTAAACAACAAGGACGCAATTGCGTCATTGGCGCAGCGCTTGAGAAGGCCGCGTAAGCCAAAGCCGCCTTAACACACCCCAATATATCACCACGGGCTCGGATTACATCTTGACTTAAGACCCGGTTTTCATGACCTAGAGCCCATGAAAATAGCGACGTGGAATGTAAACTCAATCAAAGTACGTTTGCCCGGCGTTCTGTCTTGGCTGAAACGAACCCAGACCGATATTGTCTGTCTACAAGAAATTAAAACGGTCGATGACGGGTTTCCGGTGCAAGCCTTTGAAGACCTCGGTTACAATGTCGCCGTTCACGGGCAGCCCTCCTATAATGGCGTCGCTATTCTGTCGAAACGCCCGTTTGAAGATGTCGTGGAGGGCTTGCCCGGCGAAGAGAGCGATGAGCAGGCGCGTTATCTCGAAGCCGTAATTATGGGGGATAAAACTCCGGTCCGAGTCGCTTCTATTTATCTGCCGAACGGAAATCCGGTTTTGGAAGACGGCGCATTTACAGAAAAATATCATTACAAATTGCGCTGGCTGGAACGCTTAAAGCTTCGTGCTGAAGCGCTTCTCCCTCACGAAGAGCCCCTAGTGCTCGCGGGCGATTACAATGTCATTCCAGAAGCCAAAGACACGCACGATCCTGAAGGATGGTTTGGCGACGCTCTTTACCGACCCGAAACTCATGCCGCGTTTCGCGCGCTGCTGAATATCGGCCTAACCGAAGCGTTCGAGCAAATGGACGGGCGGGCCGGGCAATATTCATTTTGGGATTATCAAGCCGGCGCATGGCCGCGCAATCACGGCATCCGCATTGATCACCTTTTATTGTCTCCGCAAGCAGCAGACCGCATAACGGACATTACGATTGACCGGGACGAGCGCGATAAAATAAAACCCTCGGACCACGTCCCTGTCATCGGCACATTTGACACCTAGAGCGTTTTGCGGTTGAATAGATTCATTTATGGGATTCCCTTTTGTTTTGA
>CAYGRF010000107.1:0-9605 GCA_964352275.1 uncultured Caulobacterales bacterium
TAGGAAAAACCTGAAAGCGTGCGTCCGCACGGTGAAGGGTTTTGACGACAATATTGGTCATTGTGGCCATACCGCGCAGCGGCGGGGCGCTTTTGCGCGGTTTTTGCGTCATAAATGCTCGAAAGTGCACGCACTTCCTTGCGCTTTATTCCTAAAACCCGCACAAAATCACTCCCGTTTTGATAACCCTTAAATCCTGACTAGAACCTAGCTATTAACGCCCATCGCATGCCGCGCTGCAACATAGCCGAAGGTCATGGCTGGGCCAATAGTCGATCCTGCGCCAGGATAAGTTCTTCCCATCACCGATGACGCAGTATTTCCGGTTGCGTAAAGCCCGGCTACGGGCTGTCCCTTAGGGTTTAAAGCTTGCGCGTTGACGTCAACATCAATCCCGCCTTTTGTACCAATATCACCGGGGTAGACGGGAAAGGCGTAAAACGGCGCCTCTGCGATCGGCGCAAGGCAGGGGTTAGGCTTTACCGTTGGATCGCCGTAATAGCGGTCGTAACTATTGCCGCCGGAACCAAAATCCTCATCCACGCCGGTTTCAGAAAATTTCGCAACGCGGTCCACGGTCTTTTGCAGGCCGTCAGGGTCGACACCCATTTTGGCGGCCAATCCGGCGATGGTATCATCTTTTTTGACAAGGTCTTTAATACCGTCCGTCCAAGCACTGTCGGGATGAACCGCCGTAGGATAAAGCGGCCCAATGCCGTATTTCTGCCGCGCGCGGCGATCAAAGATGACCCAAGAGGTTTTCGGGTGAGCCTGTATTTGGCGGCCGACTTCATCATAAGACGCGGCCTCATTAAGGTAACGCTCGCCCTGCTCGTTGACGATGTAAATGCCGGGCAGAGCCCGCTCAGCGAATAATACGCGGGAGCGATCTTGTCCGGGAACCCGCACAGACGGCCCCCACCACGCTGCGTCCATCAGTGTCATATTGGCACCAACGTCACTGGCCGCTTTGTGAGCATCGCCTGTGTTGGTGCCGGGCGTTGCGCTCCAGTCTTTGTCGGTTGGGCCCGGCAGGTGCTTTTCGCGCATCTCGGAATTACTCTCAAAACCACCCGCCGCCATAATCACGCCGCGCCGAACCGTCACTTTAACGTCTTGGCCATCCTTTGTGATGATTGCTCCCGTGACTTTTCCGTCCGTTTCGATAAGCGACTTAAGCGGCGCATTCCGCCAAATCGGGATTTTGCGTTTGAAAACAGATGTTAAGCAGCGCCCCACCAGAGCATTGCCCAAAGCCAGCCTACGGTGGCGTTTTGTCTTTAAGCGGTAAGGAATGTCAAGCCGGTAGGAGATCATCAGCTTTGCCATGATCCATTTCCAACCAGGGGCTCGGGTAATCACTTTTTTGGCCTCATTCACCGTAATCGTGAATCCGCCAAATATGGTCTGCGGGTGCGGCGGACGCATATTGAAAAACTCTTTGCCCAATTTGCTCGCGCTCAAAGGATGCGGGTCAAGCGTGCGGTATCCATCTTTTCCGCCCGGACGATCCGGGAAGTAATCAGCATAAGGCGTCGCAACAAAGCGCACATCGCTTTTGTCTTCGAGGAATCTCAGCATTTTCGGAGCTTGGTCAACATAGGCTTTGAGGCGCGCTTCAGGCACATCATCGCCAACGCAGGCTTTAAGATATGTGAGAGCATTTTCGGGTGTATCGGTTTCGCCGTGTGCCGCCATCAGGTGATTACACGGGATCCAAATACCGCCGCCGGATGTGGCAGAGGTTCCGCCATACATGTCGGTTTTCTCAACAACCAGAACCTCGCCGCCGTGCTCTTGGGCCGTGATCGCCGCCGTCAGCCCGCCTGCGCCGGAGCCAACAACCAATACATCTACATCTATTTGATCCATATCCCCGGCCCTTTTTCTTGACTACACGCCTAAAAGATAGCGATAGCCCCCGCAAGAAAAATGTCAATTTATAGCCATAATTTTACGCAATTTATTGCTAAAAACAGCTACAGCACGCATTTCGCGTATATTAAAGCTATCTTTAATGCGCAATTAGCCATGACACGACAGCGGCAAAGACACTTTAGGGACTTAAATTATGCGGGTCGGCGCGAATGCATGACGCTAGATACGATCACATATTGATAGGTAACACTCTACTGAGGTTAGCGAGACGCTGTAACATCGATGCTGACGCTGACAGGGAATTTCACCCAGTCTTCCGTTTCAAAATCCGGGCCTTCGCCAATGCCAAAATCCCGACGAGAGAAAGTCACGCCGCCTTTCGCCAAGGCTGTATTACCATCAATACTCAAAGAAAATGTCAAACTCAGGGGCTTTTCTACGCCCTTGAGAGTCAAATTGCCCCGCGCCTCATAATTATCGCCGCTTAATGCGCGAATATCTTTCGAGACAAAGGTCGCCGTTGGGAAACTCTCAATATAGAACCAGTCTTTTCCGGGCAGGTTCGCATTGCGGTCACGGTCACCCGCATCCACGGATGCGAGGCCAATAATAGCGTGAATTTCGCCGTTTGCAGGATTGGCAGGATTTAGCTTTATGGCGGCACTAAATTCGCCAAATTTGCCTTTAAATTCACGGCTATTATGAACGGCGGAAAAGGTGAGCGCGCTGGCCGCCTCGTCCATAGTCCACACATACTCCCCGGTAAGCGCTGGCAGCTCTCCCGCGAGATTTGACTGCGTGGTAGTGTTGGGCGCAGAGGATGCACTGCACGCGCATAGCATCACTGCTGCTGCTAATCCGGTAATAAATTTCATGACGGCCCTTTTTGCTTCACAATGGGTAGCATACGGGTCAGCACGTCATCCCGATTGACGAAATGATGTTTCAGCGCCGCGCCTATGTGCAATACCAGCAGTACAATAATGCCGTAGGCCATATATTCATGCACATCGGACATGCGCTCATTCAGAGCTTCGGAGCGCATTATACCCGGAAAATCGGGCCATGTGATGATTTTAAAAAGCTTAGTCGTAATTTGCCGGGGTGATGCGGATACTAAAATCCAGCCCGCTATTGGAACGCCGATCATCAACACATAAAAGCCAATATGGGAGAGCTTGGCACCAAGTCGTTCGAACGGTTTCATTCCAACCGGCAATACAGGTGCTTTATGGGTTAACCGCCACATCAGGCGCAAGACAGACAAGATCAGGATTGTGACCCCGAACGATTTATGAAGCTGAAAAAGCTCAAATTTTATCGGGGCGGGGTCCAGAGCCATCATGATTTTTCCGCCAGCAATCTGCCCAATGAGCAAAAGCGCCATCACCCAATGCAGGACAATGGCAACGCGCGTATAGGATTGGGAGGTTGTGCTCGCCATACGCCCTATTCGGCGTCTGCTGTGTGGACATATTCGACTTCGACGATCAACTCGACATCATCGGAGACCGCCGGAGCATATTTACCCAAATTCCAGTCTGAGCGTAAAATATGACTCCGCGCAGAAAAGCCGATCTTATGCGTGCCGGGCTGGCGGCCTTCAGCGGCTTTATTGAATGTCACGTCAAGCGTTACTGGCTTAGTCACGCCCATCGCCGTCAAATCACCTGTCATCGTTCCGTGAACGTCTGACAGCTTAGTCAGAGACGTGCTGACAAATGTAATCTCAGGATAGGTTTCAACATTAAACCAACCATCGCTGCGCAGGTGCTCATCGAAAATATCAACGCCGGAATCAATACCGGCTGTTTGAATGGTCACAGCCACAGATGAGTTTTCAGGGTTTTCGTTATCCCACGTCAGAGCAGAGTCCCAATCGCGCCAGCGCAAAAACGGCTTGGAGTAATCTTGATGGGAATAATTAAACACGATGTAGCCGTGGGTTTTATCAAGGCTGTAAACACCGGACGGCGCGTCTTTATAGCTTGTATCCGGCGCTAGGCTTTCTGTTGCCGGGGCATTTACCGCAGCGCTCGCCGCGGCCTCAGAATTTGCCTTGGGTGCACTTTCAGCCGCGCTACAGGCTGTGATCGTTGCGGCGAGAACGCCTAGGAAAATGGCTTTTGTCGGCATCATAAGTCTCTCTTTTGGGTTCAAAATTTGAGTGTGATTATGGGGCCGTATCTGTGAGGGTCAAGGCAAATAAGATGACATATTTGTGTGCTCATCCCTCACCCGGCAGAGGGATAAACTCATCCGCATCGCCGGGAACGCGGTCAAATCGACCTTCGCGCCAATCCGCTTTGGCTTGCTCGACCCGGTCTTTCCGCGACGAGGCAAAGTTCCAGTCCAAATAACGGCGGCCCAGCGGCGCGCCCCCAATCAGTGCAAACCGGGTCTGGCCTTTGGCGCGAACTTTTCTGATCTGGCCTGTATTGATAACGCTCATGGCATTGATGGGCGCCGTTTCCCCGTCAATCTCCGCTTCGCCCTGAACCACATAAATGCCGATCTCTTCTGCGTCCGGCAGATCAATTTCGCTACCGTCAGACATATCGGCTTCGAGATATAATGTTGGCGAAAAAGTCTCAACCGGTGACGTCTGGCCGTAAGCGCTTCCCATCAAAACGCGGATAACTGCGCCGCCTGTTGCCGCGGACGGGATGGCTTCCGCTGGATGGTGATAAAATGCCGGGTCAATTTCCTCGGCGCTTTCAGGGAGCCCCATCCAGAGCTGCAAGCCATGAAGATCATATCCGGAGGCGCGCAATTCGGGCCGCGTGCGCTCGGAATGGACGATCCCCCTACCGGCGACCATCAGATTGATCGCGCCGGGATGAATAGCCATCGCATTACCCAAACTGTCGCGGTGGTAAATCTCGCCCTCAAACAGATATGTCACAGTCGCGAGATTGATATGCGGGTGCGGGCGCACATTAATGCCGCCGCCAGGCTGAAAACTGACAGGCCCGAAATGGTCGAAAAATATCCACGGCCCGATGGCGCGGTGCTCGGCAAATGGGAGCGCACGGCGCACCTCAAACTCGCCAATGTCTTTACTTCTGGGTTTTAATATCGTTTTAATCGGGCCAGAATCGGTCATAGAATGCATTTCCTGTTTAGTCATACGCAATGAGTATCGGAAAATGGGCAAATAAGGCCCAATTTTCAGTTCCTTATAACAGGAATTGCAGAAGTCTCCATAGACCCAAAATATCAGGAACCGCCTTATGCTTAAGCTTTATGATTGCACCACAGCTCCAAGCCCCCGCCGCGCCCGTATTTTTCTGGCTGAAAAAGGCATTGAATATGAGAACATTCAGATCGACCTGCGCACAGGCGCGCAGATGCATGATGATTTTCGAGCGGTTAACCCGCGTTGCACGGTTCCGGCGCTTGTGACCGAGGGCGGCGAGACCATTTGCGAAAACCTCGCCATTGCCGCATATCTTGAGGATTACAAGCCGGCCCCGCCGCTTATGGGCACAAGCGCGATAGAAAAAGCGCGCGTACTGGAATGGAATTGGCGCGTTGAGTTTGAAGGCTTATCGGCTGTCGCAGAAATCCTGCGCAATAGCTCCCCGCATATGAAAAACCGCGCCATGACGGGCCCGCGCAATATCGCGCAAATACCAGAGCTTGAAGCGCGGGGGCGAGAGCGGCTTGGCTATTTCTTCGAAGACCTCAATGCACGCTTGGCCCAATCTCCGTTTGTTGCGGGTAATTTTTACTCGCTGGCGGATATTTCGGCGCTCGTATGCGTTGATTTTTCGAAATGGGTCAAAGCCGTACCAAGCGAGACATTGACGGCCTTGCACGCTTGGCATCAAAAGGCGGCTGCCCGCCCTGCATCCTCAGCATAAAAATACTCTTGAATATCTACGAACAGCGTTATTGACAGCGCTGTCATGCTAAAGGATTGAAAATCCTACATTTTTTTTACCCCTTTCAGGGTGTTTAGGGTGGCATTTCATGTCAAATCTGCTACCTCCCCTGCCAAATTGAGAGGGACACGCATGACCAGCATAACCAATCACAACCGAAGCCTCGGCATCGACGGATTTTCAGGCGACTACAACATTCATTGGAATTGGACACCGGCGCGGTTTTATGAAACCGCCGTGCGGGACGAAGGCGCTGAAATTGCCAAAGGCGGCGCGCTCGTTGTCAAAACCGGGAAACATACGGGCCGATCTGCTACGGATAAATTTGTTGTCCGCGATGATACCACGGAAGACACGGTGTGGTGGGAAGGCAATGCTTCTATGACGCCTGGCCATTTTGCAGCCCTCCGCAAAGATTTCGAAGCGCACATGGCCGGTATTGACACCCTCTACGGCCAAGACACATTTGGCGGCGCGGACCTTGACCACCGCCTGCCGGTTCAAATCATCACAGAATTTGCATGGCACGGCCTGTTTGTGCACCATTTGCTCCGCCAACCCAGCGCGGAAGAACTCGCCAGTTTTACGCCGGAATTTACCATCATCAACCTACCCTCATTCCGCGCTGACCCTGCCAAGCACGGAACGCGCAGCGAGACTGTCATTGCGGTGAATATGAGCGAGCGGCTAATCCTCATCGGCGGCACGTCCTATGCGGGCGAGACCAAAAAGTCTGTATTCTCCGCGCTGAATTATTACCTCCCCGCCAAGCGCGTGATGCCGATGCATTGTTCCGTCAATGTGGATGATAATGATAATAGCGCAATTTTCTTTGGCCTCTCCGGCACAGGCAAAACGACGCTCTCTGCCAATCCTGACCGAACGCTCGTGGGCGATGATGAGCATGGCTGGTCAGAAAACGGCCTGTTTAATTTCGAAGGCGGCTGCTACGCTAAAATGATCAAGCTCTCCGAAGAGGCCGAACCCGAAATTTATGCTACGACAAAAATGTGGGGCACTGTGCTAGAAAACGTGGTCATGGACCCGGTCACGCGCGAGCTTGATTTTAACGACTCGTCCCTCGCTGAGAACAGCCGCGGCGCCTATGATTTGACCGCAATTCCCAACGCCAGCCCGACTGGGCGCTGCGGACAGCCCAAAACGCTGGTCATGCTCACGGCTGATGCGTTTGGCGTATTGCCGCCGATCTCGAAGCTCACCCCGCAGCAAGCCATGTATCATTTCCTCTCAGGCTATACGGCCAAAGTCGCTGGTACAGAAAAAGGCGTCACAGAACCCACAGCGACCTTCTCGGCCTGTTTCGGCGCGCCGTTCATGCCGCGCCACCCGGCGGTTTACGGCGAACTACTGCGCGATTTGATTGCCGAGCATAATGTGGATTGCTGGCTGGTAAATACAGGCTGGACAGCCGGGCCGTACGGCACGGGTTACCGCATGCCGATCAAAGCCACACGCGCCATGCTTAACGCAGCGCTCGACGGCAGCCTCGCCCAAGGCCAGTTCCGCACCGATCCGAATTTCGGCGTTGCTGTGCCGGTCGCCATTGAAGGCGTCGACAGCAAGCTCTTAAACCCGCGCAGCACTTGGAGCGACGGCGCGGCCTATGACGCACAAGCGCAAAAGCTGGTCGGCATGTTCATCAAAAACTTCGCCAAGTTTGAAAGCCACGTCACAGATGACGTGAAAGCCGCCGCGCCCACAGCAGCCTAAAAGACCCTACAATGAGCCCGCCCAAAATCCTTTTATTTGATTTGGGCGGTGTCATTGTGCGCTGGACAGGCGTAGCCAATTTGGCTGCGCTGTCCGGGCTGAGCACTGAGCAGGTCACGCACCGCTTTTCAACATCACAAGTCTTTCATGATTATGAATGCGGGCGCTGCGGCGATGATGTTTTTGCAAGCGAAATGATTCGGCTTTTCGCTTTGAATATGACCACAGACACGTTTAAATCCGCTTGGCAAAGCTGGGTTGAAGATATTTACGATGGGATCGAGCATATTCTGCCAGCATTGAGACACCGCTACACGCTCGCCTGCTTGTCTAATACCAATCATCTGCACTGGGAACATCTGGGCTCATATTTCGACTTTGACACCTATTTCGATTACAGCTTCGCCTCACACCGCGTCGGCCTATCCAAACCCGACCCGGATATTTACCGCCATGTCACTGAAGAAATGAACACAAACGCGGGCGACATTTTATTCTTTGACGATACGGCTATCAATGTTGAGGCGGCTGAAAACACGGGTATGCGCGCGATCCAAGTTGACGCCAAACAAGGCGCGCCTCTAGCCCTTTTAGAGTACGGCATTATTGAGAGAGACTTTTGGTGGCGAGCGCCCGAATAATATTTAAAAATGCGGTATGGCGAAAAGTGGCTGCTAACGGAGAACTTCCGATTGGCGGCAAAAGTGGACATGACCGAAATAGCTCAAAACCGAAACTGAACAGCTCAACCAAAACTTGACAGAAATATGGATAACACTTTATATCCTTCAAGGATAATGAGTCAATAACATGTGTCTTTGATGATCTATATTATTATTGTAACAGATTGAACCAAATCACTAGGATTAAAAAATGCGAGTTTTTCCCACCCTATTAGGCATTTGCTGTTTAGCTGCGTTTGCATCAACCGCAACCGCGCAAATTCCCGATGATGTGATGAACGCCTACAAATCTTATTCATCCGCGATAGGAGAGAAAGATTACCAAAAGGCGCTAAAACACGGAAAAACGGCATGGAAAAAAGCAGAGAGTGCACTGGGTGATAGTAAAACGACTGGAGATCTCGCATTCAATTATGGACTTCTTGAGAAAACACGCGGCGATGCAAGCAAAGCCATAGATGCACTGGAGCGTGGTGTTGAACTGGCCGATATCGGACGTGACAAAGGCGCGGAGGTCAAGCTTGAACGAAGCGTTGAGTTGGTCGCCTCACTGGAACAGGCTGAAAAATTTCGAGATGCGGCGAAGGCCGTCGACAAAGCTTTAAAGCAGGCTCAGTCAATGGGACTTTCAGCAAGCATTTTTGCCGGTGAACTCAAGGTGCATGAAGGAACATTGTGCGCGCGTAATGCCAACAGGGCTGCCACGCGGCTTAACTCTAACCGAACTGCAGCGTCGACCACGATGGCGGAAAATCTAAACGGTAATACCCGCTCGGCAGAGTTATTGAAAAGATGCGCGATAGCATCAAATTAAGCGCTGAACATTTTTGATAAAAACCAAACTCTTAGCCGGCCACACTACATCGCGCTAGCGGCGAATACCATTGGCAATGCATACGAACGTAAGGACCAATGGCTGGATGCAGCACTCGCATATCAAAAATCGCGGGAAGCCGTCGAACCTGTGTATGGGCGTGACAACCCATTTGTACAGCAGATTATTACGAGATGGGTCAACAGCTACAATCATCTTGATTGGATGAATAAAAAAGATGAGGCGTTAGAATCAGGTTTGTGTCAGTGTTGGCCTTTTGCTTCCGATGGGGAAAAAATTGGCGCAACAAAACGTGTTGACATGGATATTCCTACGCGTGCTTTAAGTCGGGACTCATCAGGATTCACAGTCCTAGAAGGTGATATTTCAGATGCCGGCAAAGTCGTTAATATACGAACAGTTTTGAGCTGGCCTCAGGGAAAATATGACAGTCCTGCACTGAAAGCATTTGAGCAGTATGAATTTGCGGCTAAGACACGTCAGGAACCAGAGGGCTACAGAAAGAACGTAACCCAAGTATTTTCTATATTCGTATATAGTGAAGCTTCCAATAAACCTTATTAGGGCCGCCCCCAACAAACCATTACATAG
>CAYGRF010000108.1:0-9552 GCA_964352275.1 uncultured Caulobacterales bacterium
TTCTGAACCAATATGACGTCACCGTGTTCGACTTTGATCTTGAGAAGTTTTAACCCTTCACGTTCAACATGAGGGCTTTGTCAGCTTAAGTCCAAATTTTGAGTTTTATGCTACGGGTTTGGCATGAAAGTTTCAATTTATCACCGCCACCGTTTCCCACCTGATGTTATTAAGCGTGCAGTTTGGCTGTATTTCAGGTTTAATCTGAGCTTTCGTGATGTCGAAGAACTGATGGCCGAGCGCGGTGTGGATGTTTCGTACGAAACTATCCGGCAATGGGGTGATAAGTTCGGTCAGGCCTATGCAAAACGGATTAGATCAAGGTCTGAAAGACCGTCACCCGTATGGCATTTGGATGAAGTCTATACCAAGATAAACGGCCGGATGGTTTATTTCTGGCGAGCCGTTGATAATGAAGGAACCGTCTTAGATGTCGTAGTCCAAAGACGAAGAAATACAAAGGCAGCGCGGCGATTGCTGCGTAAACTGCTACGAAACCAAGGCGTTAAACCTACACGTATTGTAACTGACAGATTGGGATCCTACGGCGCAGCTCTAAGAAAAATGGGACTCAGTCATCTTCAAGACGTGGGAGGTCGGAAGAATAACCGAGCTGAAAGCTCACATGTTCCCATTCGACGGCGAGAACGAAAGGCACAGAAGTTTCGGTCTGTAAAATCGGCTCAGAAACAACTCTCAATCTACAGTCAAATCTACAATCTTTTCAATCATCGACGCCATCTCATCTCACGACAAACTCTCAGAACTTTCAGAGAAGCAGCGCAATCCGAATGGAAGGTTGTGACGTCTTCCGTGATGGGATAGGGGCCGCTCAGGTGTCAAATGCGGCGAGGGGACTTAAGTTGATAAAGCCTGTCATTCTCCCAAACGGGCGGCGCGGGGCTGACATTTACTTATGCGGCGGACGTGAAATATTCCAACAGCGGTTTTAAACCTACAGCTATGGCTGATTGCAATTATACGCCGACCGCCGGATATGATGCCAATGTGACCTATATTTGCATGAACCCCAAAGGCGCTATGGCGTCGGGTGATCCGGATCCGACCTTTACCTTGTCGTATCGGGCGCGGATTCAGTAGCAGTCTTTCACAGGTAAATTTAACGTCTTTTAAGACTATTGCCCTATCTTCATGGCTTTAAAGGAGGATGCTATGCGTAAACTGTTTACATCTTTTGCTGCTCTCATGATGTTAGCCGCAGGATCGCAAGCGCTTGCTATGTCTGCCGCGCAATCTGTTGAAAAAGAAGTCAAAGTAACCAATACGGACGGCACCTTTACCTATACATACGAGGACGCAAAACTCGTCGTCCCGGGAGAGACGATTCGTTATCGGCTGGATTTCATCAATGATGGAGACACTCCGGTCAGTGATCTCGTCTTGAAAATGCCTGTTCCGGCCGAAGTGATATATGTTGAGGACTCCGCTGGCGGGATTAGCGGTGATGTTCTGTTCTCTGCCGATGGTGGGCAGAGCTTTTATACGCGTAGCGGCCTTAACGTAATCACAGAGGACAATGCACCACGCCCTGCTGCCTCAGATGACATAACACATGTTCGCTGGGTCGTTGCCGGGCCTGTTGCTGTTGGCGAAGAGGGCGTACTATATTTCAAAGGTGTGTTGAGATAGTCAATACATACGCTCAATAATGCAGGCTGAAATTTATTGCGACCACGGGTTTAAATGTATAGAATTTACCCAGTCGGTGGGGGTTAAAAGGGTTTTGCATTCCCAAGGAATGCCGTGATTAAGAGCAGCAAATAAACGATCCTGACCCAATTTCGCGTACGATTCATAATTTTTAGCACTGAAGCTTCGGTTTGGTCATTTGAACCTATTTCTAAAAGCGCGCCAAGCGCGGGGCCTAAGGGTTTGAACTTAACGTCAATCATAGTTGCAGCGGCAAAAATGAAACCGAATAGTAACGCTTTTGACGCGAGCCAATCCTCAATAAGAGGGCCGTCCGTTAGTAATGATATGCCGCCCAGACTGAGGTAAAATACACAGAGAGCAATTTTCAGCCAAAACTCTTGAGTTTTTAGAGGTTTGGCCTTAGGGTTTTGGCCTAATTTATGAGTGCTTGTAATCAGCCAAAGCCAGTATCCGCCAATGGCCCAAGCAAGAACGAGGCCCCAAAGCGGAACGTCCCAATATCCGCCTGCACCCAGCATAGATATAGTAATGGGCACCATCAAAGCCCAAGCGAAACGCGGGCCAAGATCATTGATCACCAACAGTTTTAAGATGGTGAGGCGCTCAGGCATGGAATAGTCTCGTTTCCTGAAATGCTCGCCTAATATGGCAACGCCCAAGTCGCCGCCAAGCCAAAATACAAATAGTAAAAGGTGAATAAAAACAAGACCTTCATAGATAGTCATAACACGCCTTAGTCTCTGTGAAGTTCAATCAATTCATACCACGTCATCATATAACCAGCGACGCCCGCTTGTAGTAAAATCCCGTCATTATCGGCAGTGCACCACATTTCATAAGGCGGGTGCTCGTCCGGAAGACCGCCTTCGGCGGTGTCAACAATTTGGAATTTTCGCGCTTCGAACGTACCAGCTTCTACTGTGACAGTTTCATCGCCAACATAGACAATGCTGAAGGCGAGGGGGAAAATCATAGGGCCTGTTGCGCCTCGGTGATCGGGTGAACTCATCATGACATTGGTGATGCGGTGTTTGCCTGGGCCTTTGGAGACGTCGTATATGCGCGAGAGTAGGCCGTCATTGACAATGGCGTGATTGCCAAACCACGAGGGCGCTCCGGGAATGTCGACGCTCTGGCTTATGCGGCCATCGCGTTGGTTATAGGTTTCACATGTGGCGGTGCTTTCTGTAAACCGGAACCAGCCTGTGCCTTCAAATTTTGAGCCAACGGATAAGCGCACTGTGCCATCATAAGGGCGCATGGTTTTGCTATCAAACGCGCTGGTGACATCGCGAATAACGTCCGGCGCGTCGTCAATTTCGCAGTGTGCGTGTAGGACGCTGATACCATCGGCTTGGCGGGTGATTGTGAAATATTCCCGACCGCGTTCTTGATCCATGCGGTCTGGTTTTTTACTGGTATAGCGTAGGACGCCGCGAATTGTTGTGTGAGCCATTATACTCTCTCCTCAGATAGTTTGACGACGCATTTCCCCAAGTTTTGACCGTTGACCAAACGCTCCATAAGGGCCGGAGCAGCGTCCAATCCGTCAACACAATCCTGAATGATTGTGATGACTCCGGATTTGACCAGCGGTGCTATTTCTCGGGTAAATTGTTCCCAGCGTTCATAATAATCATACACCACAAGTCCGTGTAAGCTTGCCCGTTTGCCGATGACCATGCCGAAGGGAATGGAGGCTGGCGGTCCGTCCCTGTGGTAATGGCCAGCAAGTCCGCAAAGAATGGCCCGTCCATAAAGTTGCATGTTGCTGACGGCAAACATCAGCATTTGATCACTGACATTCTCAAAATGCACAGTAATACCGTCCGGTGCGTAAGTTTTAAGCTGATCTTGCCAGCCCTCGGTTTTGTAATCAAGACACGCGTCAAAACGGTATATGTCTCTGACAAGCGCGCATTTTTCGGGGCCGCCGGCTATGCCGATAACGGTTTTGGCGCCGCGCGACCGCGCGATTTGGCCCGCTGTTCCGCCAACCGGGCCAGCAGCCGCGTTGACAAGAAATACATCACCTTTGGAGACTTTGGCGAGTTGGGTTACGCCCGCCCAAGCTGTCAGGCCCGGCATGCCCAAGACACCGATATAAGCCGATAGCGGAGCGGCATCAGGGTCGATTTTTCGAAACTCTCCGGCGGGCAATGCGGCGTAATCCTGCCAGCCTGCTTCCATCGAATGTACATAATCACCAACCTTAAACCCATCTGTACGGCTTTCAACGATTTGTCCCACGCCTGCGCCCGGGATAACGCCCTTACCTGGCTCAGGGGCTTGCTCGCCCATATGGTTGCCGCGAAGGCGGGTGCCGACATACGGGTCCAGCGACACATAGATGGTGCGCATGATGATACCGCCGTCAGGGCAGACGGGCATAGGCACCTCAATTGCTTTGAAGTCTTGGGCTGTGGGTTTATCCGTCAGTGCGTGTTTTAAGGTTATGCGTCTCATGGTGCGGTCTCTTATGCTTCGATAATTTCTATGAGGGTTCCGTCCGGGGCGCGTAGCGTTCCCGCGCGTTTATTATGATAGATGCATCCTGCGCGCTGAACGGGCGGCGTAATCCAGTGGGTTTTATTGATCGCATCAATGGTATCGAAATCCGGATGGATGAAACTCCCAATCGCCATACAGGGCGGGAGCATGCCGTCATGTTTGCGCCTCGCCGCAGCTGCGTGCGGCAAGCCGTCAATTTCGATAAACACATCTCGCTCATGTTTGAGGGTCGCTATGGCATGTTTCGAATCAATTGGGAGACCAAAAGCTTTGGATATCATTGTGTAAACAATCTCAATAGAGCGCCCTTTTTCAAGCCCTACATGCTTTTCCAGCCACGCGCCTGTGGCTTCCATATCGGAGCAGGCCATGACGAGAATGAATAATGTGTCGATTAGGCTGGCCGCGCGCGGAAGGTCATATTCGGGCATATCATCCCGGATTTCTGTCAGGTAAATAATCTCGCCGTCAGGGCCTTTCACCTGCATTGGGAAAATTGCGGGCATGCCGTCAAGCTGTTTCGGCGGGCCGATGATTTCAAATGGAGATTGCTCCATGATTGCATTGACGGCGAGCGTATCTTGATTGCAAATTTCAAGCGCCGCCCATCCGAATGTGGTGAGGGAGACATAGTCAGCGCGGGCGGGCTGCTGAATGAGGCGGATGTAAACGGATGCACTCGATGCCGGTTGTAAAACGGCATATTCGCGTCCCGCTGTCTTGACCGCCCCCCAGCTCTTGGCAAGATCCTGATCTACACGGCCTGTTTCGACGACGCTGTATTGAAGCCACTCGGTATAGAGCGCTTGGGACGCAGCAAGGTCGGCGACAGTGACTGTAGCAGCGCGAATCAAGTGCATAGGAAACCTCTATAATTTGGATCCGGTTTTGTAAGCGGCTGCAAGGGTCCGCGCGGTGTGAAAATAAACATCAAAGGCCCAAAGCCCCCGGATTAACTGCCCCGTTCGGATCCACGGCTATTTTAATCGCCTCTAAAAGAGACCACGATGCCGGATCGCGATCTTTCTTGTAGGGGTAAGTTCGGCCGATTTGGAAATGCGCGGCTTTATGGCTTGAGAAAATATCTAAAATGCCTTGCCTGGCTTTGGCAACTATAGCCGTGGCCTTAGGGTTCTTCTTAAATTTTGTGGCTCTGCTGATAACGCTGGGCTCGACAGAGACCTTATGAATTTCGAACAGTTCTTCAGGCCACAGGAAGACAGGCTCGATGAGGAAGCCATTGCTCGAAAGCGTTGTCAGTAGATAGCCCACTTGGATATTGTGCGTGTCAAACTCGGTTTGCATGCGCACGAACAGAGCTTCAATTTCGGCAAGGCAGGCTTGTCCTTCTGACATAGGCACGATGCCGTGAATGGGTACCCACCGTTCCCCGAGCGGACCGAGCATATTATTGAGCGGCGTGAAAGGGTTCGCGCGAATGATCTTTGGAATGGAATTTTCGATTTCTTTGGCGTTAAATTGGTTTGCGATGGCTTTGAGAGTTTTTAGTTTCGCGTCGATCTCAGCATCCGAATGGCCCTCTACGGCGATATGCACAGAATAAGCCACATCATCCATATAGCCGCGCCCAGCTAAGGCCACTTTTGCGCCTTCTTTAAGGCCCTTCATCAGGCCTTTTTGTCCTGTTATGACGTTTTTAAGAGATTTAACATCCGCTGCCAATCCTGCACGCGTCATGCGAACCCGGGTAAGGTTAGGGTCGAAACCAAACAATTCACATGCGAGGCTCAGGCGCCCCATTTCCGTCATCGCCGCCGCCCAATCGTCGCGGTTATCAAAATCAAAGCTGGCCCAGCCTTCAGCCTCCGGTGTTTTAATCAGCCGCAGCGTAGCCTCAGCTTTATAGCCAAGGCTTCCCGCATCCGATAAGAATAGCCCGGTTAAGTCGGGGCCGTATTGGCGAAAGAACGGTTTTCCGCCTTTTGTCCCGCCAGTCCCTGTGCGAACAATGGAGCCATCAGCCAAAACAACGGTTAAAGACGTTACGCTGTCACTGGAAGGTCCGTATGTGCCAGCGCCAAAAAAGGCGTTGTTTTGCGATAATCCGCCGCCAATCGTTGAACTTATACCGGATAATGGGCCCCAAAACGGGGTGCGAACGCCCAGTGGTTTGAGGGCTTCATAAAGAGTTTTCCATGTGCAGCCCGCTTGAACGGTGACATACATATCCTCGGTGTTGATCTCGAGGATCGCGTCCATGCGGGTGAAATCCAGCATGCCAACCTTATCCTCAGACGGTGTATAGCCTTTTGTATATGACATGCCGCCGCCGCGAGGATTAAGAGCAATATTCTCTCGGGCGGCTAATGTGACGGCTTCTGATAATTCTTCTGTGTTCTTGGGGCTAATCACGAAGTCAGCCGTTTTGCCCTTGGTCCAAATGTCTTGAGAGTAAAGTTCACGCAAGGCAGTATCTGTACTGATATTCTCTGAGCCAAGCGTCTGTGCAAGGGCGTCGAATGCTGGTTTTGAAAGCGCGTGTGTCATGAAGGATTGCTGAGATATAAACGCCTTTTTAGCTTTGACGTTTATCAAGTTAAGCGTGCTTGTTACGACATCTTTGTTAGTAAAGCGATTGATCTCTCTATCACTTTGTCTTGCTGAGACTCAGTCAAGTCAGCCCACAAAGGCATACGTATCAAACGCGATGAGTAATCATTCGTTACATTAAGTTTGCCACTTTTGCGTCCAAGGCTTTGCCCTGCTGGCGATGAGTGAAGCGGGACGTAGTGGAAAACTGCGTTAATGCCTTCTTTCGCTAAGGCCTGTAAGAAGGCCGCCCTGTCAATTCGCGGGTGGAGCAACAAATAATACATGTGAGCATGTCAACGGCGGAGTAAAAACCTACCAGAAGGCGGTTTAAAACTAGGCCACTGTGGCGGCTAGCATTTTGCCGTCGTGAGCGGCGTAAAAGTCGTCCAGTTTGTCATGAGTTAAGCGGTAGCTAGCCGAGCTTTGCTTTGGGCGAGACGGTAGCTATCGCCATTCATCTCTAAGATGCTGACGTGATGCGTGAGCCGATCCAGAAGCGCCCCTGTCAGGCGCTCTGTGCCAAAGGTTTCTGTCCATTCCTCGTACGGCAGATTGCTGGTGATCAGAGTCGACCCGCATTCATAACGCAGAGAGATCAGCTCGAACAGAAGCTCTGCACCAGTTTTAGATAGGGGTACAAAGCCAAGCTCGTCAATAATAAGCAAGGAGACCTTGGCGAGAGACTTTTGTAATTTGAGAAGCCGTTTCTCATCTCGGGCCTCCATGAGTTCATGTACCAGAGATGAGGCCGTAATGAACCGGACGGTCAGTCCTTTCTGGCAAGCCGCCAGACCTAGGCCTAGCGCGATATGGGTTTTACCCGTGCCAGACGGGCCTAAAGCAATGACATTCTCTCGCCGCTCTATCCAGCCGCAGCGGGCAAGGTCAGCCACTTGTAATTTGTTCAAAGACGGGATGACTTTAAAATCAAAGCTGTCCAGAGTTTTGATGGCTGGGAACTTAGCAGACTTAATCTTACGCTCGATCATGCGCCGTTCTCTATCGATTAACTCAAGCTCTGTCAGACGCGCCAGATAACGGACATGGCCTAGCCCTTCATCCGCGCATTGGCGGGCGAGCTTATCGTGCTCGCGCAGGAACGTTGGGAGCCGCAGAGTTTTGAGATGGTTGGCGAGCAGAAGCTCAGGAGCGGCAGCTTTACTTACAGAGTCCGTCATGACCGGGCCCCAGACAGAAGGCCCGCATAGTGAACCGCTCTTGTCGTCTGTATGTTGGTGCGTGGTAGGAACGGATAGATACTCATATCAAGCCGAGCAGGCCGACGTTCTACGCGGCACAGGACCAGATGACGGATGGCGTCAAAGGATACGGCACGGCGCAACAGGGCATCCTTAATCGCCGCGTGGACGATCTCCTTATCAAAGCGCTCGAGCAAGCGCAGAACCTGTACATACTCTCGCTTGCCTGATGTCCCACTTCGGCGTTCCAATATCCGCTGTAGGGTCTCAAACGCTTTGGGAAGGCTCCAATCCTGTAAGGGCGCGGCTTGCTCTAACGCATTTATCTTGCGCTCTATCAGCGGCAAGTAATGCAAGGGATCAAAGATAATATCTGCGGATGCATAAGAGCGCGGGTGAACGGCGATGACATCGGTTTTATATCCAATGACAACTTTATCGACGAAGCCTTTGATCCAGATATCTTGATGGCCATACCGAACCGGCACGGAGTAATCATTGCTTTTGTAACGCACAACAGATGTAGAAGTGACGCGCCCGCTTTTTTGATCACAAGCTTCAAACGAGGAAGCTGGCAGCGCGCTCATGGCGCTTAAGTCACGCAAAAGCCGCTGAGTAATACTCTCTGTATGGCCGCGCAAGACATCAACCTGCCGCCTGCGGCACATCTCTTCTAGATAATCATTGAAGTTCTCAAGGCTGTCAAAGCGGGGTATGGGGACCATGAAGTTACGTCTGGAGAAGCCGACTAGTCCTTCAACTTTGCCCTTGTCGTTACCTTTGCCCGGACGGCCATAACGGTCTTTAATCACATAGTGCGATAACATAGCCGAGAAACGGTCGGTGCGGTTACGTGTGCCGTCCGGCATGATCTTGGCCACAAGGCAGCGGTCATTATCATAAACAATAGACTGCGGAACTTTGCCAAAAAAGGCGAAGGCATGGACATGCCCGTCAAGCCAGGCCTCTGTGTTGGCCCGATGATAAGCTCTGATGTAGCAGCCATCACTATGAGGGAGATCAAGGGCGAAGAAAAACACCTTCTGCTCTACGCCTGCGATAATCGCCCGCGCTTCGCCGAAGTCTGCTTGCGCATGGCCGGGCTTATGGGAGAGCGGCACAAACATCTCTTGGCCGCCCCGCTTTTGCTCCCGAATATAATCCTTCACTATCGTATAGCCGCCCGTAAACCCGCACTCATCCCGCAGGCGGTCAAATACCCGTTTGGCCGTATGGCGCTGCTTCCGGTGACGGCTCTTATCCTCCAAAAGCCATTGATCGATCTGGTCTGTGAATGCATCAAGCTTAGGCCGCCGAACCGGAGCCGTCCTGCGATAACCAGGCGGCTCAGAAAACACCAACATCTTGCGAACGCTATCTCGGCTTATCCCAAACTGACGAGCTATCTCTCTTCCGCTAAGCCCGTCTTGATAATGTGCGCGGCGCACACGTAAATATATCTCCACTGTGAAAATCTCCCGGCCCTCCTTAAAACAGAAAGGCCTTAAACTGGACGACTTTTACGCCGCCCGCGACGGCAAAAGGCCGCCGCTACAGTGGCTAAGGTGCTCCCCAATATTTGGACAGTGACTTAAGCTACAAATTTGTGTTTTCT
>CAYGRF010000109.1:0-6927 GCA_964352275.1 uncultured Caulobacterales bacterium
TATGTTAACGCGGGCATTCTAGGAGGTGTCTATGACAGAGATGAAAAATGCCGCAATTCTTGGCGCGTCCGGCTATACGGGCGCTGAGGCTGTGCGGCTGATATTGGGCCATCCGAAATTACGCCTCAAAGCGCTGACCGGGCATAGCCGGGCGGGGGAGCCTTTATCAAACGTCTATCCGCATTTTGCCGGGCTGGGCCTGCCGGATGTTGTGACGTGGGACGCTGTGGATTGGGACGATATTGACGTTGTCTTTGCTTGCTTGCCGCACGGGGCGAGCCAGGACATGATTGCCAAAATCATTGACCGGGTGGAGACTGTGATCGATCTCTCGGCAGATTTCCGCCTCAAAGACGCAGAGGTTTACGCCGCCACCTATGGCCGCAGCCATGACCATACGGTTTTACTGAGCGGCGCGGTTTACGGCCTGACTGAATATGCGCGCGCAGACCTGCCGGGTGCGAAGCTTGTGGCGTGTCCGGGGTGTTATCCAACCTGCACGCTTCTCTCATTATTACCTGCGTTTGACGCGGATATGGTCGAAACTGACAGCATCATTATTGATGCGAAATCCGGCGTCACGGGGGCCGGACGCAAAGCTGTCACGAGCCTGATCTATCCGGAAGTCTCCGACGGCGCGCATGCTTACGGTGTTGGCACACACCGCCATGCGCCCGAAATTGACCAAATGCTATCCCATGTCACAGGCGAAGATATTTGCGTCAGCTTCACCCCGCATCTGATCCCCATGAACCGGGGCATGATTACGACAAGCTATCTGCGCCTCAAACCGGGCGTCTCGTTCGGCGATGTCCAAGCGGCCTATGCAGACCGTTACGTTGATGAGCCGTTCATCTATATTGAACAGCCCGGCATAGCCCCGCAAACCCGCCATATCCGCGCCAGCAATAATGTCCGTATCGGCCTGTTCAAAGACCGCGCACCGGGGCGTATCATCATTACGGCAGTTATTGACAATCTAACCAAAGGCTCATCCGGGCAAGCGGTGCAGAATTACAATGTGGTGCAGGGCTGGGACGAAATGTTGGGATTGACCGGGACGGCTGTGTTTCCTTAAACAAGATACCATGAAAATATCCAAATTTTGTCATTACCGCCCCTGTGGCGGTAATCTACACAGTGCAGCAAATGCGGTGGAATATCTTGGTTGCGAGTGGTAGATAACCGGGACAAGCCCGGTTATGACGCTACAGTTAAGATGCAGAGTGTCGATAGTTTTATGGGGCTGATAAATTTTAATCGCTCATACACAGAATTTGCAAAAAACCCTATGACTTGCCTTGAATTGGCCTTTATGTAGAGTGATGCCATAGGCAAGGAATCGTATATATGAACAGTTTTGCAAAAGTGTGTATGGTGTTAGCGGTACCGGCGTTTTTGACTGCCTGTAGTTCGGTGAGTTTGCCCAATGTCGATTTCTTAAAGCTGCCCGAGTTCGAAGAAGACGCGAAAAACGTCAAAGACTATCCCAAAGTTGCCGACGCGCCGCAGATGCCCGTCGATACGCGTACCTCGCAGGCATGGGACGACTCGGCGCGGGCTTTGCTTGCGAAACGCGACAGCTTTAATGTGCCTCTTGATGGCAATCCTGAGAAAAGCGAAGAGCAGCTTCTGCGCGAGTTTGAAGCGCTCAAAGCCAAAGTCGATGCCTACAAGGCTGATGATCCGCAATAGCGGCGAATACCGAGACAATTATGGCCCAGCCCGAAGAATTTTACAGGATTAAGCGCCTGCCGCCTTATGTGTTTGCCGAGGTGAACAAATTAAAGGCCAAGCTCCGCAGTGAGAGCATGGATGTCATCGATTTTGGTTTTGGCAACCCCGACTTACCAACGCCGCAGCACGTCATTGATAAGCTTATTGAAACCGTGCAGAAACCCCGCACGACAGGCTATTCCGTCTCGCGCGGTATTATCGGCCTTCGCCGCGCCTGCTCGCGGTATTACAAACGCCGCTTTGATGTTGATCTTGACCCCGAAGACGAAATCATCGCCACCATTGGCTCAAAAGAAGGCTTCGCCAATCTCGCCCAAGCGATAACCGCGCCGGGTGATATTATTTATGCGCCGGATCCATCTTATCCGCTTCATGCGTATGGCTTTGTCATTGCCGGCGCAAAAATACAGGCGATCCCTGCGATAACGTCTAATGAATATTTGGCAGGTGTTAAAGCCGCATTGGCGGCGTCTGATAAGCCGCCGATGGCGATTGTCGTATGTTTTCCCTCCAATCCAACAGGGCATGTCGCTGATTTGGCGTTTTACGAAGAAATCGTCGCAATCGCCAAAGAACATGACATTATTGTGCTCTCGGACTTAGCCTATTCAGAGATTTACTTCACAAACCCGCCGCCGTCGATTTTTCAGGTTGAGGGCGCAAAAGATGTGGCGGTCGAGACCATATCGCTATCCAAAACCTATTCTATGGCCGGTTGGCGTATGGGCTTTGCTGTCGGGTCTAAACGGCTGATCGGCGCGCTGGCGCGAGTCAAATCTTATCTGGATTACGGCGCATTCACGCCCATTCAAGTCGCGGCCTGCGCGGCGCTTGACGGGCCGCAAGACTGCGTCGATTTGGCCCGCGATACATACCGCAAGCGGCGGGACGTGTTAATCGATGCGTTTGGCCGGGCTGGATGGGATATTCCGTCACCGGACGCGTCCATGTTTGTGTGGGCTCCGCTGCCTAAGGGGTGCGAGGCTATGGGCTCACTCGAATTTTCTAAGCAACTCATGATACGCGCCGAAGTGGCGGTCTCGCCGGGCGTTGGGTTTGGCGCAAACGGTGAAGGTTATGTGCGGCTCGGCCTTGTCGAGAATGAACAGCGCATTCGCCAAGCCGCCCGCAACATTAAAATATTCCTCGCGGAAATTCGCAGCGAAGCCTGATCTTCGCGCGGTACTTGCGTTAATATTCACAGCTTATTGAGCCGCGCGCCTGTGTTTAAGCTACAGGCTGTGTTATCGCTGTGCGGCTAACAAGACCCCATCTTTGAAAGTTCCTATGGCCAGTAAACTTGCATTTAACCCCGCTTTGGCGCTCCAAGCGGCGCTCGTGACCGAAAAAGCGGCCATTGCGGCTTCTGCTTTTGCTGGACGCGGCGATGAAAAATCTGCGGATCAAGCCGCCGTTGACGCCATGCGGACGGCGCTCAACAAAATGGATATTCGCGGCCGTGTGGTCATAGGCGAAGGTGAGCGCGATGAAGCGCCGATGCTCTATATCGGCGAAGAGGTAGGCATGGGGAAGGGGCCCGAAATCGACATTGCCCTTGACCCGCTCGAAGGCACAACATTGACGGCTAAAGCCATGCCCAACGCTCTGGCTGTCATGGCATTTGCGCCGCGCGGCGGGCTCTTATACGCACCGGATGTCTACATGGACAAAATCGCTATCGGCCCCGGATATGCGCCCGGTCTGGTGGATTTGGACACATCACCGGCAGATAACGCCAAAGCTCTCGCGAAAGCCAAAGGCGTATCTGTCAATGATCTCACGGTCTGCATTCTTGATCGCGCGCGCCACAGCAAGATCATCGACGAACTGCGCGGCCTCGGCGTACGGATATTACTGATTTCTGACGGTGATGTTCAAGGCGTGATCAATACAACGGATCGGCATACACAAGTCGATATGTATCTCGGGCACGGCGGCGCGCCTGAAGGCGTTCTCGCCGCAGCGGCTTTGCGGTGCGTTGGCGGACAAATGGAAGGGCGTCTTGTGTTCCGCGATGACGCGGAAGTAAAACGCGCGCGGCGTGTCGGGATCGATGATCTCGATAAAAAATACAATCTCGAAGGTCTGGCCTCCGGCCCGACAATATTTACAGCCACGGGCGTCACGGACGGAAGCTTGCTAAGCGGGGTAAAAATATCATCGGGCCGCATCCAAACTCACAGTTTGGTGATGAATTCCATTGATTCCACCGTGCAGCGCTTGCGCTCCGACCGGCCGATATAGACCGTGGCGACCCCGCTCCTCGGTGTTGCGCAATCCGTCTCAGGACAAACGTGGGAGCTTCGCTGCGGCGACGAGGATAAGGTCAAAGCCCTCGTTCAATCTTGCGGGCTGGATGATTTAACGGCGCGGCTTTTGGCCGGGCGGGGCGTCACGCCGGAGCAGGCAGACAGCTTCTTAAACCCCACTTTACGCGCGCTTATGCCGGACCCTTCCGTCTTTCAGGATATGGACAAAGCAGCAGGGTTGATTGTGGACGCGGTTGAGCGCGGGGACGCGATTACAATATTTGCAGATTATGACGTGGACGGCGGGACATCCGCCGCGCAGCTTATCCGCTGGGGCCGGACCTTTGGTTGCGAGTTTGGACTTTATGTCCCTGACCGGGTCAAAGAGGGGTACGGCCCGTCCGGTGAGGCGTTTGATGCGATCAAGGAAAGCGGCGCGGATTTGGTCATTACGGTCGATTGCGGCGCGGCGGCGCATAACGCGCTTTCGCGCGCGGCTGAGATAGACCTACCAGTCATCGTCATTGACCACCATTTGATGCACGGTGATCTCCCGCCGTGTGCGGCCTTGGTTAACCCAAATCGCCAGGATGATACATCCGGGCAAGGCCATCTGGCCGCTGCGGGCGTGACCTTTATGCTTCTGGCCGCGCTGAACCGTGAAGCCCGGCGGCGTGATTTAGGTAATGGCCCTAACTTACTGGATTTACTCGGGTTAGCGGCCCTTGGAACGATCTGCGATGTTGTGCCGCTTACGGGCGTGAACCGCAGTTTCGTCTTGCAAGGCTTAAAGGTTTTATCGCGCGGAGACAATATCGGCATAGCGGCGCTTGCGGACGTGGCCGGTGCCGATACGCCCTACACAACCTATGATGCCGGGTTTATTTTTGGCCCGCGTATCAATGCGGGCGGGCGTATCGGGCAAGCCAATATGGGCGCGGTGCTGCTGTCCACAGAAAATAGTCAAACCGCTTACAGCCATGCGGCAGAACTTGACCGCGTCAATCAAGAACGTAAGGCGATACAAGACGATATGTTGCGGCAAGCACTAGAGATGGCCAGCCAAGATGATGACGAAAATGGCGTTTTAATCACGGCCATGCCCGGATGGCACCCGGGCGTTATTGGGGTCGTCGCGGGCCGCCTTAAAGACCGCTACAGGCGGCCTAGTATTGTGATCGGGGTCGATGATGATGGCATCGGTAAAGGCTCTGGACGTTCTATTAAAGGCGTCCATTTGGGTGATGCGATTGTTGCCGCGAAAGAGGCTGGTATTCTTTCATCCGGCGGCGGCCATGCTATGGCAGGCGGATTGACGGTAACGGAAAATAAAATCCCGGTCCTGCGATCTTTTTTAAATGGGCTACTCAAAGACGATATTACTAAGGCGCGCGAGACTTACGCACTCAAGATCGACGCGCTCCTCTCGCCGCGCGCAGCCACCGAAACGCTTATAGATACGCTCGACACGGTTGGCCCTTACGGCAGTGAAAACCCGCAGCCGCTTTTTGTCTTCCCGGATCTGCGTATATCCTACGCACAGCGCGTACGCGGGGGACATGTCCGGTGTAGTTTTGAAGATAGTAGTGGCGGGCGGATCAATGGAATTTGTTTCCGTGCGGACGAGACCGGTCTTGACGAGGTGCTGCTCGCTCCCAATGCGCCGATGGTGCATGTTGCGGGTCGTGTCAAGCGCGACACATGGAAAGGCCGCACAAAGATTGACCTGACTGTCACTGATCTCGCGATTGCGGGTTAATCCTTAGTCAACGCGCTCACGCGGGTTTTAAGCGTCTCTAACACCTCATCAAACCACAGATTTTTCGTGATCCAGACATTATTGCGCCATGACGGGTGCGGCAGCGGGATAATGTCAGGGCCGTAATCTCGCCAAGCCCGCACGGTTTCCGTCAGGTTACGTTTCATCTCTTTGCCCAAATATTGCCGCTGCGCATATTGCCCAACTAGCAGTGTAAGCTGAACGTCAGGCAATGCGCGCGTTAGCCTGCCTTGCCACAGCGGGGCGCATTCTTTGCGCGGAGTAAGGTCGCTCCCTTTGGCGTCCAGACCCGGAAAGCAAAACCCCATCGGCGTAATGGCAAAAATATCTTCATCATAAAACAGAGCCTTATCCACACCGAGCCAATCACGCAGCCTGTCTCCGCTTGGGTCATCGAAAGGCACGCCGCTCGTATGTACCCGCGTTCCCGGTGCTTGGCCTATGATGCGAATACGGGCATGGGCTGCGCCGCGCACAACTGGGCGGGGCGAATACGGTAAAGGTGTTTCTGAGCGGCTGCAAACATCGCAGCGCCGGATTTCGGCCAGTAAGTGATGTATGCCCTCAGCCACAGGTCTCTAAAAATGCAAGGTAATGGGATGCAACGGCGTCAGGCGCTTCAACTTGGGGGTAGTGCCCAATGCCGGGCAGTTCGGCCAGATAATGCGGATTACTGATAATGGTTTTATAATGGGCTATCATGTGCCGCCCGGACACAGGATCATCGGATCCATTGATGAGCGCAATGGGAACCGCCGCCTCGCGCAGCGCCGCGACCCAGCGCTCCCGGTGCGTGATACGGTCTTTCATATAGGTAATAAGGTTATGGAAAATATGCCGCCCGTAATTGTGATTGATAAGATCCCAAAACCCGTCAAGCTCATGCTTCGCGGGCTGTGACTGCGCGCCAAAGACGCGGGCCATCGATACATCGAACCGCCGCCGCGTTGTGAGCGTGTTGATTAAAGGGCCAAGCGGGCTAAGCAGTAATTTTTGTATCAGCAAGGCCTTGTGGGTTTCAGGGAACAGGCCGCCATTGAGAAAACATACACTTTTCCAGTCTCCAATGCCGCTACGATCATTCTGGCGGGCAAGAAGTTCTTGCGCAACAGTATCGCCGTAATCATGGGCGAGCACATGAAACTGCGTAAGCTGTAAGTG
>CAYGRF010000109.1:7027-9502 GCA_964352275.1 uncultured Caulobacterales bacterium
TCCTGCGGTGTTATCATTATGGTTCTCTTTGCGGCTTTGCCGTGTTAGCCCTATCTTATAAGCACAGCAAAACACAGGTCAGCAAAAATATGAGGGATATATGACCCAGACGTGGGATATTCTTATTAAAAACGGTCTCGTCTTTGATGGTAGCGGCGGGACGCCGATCGTCATGGATGTCGGCGTTAAAGACGGCATAGTCACAAAAATCAGTGAGAGCATTGATGCTTTGGGCGCAAAGAAAACCATTGATGCCTCCGGGCAGTGGGTCATGCCGGGCCTTGTTGATGTTCACACCCATTATGATCTGGAAATTGAAATTACGCCGGGATTGCCGGAGTCTGTACGTCACGGCACGACCACAGTGGTGATGTCAAATTGCTCGCTGGGCTTAGCCTTTGGCGCGCAGCGCAGAAACGGGGATGATCCGATTGTGTCTTGTTTCGCGCGGGTAGAAAACATGCCGAAACATGTCCTGAGCAAAGTGGCTGATAAAGTCTATTGGAAAAGCTCAGACAGCTATCTTAAGCACCTAACAACCTTAAAGCTAGGGCCGAATGTTGTGCCAATGATCCCGCATTCTATGCTGCGCATCGAAGTTATGGGCCTTGAAGAGAGTGTCTCCCGCCACCCGACCAAAGACGAAGTGTCCCAAATGCAGGGCCTGCTCACAAAGGGACTTGCTGAGGGTTACGCCGGATTTTCCACAGATGCTTTGCCGTTTCATTTTTTAGCGAATGACCCAAACCGTAAAAAGCAAATCCCGACGCAATTTGCGCCGTTTTCAGAAATTAAAGCCCTGACATCCATCGTGCGCGAGCATGACCGTGTGTGGCAAGCCACGCCGCCCAAAGACAGCCCGCCGCAAGTGATCCGGACGTTTCTGCTGACCAGTGGCCGCCTACACAAAAAACCGCTCAAAACCACGGTTGTCGCTGCGCTTGATGTCGCTAGCAATGGCACAATCGTTAAGCTCGCAACGACATTGTCAAAGGTGCTCAATTCACGGCTTTTGAACGGCCGGTTTTATATGCAGGCTTTGGCGGCGCCGTTTAAAATCTGGTCGGATGGGCCGTTTAACCCCCTTTCAGAAGAGATCGAAGAGCTTCGCGAGTTGATAGAAACCGACCTTGAAGACCGCGCGGCCCGGCAGGCTATTTTGGATAGTCCGGAATATCAGCAACGCTTTCGCGCCATGTGGATGACGGGCAAAGAGGGCTTTAATCTCGCGCGGTTAAGGCGAAAGCTCCGCAGAGAAGATTACGCATTTAACCGCACGCTATCGGATATGTTTATTGACCGTTGCCCGGTTAAAAGCTGGGAAGGCCAGAGCTTTCAAGCGGTCTTTGACGCGCTGATTGTGGGCAATAAGCCCGCGGACGGGGCTGATTATATAGACGCGCATTTTAACGACATGCGCGATGAGGCTGATTTTATGATCGCTATGCTCAGAGCCTTTGATACAGATTTGGTTTGGTCAACAACGAGCGCAAACCGCGACCCGGACTTGACGCGCAAATTGCTTATGGATCCGGTCCTATTGCCGGGCTTTAACGATTCCGGCGCGCATCTGACAAATATGGCGTTTTATGACTGTAACTTACGGGCGCTAAAGCTCGCGCAGCAGGGCGATCTCATGGATGTGAGCTATATGGTCAAGCGCTTGACCCGGGACGTGTCTGATATTTTCGGCATCAATGCAGGCAGGTTAGAGACAGGCGTGCGCGCCGATATTACGGTTATCGATCCTGAGGCCCTCAGCGCCTATGACGGTGAGGTCAATGTTGAACGTATATACCGGAAAGAGTTTGAACATGAGCAGCTCGTCAACCGCTCGGACGGCGTGGTCAGCGCGGTTATTATTGGCGGTAAGACCGTCTGGGAGGCGGGCGCTTTTTCCGAAAAGTTAAACCAGGAAGCTTTTGGACAACCGCTTTTGGCTAATGCTCCTGACATAGCTTTGGCCGCCGAATAAAGCCGGAGAGTTTCACCCTGAACGCCTAACTTGAAGAAATAATATCGCTGCTTGCATCAAAATTAGACATGATTTTTGTGCGGCGGAGTCTTATGACAAACGAAACACATGGAGCGCGTATGTCCGATGCCTTTTATACTCAAATGAGCCGCGAGCTTGAAACGATTGAAGCCGACGGCCTGTATAAGCGTGAGCGTCTCATTACGGGCAAACAGGCGGCTGATATTGTTGTACTGGAGGACGGAAGCACCCGCGAGGTTATCAATTTTTGCGCCAATAACTATCTGGGCCTTGCCGATCATACTGACTTGATTGCGGCGGGTAAGGACGCGCTCGACGCGCACGGTTTCGGCATGGCGTCTGTGCGGTTTATTTGCGGTACGCAGGCCCAGCACAGAGATTTGGAAAAAGCTATCGCTGATTGGCTCGGGTTTGAAGATACGATTTTGTACGCGGCCTGTTTTGATGCCAATGGCGGAGTGTTTGAGCCGCTTTTAGGG
>CAYGRF010000110.1:0-9265 GCA_964352275.1 uncultured Caulobacterales bacterium
CGGATCGACAATGCCTTGCTCAAGGGCCGCCATCATCAAAACCATTTTATAAGCCGAAGCCGGTGGATAGCCGCCGCCGATCACTTTGTTGAATTGCGGACGCTTTTCGTCGCTATTCATGCGGTCCATATCCGCTTGGGTCAGGCCGGATACAAACAGGTTTCCATCAAATGTCGGCATGGAAATCAGGGTGCGAAGCTCGCCCGTCATCACATCCATCACGGCGGCGCCGCCGCTATCGTCCTCGAAAAGCTCCGCCGCATGGGTTTGTAGATTTGAGTCCAGCGTCAGCCAAACGTCCTGCCCGGCAACGGCGCGGTCTTTGGGATCCGGCCATTCGCGAACCACCCGGCCCACAGCATTCACTTCCACTTTGAGCCGCCCCGCTTTGCCGCGCAGCTTCTTCTCGGTGGCCGCTTCAACGCCGGTTTTACCGATGCGGAATGTGGGTTGACGCAGAAGCGGGTCTTTATCCGTTTCCATGTCCTTGGGCCCTGCCCGGCCCACATAGCCTAAAATATGGGAAAATGTGCCGTTAAACGGATAAGACCGCCCCTCGCCGACTTGCGGGATAACGCCGGGAAATTCGGGGGTTTTTAAATTGAGCGCTGCAAACTTTGTCCAGTCCAAATGATCTTCTATCAAGATCGGCACAAAGCTCGCATTTGAGCGCGAGTCTTGTTTAATCCGTGCGCGCGTGCGCGGCGAGAGCGGAATAACTTCAGAGACGCGCTCCAATGTTACATCCATATTTTTGACTTGCTCTGGTACGATGATTACGCGGTAATCCTGTTTATTGATCGCCAACGGAACGCCGCTGCGGTCAAGAATACGCCCGCGTGAAGGCACCAAAATATTGAAATTAAACCGGTTGCTTTCAGACAGCGCTGTATAATCTTCGGCGCGTGTTACCTGTAGATAATATAATCGGCTCGCCAGCGCGCTAAAGACGAGCGATCCACCCGCCCCCAAAAGCGCCGCTCTACGGGTCAAAGCCGTATTATAAGCCGTATCGCTCATAAAGCCGCCCGCGGATCATCCGGATCCATCACAAGACTGCGCAGCCCTTGGCGCGCCGCATATACAACAGGAAACACCAAAAGCGCAGCCACACCCTGCATGAGTAACGGCCAGTAGGCGGTTGCGCCGTCAATAGCCACCGCTCCGAGCACAACAGCGATCAAGATCGCTGTTATTACCCACCCGGAAAACCGCAGCCACATCTGCCGCCAATTATGATCACCGACGCGCAAGTCAGGACGCAATATCCCGTAAAGGCTCATATATATTAGCGCCCATAGCCCCGGAGGACCGCCGCTTAAAATATCAATGCCGAGACCGAGAGCAAATATCATCACAGCAGACAGGCTAAAAGACGCCTCGCGCGGCCACAGAAAAATAGCAATCAAGGGCATGCATGTCATGGCGGCCTCTATTGGCCCCAAGCGAATGGAAATCATGGAAAGCAGCGCCAAGACCCCGCTAAAGAGCCACCCTTGTAAAGCCAGGCTTTGCGCCTTTGCCAGATTTGCGCCGTCACCATAATCTCTCATGGCGTTGGGCTTTCTGGATTGTCAATCGGTTCAGGCTGCCTGGATTCCGGTTCAGCAGGGTCTAACTGAATAGCTCGGGCTTCAATTGCTTTATCCGCATCCGATCCGGTCTGCGTCTGAGCATCCATATCGGTTTGGTTTTGAACGTCTACCTCATCACCGGGCGCGCTAACAGGTTCAAAGGGATAGACCCACACCCAATCAATATGATTGTCATTGACATACAAATCTGCCCGCAAGTCGCCGTCCTTATCGGCCTTGACATATCCAACAGGCAAGCCTTGCGGCAAAATACCATCATCGCCGGACGTGATCACAATATCGCCTTCTGCCCAATCGGAACCCTCGGTAATAAAGGAGAGTTTGGGGCGGCGGGTATTGTCACCGGTCAAAATCGCGCGGGATTGAGAGCGAACCGACATAACAGAAATACGGCTGTTAAGGTCCTCCAAACGAAGCACGCGCGACGAGGTTCGCCCTGCGCGCACGACATGGCCGAGTAATCCGTCAACCGTCATCACGCTGTAGCCGGTTTTGATCCCTTTATCACGTCCCGCATTGATAAGGACTGATCGCACAAAGGGGCCATTATTTTCAGAAACAGCGCGCGCGGCGATTTTTTGCTCCGGGATTCCGGAAGACACATCCACATTTAAAATCGTTTCAAAACGCGAGAGTTTTATCGACAAAGCATTGGCGCGGGCTTCAATATCGCTCAAGCGCGCCAGTTCGGTTTTTAGTCTTTTATTTTCCTGGTGGGCGCGTCCCCGGTCCCGCACACCCGAAACAAAATTCTCAAACCCCCTGACCGGCATGGTAACATATGCCAATATAGGCGAGACGCCGCTTTCCGCAGTCGTTTTTGTTCTCTCTAAAACGCGGTCATTCGCCTGACCGGCGAAAAACACGATGATTGCCACGACAAGGCATAGCGTAAAAACAATCCGTCCGCGTAATCTTCGGCGTCGATAGTTTTGTCCGCCTCTTACTGCCATGCCGCCTTACTTTTCTCCGTCCGTGCTAGCCTCGCAACAGGGCCGCAGGATTAAACGCCGCTAGAAAGAACGCTTTTCCATTTTTTTAAATTCTCAACCACTGTGCCCGATCCGCGTACAACACACGACAACGGGTCATCGGCAATGGATACCGGCAGTCCTGTTCGGTTGCGCAGTTCTGTGTCCAGATTGCGCAGCAACGCTCCGCCGCCAGTGAGCATAATACCCTTGTCAACAATATCCGCCGCGAGTTCCGGCGGCGTGGCTTCAAGCGCGTTTTTCACCGCCTCAACAATTTGTTCCACTGGCTCCGCGAGACTTTCCGCAATCATGGCTTCGGTGACGCGGATTTCGCGCGGCACGCCATTCATTAAGTCCCGCCCTTTGATTTGAACCGTCATGCCTTCATTATCAGACGGCATCGTCGCAGACCCGATTTCTTTTTTGACTTTTTCAGCGCTCATTTCGCCAATTAAAAGGTTTGTCGTCCGGCGCACATATTGAATGATCGCGTCGTCCATCTTGTCCCCGCCGACGCGGACCGAGCGCGAATAGACAATCCCGTCCAAAGACAATACGGCGACCTCTGTTGTGCCGCCGCCAATATCGACCACCATAGACCCTGCGGGTTCATGGATCGGCAGCCCGGCACCGAGCGCCGCCGCCATCGGTTCCTGAATCAGGTAAACACGGCGCGCACCCGCTTGTTCAGCGCTTTGGTGGATCGCACGTTTTTCAACCGCTGTCGCGCCGGAGGGCACGCAAATGACCACCTGAGGGTTCACAAAGCTTTTCCGGTTATGAACCTTCTTGATAAAATGGCCTATCATCGCTTCAGCGACTTCGAAGTCTGCAATTACGCCGTCTTTCATCGGGCGTATGGCTTCAATATTTCCAGGCGTGCGCCCGAGCATCAAACGCGCATCCGCTCCAACAGCATGAACGACCTTGCGGCCGTTTTTAAGGGAATAGGCCACGACAGAGGGTTCATTGAGAACAATATCGCGCCCCTTGACGTAAACCAATGTATTGGCTGTGCCCAGATCAATAGCGATATCTGACGAGAATACCCCGAGGAATGAGGATAACATGACGGTGTCCTAACCTGTACTGCGCGGCTATCGTTTTAAATGTTTAGGAACGACAGCAATGCCAAAACTTACTGCATGCCTACTTGAACAGAGAAAGAGATAATTGCAAGCGGCTATGCGCTAAATTATGCTATTCATTAGAATTTTTAGCAGTTTCCGGCGTTAATTCCACATGCCGCTTAAGGCGTTTTCGCGCCAGAAGCATAACGCAGAGAAAAAACACGGCCAAGACGACAAACCCAAGCATCAAATGATCGCCCTGAGCGCCGGATAATAGGCCCTGAGCCAGCAATCCCACAACCAGAATTTTCGGAATGATTCCCAGCGCTGTTCCCGCCGCAAACATGCGAAACGGCATAGCTGACACCCCCGCAGCCATGTTGACGATAACAAAGGGGCCAGTCGGGACAAACCGAACGGCAAAGCTGGTCACAAATCCATTTCGGCGGACGACGCCAATAATACGGTTGACCAGATCCCCGCCGAAACGCCGCAATCGATCCGCGCCAATCCACCGCCCAAGCCAAAAATCAACGCTCGCCGAAATCATCGTTGCTAGCCATGCCAGCATAGATCCGTTGACCGGGCCAAACGCAACAATGGTGCCCGCGATTAACGCCCATTGCGGCATCCCGATAAAGGCCGCGCCGACAAAGGTCAGTATCACAATAAAAACGGCCCACGGTGACTGGCTGAGTTCTGTGAACCAGTTTTGGTAGATTTGTGCATCCTCGGTCAACATCGTCTTGCCAAACAATAGAATGATCATGACAAGCGCAAACATGGCCACAACCACGAAAATCGCGCGGCGGGCTTCCTTGTCCATATGGGTAAAAAATTGCGGTAGCTTTATCACAAG
The DNA here is from genome assembly GCA_964352275.1 of uncultured Caulobacterales bacterium. Lineage (GTDB taxonomy): Bacteria > Pseudomonadota > Alphaproteobacteria > Caulobacterales > Maricaulaceae > JACOMS01. The sequence goes on from CAYGRF010000110.1 coordinate 4,499, forward strand.
CTGCTCATAGCTTCATTACAGGGCAAGTAAAAGCATTCTGTCCTTAAATTTAGGACAGGCCCTATGCCTTAAATATCAAGTCGTCCGGCTTAGCTGTAGTCATCCACCCTTTAGATTGACCGCGAAACCATGTAAATTGACGCTTTGCAAAACGCCGCGTATCGCGTTTTGAAATCTCAAGAGCCGCGTCAAACGGCGTCTCCCCTCTGATATAGTCAAGCAAAGGCGGCAATCCGATGGCTTTCATCATCGGTAAATCGGCCGCAAGGCCGCGCTCTGCCACGCGGCGCACTTCTTCGATGCCGCCATTATCCATCATGGCGTCAAATCGCTGATTGATCCGCTCATAGAGCGGCGTGCGCTCCGGCAATAAAACCGCGCCTTGCCACGCCTCTCTCGGCACAGCCGGGTTTGTATCCGCCTGCCATTGGCTCAACGGTTTTAAGGTGCCTAAAGCCACAGCAACGATTCTTAGCAGACGCTGCGGATCATCACCGAGCACCCGGTCGGTAGCCGCAGGGTCAACACGCTCTGCTTCTTGGCGTAGAACGTCTATCCCCTGTCCTAATAGAGCTTCGGCAGCCTTGAACCCTGCCGCGCTCGGGTCAGGGACTTTGGCAAGACCAACCGTCAGCGCTTTAAAATACAGCCCGGTTCCGCCGACCACTATCGGCGTTTTGCCGCGCCTTTGGCAATCCTCAATGACCGGAAGGACGCTGCGCAGCCATGTTCCGACGGAATAGCGAACAGAGCCGTCAATATGGCCAAACAGGTGATGCGGAATGCCCTCCATCTCTTTCGGTGTTGGGCGAGCCGATAAAATCTGCAAATCAGCATAGACCTGCATAGAATCAGCATTGATAATCTCGCCGTCATATGTTTTAGCAAGCTGAACCGCCCATGCGCTTTTACCGCTCGCCGTTGGTCCGGCGATACATATTATGCGCGTCTTATCAGGACTATCATTCATGCCAGCCCCTATAACCCATACCCTGACTCTTGTCCTTGAGAAAAAGGATGATGCCAAAATGGATAAAGCGCTGGGTTTGATCGAAGGGCTACGCGATGTCATAACGCTCTCACACGGCAAAGCCGTAGACGCACAGATTGAGATCGTTGATGCCAAAAACCTTCAATCCAGCATTCTCGCCGCGCTTAAACACAATAAAATTAACGCGGATATTTGTATCCAGCCCCCTCATAATCGCCGCAAGTCCCTGCTGATTTGCGACATGGACTCGACCTTGATCGGGCAGGAATGCATTGACGAACTGGCTGATTTCGCCGGTATGAAAGACCGCGTGAGCGCAATCACAGAACGGGCGATGCGCGGCGAGATCGGCTTTGAAGGCGCGCTAACCGAGCGCGTTGGATTGCTCAAAGACCTGCCGCTCAGCGCCCTACAAACATGCTTTGATGAGCGTATCAGCTTAAATCCCGGCGCGCGCGCCCTCGCCCAAACCATGAAAGCTGCGGGCGCAAAAACGGCCATTGTTTCCGGGGGCTTTACATTTTTTACTAGCCGCATCGCCGAGCTTGCAGGGTTCGATACGCATCAAGCCAACACGCTTATCGATAATGGCACGGCCCTGACCGGCGACGTCGGTATGCCCATATTGGGCCGCGAAGCCAAACTGGGCGCGCTCAACGCCCAAAGCCAAGATTTGGGCGGGGCTGGGAACGCCGTAGCCATTGGAGACGGCGCGAATGATCTGGCGATGATTACCGCCGCCGGGCTCGGCATAGCCTATTACGCCAAACCCGCTGTTGCGGCGGCGGCCCACTGCGCCATCAATTACACAGACCTGACAACAGCGCTATATTATCAGGGCTATAGCGACAGTGAGTTTGTGACTTAATTTTAAGTCTTATCTTTGAGGCCTTGTATATTTGTTTCCCAATTTTGTCCGCTAAAAGCGATCACTTCGGCAATCTCTAAAGTCCCCGTATCAATACATCTATAGTTCACACTATAACTCTCAGGATGTGAGCGCGGACGGTAAAAAGCCTTAATGCCGCATACCGAACAAAACATATGGCGGGCCGTATGCGTATTAAACGTATAGACCGTGAGGGTCTCCTCCCCTTGCAGGATACGAAAATCACCGATGGGTACAAATATGTGCTGAAATCCGGTCATAGCGCAAAGCGAACAGTCACACTCTGTCATGGACAGGGATACAGGTGCATCAAATTCAAACCTCACAGCGCAGCAATGGCAGCCCCCTTTATGTAGCGCCATATTACGCTCCTTTTTTAAGCCATAATTATGGCTTGTCGCCTGCACATATGGCCGTCATAAAGCCAGCATGAATGCAGAAGCTTTGACAGATTTCGAGACCTTTTTAAAGGTCGATATTCGGACAGGTACGATCGTTGACGCGGGCGCTTTCCCGCAAGCGCGCAAACCTGCCTATAAGCTCTCCATCGATTTCGGCCCGGAAATCGGAATCAAGAAATCCTCTGCGCAAATCACTGAATTATACACACCCGAAACCCTTATCGGCAAACAAGTTGCCGCCGTTGTCAATTTTCCGCCGCGCCAAATCGGGCCGTTTATGTCAGAGGTGCTGACATTGGGTTTTCACAACGAGGATAAACATGTTGTGCTATTTAGCCCCGATACAGATGTCCCTAACGGTTCGAGATTGATGTAATGTCCACGCCCTGCCAGCTTTACCTCATAACGCCTCCGGCTATCCCGGATATGGAGGCTTTTGCAAAAGCCCTTGAGGCGGCATTGTCCGCGGCGCCTGTGGCGTGCCTGCAAATCCGGCTCAAAGACATAGATGACCTGACCCTTATAAAAGCCGCCGATATTATTGTCCCCATTGCTCACAAATATGGCACATCCGTTTTGATCAATGACCGCCCGGATATTGCCGAAGCCTGCCGCGCGGACGGCGCGCATATCGGACAAGACGACATGGATTATTATTCATCCCGCGAACTGCTTGGCGAGGATGCAATCATCGGCGTAACCTGTCATAACTCCCGCGAACTCGCCTTTCAGGCGGCAATGTCAGGCGCGGATTATGTGGCGTTTGGTGCGTTTTTCGAAACCACCACCAAGACGCCAAAATACCGCGCAGATTTGGAGATATTAACATGGTGGAACGAAGCCGTAGAAATTCCCTCAGTCGCCATAGGCGGGATTACCGTATCGAACGCGAAAGCGGTCATCGAAGCAGGCGCGGATTTTATCGCCATTTCGTCGGGCGTGTGGGATCACCCGAAAGGCCCGGCGGAAGCGGTCTCGCAGCTCTCTGCTTTATGCTTGGAGCACTCACCCTAGCCGCTCCGGCGCTCGGCGCTCAAGAACCAGCCGCGCCAATAACAAATATCACATCGTTTACGCCCAGTTTTGAGGATGCCTCTGCCGCCTACGCGCTGGGCGATATGGAGCGCGCGCTTTATCTCGCCGAAAAACTCGGCGACGCGGGAAATCCGGACTCGCAGATTATGGCCGGGCATATTCATTTGCGCGGCCAGACCGGACTGGTCAACGCCGATGCCGCGCGCACATGGTATGAAAAGGCGGCAAAGCTGGCCGAAACCGATGCCTATATGGCGCTGGGCGAAATGGCGCTACGCTCGCTTGCCGGACTGTCCGCGTCTGACGCGATGCCGTGGTTTGCAAGCGCCGCGCAACTTGGCCGGGCCGATGCCAAACGGGCCATCGGCGAAATGTATCTCAAAGGGCAAGGCATTGTGCCAGACCGCGATAAAGCGCTCGATTGGCTGGGCCAAGCATCCGATCTTGGCGATGTGCGCGCAGTCCGCCAACTCGCCGATATTCATTTCCAATCCAACCCGGTGCGCGCATTATCGCTCTATGAACGCGCTGCCGATTACGGCGATGACGATGCTGCCTATATTGCCGCAATTATGCTGGCCGAAAATACAAGCGTGAGGCCCAATGAAGAGAAACAAGCTGCCCTGCTGCGCCAAGCCGCCGAAGCCGGAAATGCCGCCGCGCAAGCTGACTATGGCCTTTTAGTTTACCAAGGCGCGGGAACGGCGCGGTCCATGAGCGAAGCCGCGCAGTGGTTTGAAAAATCGGCCAAAGCCGGCGACAGTGAAGGCCAATATTTATATGCGTTCACACTTGCCAAAGGCGAAGGCGTGGAAAAATCTTTCGAAGAGGCCTATTATTGGCTGCTTAAAAGCGGCGATAGCGACATCGAAGACTGGCAAAAAGACCGCCAAAAATTCCGTAAACGACTCGAAGACAATGTGGATCCGGCCACGCTTAAGCGCGCGCAAAAACGGTTTGAAAAGGCTGCGAACTGACGAAAAGTGAATTTTAAAGGCTGAGCCTATTCACACTGTTATCAATTCCAAGCAGAATAGCCCCGCTAAGGCGCGCCTGCGGGTGAAAACATACTCGGTCTCGTCGCCTCTCCTTGGGGCACGCCGCCACCGCGCGAAGCGAATAAAGGTGGCAGAGTGCAAGCTGATACCACTAGCGGTATCAGCGCTCCATTGCATTCAATTTTACAGCCTAATCCGGAATCGCATGCGCATCCCAAACCCCGGAGTTGATCAGCGATGTTTGGGGCATTGCCATCACGCTGAACGCCAAAGGCGCGAGCGTGGCTTTGCTAAGCGGGAGCAATTTATACCCGCGCATACCGTAGAGATAAATCCGGCCATAGGCGGACACGCGGCTCATCTTTTCATTAAAGTCGCGCTTGCTTTTCGTATCATTGAGCAGCGTGAAAAACGGAACATAATCATCATCGCGGATATTATTACGCCGCATTT
>CAYGRF010000111.1:0-9197 GCA_964352275.1 uncultured Caulobacterales bacterium
GGTTTAAATAGGGCGCGCCCCATTTACGGCGTCCGGTATCAAGGTAACATTGATAGAAAACATCCCAATGCTCATCCCGTAAATCGCCGCCAGTGAGGCGGCGGATGCTCACGCCGTCCTGCGCGGCTTTGCGCTCTTTGCGGATATTTTTACGTTTACGCGAGGCGAGCGAAGCCAGGAAGTCCTCAAACGTCTCATAGCCCCGATTAAAGAAATGAAACTGCCTGTCTTCGCGGGCGAGAAAACCCAGATCCGATAAAACTGCGCGGTCACCGGCTTCCAAGAACGTCAGATGCGCGCCGGAATAACCCCAATCTCCGCAAGCTTGCAGCATGGCTGTGGCCAGCGCGGCTTTGGCTTCCGGCGTTTTGGCGAGCAGGCGCGGGCCTGTGACGGGGGTAAACGGGATGCTGGCTTGAAGCTTGGGATAATACTCACCGCCCGCGCGGTAGAGCGCGTCCGCCCAGCCTTGGTCAAACACATATTCACCGCGCGAATGGGTTTTGGCGTAAAGCGGCGCTGCGCCCAGCGCTTTCCCGGACGCGTCCATCAGCCAAATATGGCGCGGTGCCCATCCGGTCTCTTCTACCGCGCAGCCGCTATGTTCGAGTGCGCGTAAAAACCGCCAGCTTGTAAACGGATGCGGCGGCGCAAAGCTGTCCCATTCGAGCTCGCTGACTTCCTCAATGCGGGTTAAGATTTTGGCTTGAAACGCTGGCTCATTCATCAGGGCTTAGATACCCGCAAAGCCGAGGATCACATAGAGCAATGTTGTCACAGCCCCGGCGACCAGCGCGTAGGGAATTTGCGTGCGGACGTGGTCGATATGGTCATTGGCCGTCGCCATAGAGGTTATGATCGTCGTGTCAGACGTGGGCGAGCAGTGATCACCGAAAATTCCGCCGCCTAGTGCCGCCGCAATCGCCATAACCGGATTGACCGCCATGCTCTCCGATAGCGGCACAGCGACCGCCAACATAATCGCAAATGTGCCCCAGCTTGTCCCTGTTGAGAACCCGATAAACCCGGCGACAACAAAGATAATGGCGGGCACTAAAGCTGGCGTAATAAATCCGCTGGCAAGGTCAGCCATATATTGGCCGGTGCCAAGGTCGCGGCACATATCATTGAGCGCAAAGGCAAGAACGGTCAGCAGGGTTATGCCGACCATACCGGCCATACCCTTCAGGCACAGCTCTATCATTTCGCGAATACCGAGCAGGCCTTGGGACTTATACAAAGCCATAGCGATAAGGATTGCGCCGCTGACCGCATAAAGCACCGCCGCTGAGCCTGACCCTTTGGATAAAGCCGACCACATCAGCCCCAGTGTGTTCACGTCAGTCCCAGCAGCAATCTCCGCCGCCTTGTCCCAGCCCGTATAGATTAAAAATACGGGCATTAGCAGCACCATAGACGCCACTGGGATGATCATATTCATGGCGCGCGCGGGCAGTCCGTCTTTGGCGGTCAGCATAGTGATACTATCATCCATCATCGGTACAGCGCCGTCGCGCAGGACTTTGCCGGATGTCCGGGCGCGGTCTTCCGCTTTTTTCATATCGCCCCAATCTTTGCCCGTCCAGATCACGATAAACACCAGCGCGATGGTGATGAGGGGGTAAAAATTATACAGGATCGATTCCATCAATACCGGGAACGGCTCGCTGATTCCCTGCGCCATTAACAGCCCCATAATGAACGCGCCCCAAGCATTAAACGGCACCAAGACACAGGTCGGCGCGCAGGTGCTATCGGCGATATAGGCCAGTTTTTCCCGAGGAATGCCGAGCTTGTCAAAAATCGGTCGGTAGAGCGTTCCCACCGTCAGGATTGAGATATTTGTTTCAATAAATAAGACAATTCCGGTCAGCGCCGCGATCATCTCGACGATTTTGCGGTTGCCTTTATCGGCTTGTTTGGTGCCGACTTTGGTCAAAAACGTCAGGATACGCGCGATAAACCCTTCAACCCCGCCGGAGCGCTGGATTAGCGCGATCAGCGCGCCCATAATTAGCGTGAACATCACCAGCCGCGCATTACCCGTATTGGTCATGACAGATACTTGGGCTTCAATCGCTCCGATTGTGCCGTCAAGCGGGTTCCAGCCCGCCAGAATGACATATCCCATCCATATACCGACCGCGAGCGCGAGAAAGACCTGCCGCGTCCACAGAGCCAAGCCAATGGCGACCAAGGGCGGAACGATCGACAAAAAACCAAATGTGGTGGGTTCCATAAATTCTCTCCGCTTTGCGCTTACCCTGTCGAGGATTACGCAAACGGTCAATAGACGCGCGGCGCATTTCCGATTAAAGCTGCCCTATGAGTGACATTTTAGACATCGGCATATTAGGCGCGGACGGACGGATGGGCGGCGCGATTTTACGCGCCCTAGCCGCAGAGCCGCGCGCGCGGGTCACGGCGGCGATTACCGCGCCGGGGTCGAAACATTTAGGCACAGACGCTGGCATTGCCGCCGGGCTCGCGCCGGTTGGCACAGCGTTGTCATCCGATATTCGCGCGGGGCTTAACGCCTGTGACGTGATGATTGATTTTTCCTCGCCGCGCGCCGCCATTGATGCGGCTCTGGCCATGCATGAAACGAGGTGCTCAACCTTTGTGACAGGCACGACAGGATACACATCCACAGAAGAAACGGCTCTCTTAAAAGCGGCTGAGAGCATCACATTGCTGAAATCCGGAAATTTTTCACTGGGCGTCACTATGCTAGAAGCGCTCACGCAAATGGCAGCCAGCACGCTTCGAAGCGGCTGGGATATTGAGATTTTAGAGATGCATCACAAACACAAAGTCGATGCGCCGTCGGGCACAGCCCTGATGCTGGGCGAAGCGGCGGCGCGCGGACGCGGCGTGGATTTAAAAGACGCACAAGTGCTGTCGCGCGAAGGCCGGGGAGCCGCGCGCGCAGACGGCCAAATCGGCTTTGCGGCCCTGCGCGGCGGCGGCGTGATCGGTCAGCACGAGGTCCGCATCGCCAGCGAACTGGAAATGATCACCCTCTCCCATGACGCCTTTGACCGTTCGGTCTTTGCCGCAGGCGCGGTGACAGCCGCCCTATGGGCCGCCGGTAGGCCCAAAGGGCTTTATGATATGAAGGATGTGTTGGGGCTGTAGGGTTTTGCCAATTTCAAATTACAGGCCCTAAGACTGTAAAATGCCAACAATGACCTAACAAATGGATCCTATTATTCCCCATTAAACAACGCTACCGCGCTGACGACCATCGCTTCTGTGCCGTTTTTAATCGACGCCTCCGGGCTGACCTTAAAAAACGGTGAGTGGTGGGACGGCGCGCTCTCAACTTCGTCTATGGGCGTCCCGCCCACAGAGAAATAGACGCCTTTGACCTCATGTTTGGGGTCAACGAAATAGGCGAAATCTTCAGCGCCCATACCTTGGCGCGGAAGCTCGATCATCACCTCTTCGCCCAGCGCGCCGATTATGGCGCTGCGAACGCGCGCGGCAGTATCCGGATCGTTGATGGTTGGCGGCGTACTTTGGCTTGTGCGCGTGACCTCCGGCATTTTATCCTCCGGCACGCCCATGGAAATAGCCACGCCCTTGGCTACGCGGTCAATCCCGTCCAAGAGCTGTTCGCGGATTACCGGATTGTCTGAACGCACTGTGAGCTGTAGATCCACGCGGTTGCCGATAATATTATGTTTGATGCCGCCATGAAACGCCCCGACCGTAATCACGCCGGGCTCCAGCGGAGCGATATTGCGCGAGACGATGGATTGCAAAGACACAACGATTTGCGAGGCCACCAGCACCGGATCAATGCCCCGGTGAGGCGAGGCTCCGTGTGCGCCGACGCCGTGTACAAGAATATCCACACTATCGGAACTGGACGATACATTGGTCAGGGGCACTTGAATGCGCCCTTTCGGCACACCCGCAGACACATGGAACGCCAGCGCGTAATCCGGCTTAGGAAAGTCAGTATAGAGTCCGTCTTCAAGCATCTCCCGCGCGCCGGAAATAATTTCCTCGGCGGGCTGCCCAATCAGCACCAAAGTGCCAGACCACGCGTCTTTCCGCGTTGCCATTTGCAGAGCCGTGCCGACCAGAGATGTGATATGCACGTCATGGCCGCAAGCATGCATGACGGGTTTTTCCACCCCGTCACGGTCAACCTGCATCGCGGTCGAGGCGTATTCCAGCCCGGATTGTTCTTTCACTGGCAAGCCGTCCATATCCGCGCGGATCATCACAGTCGGGCCAGCGCCATTTTTCAACACTGCCACAACGCCTGTGCCGCCAATGCCGGTTGTGACCTCATATCCGAGCGTCTCCAATTCTTGCGCAAGGCGTTTGGATGTTTCAACCTCCCGGAAAGACAATTCAGGGTTTTGGTGAAAATGAATGTATAGATCCGAGAGGTTTTCTGCATAGTCCGTCGCAATCGCGGCGCGCAGGTCGCTCATATCGGCAGCGGCAGCGCTCCCCGCCCAGCACAGCGCGATGGCAGTGCCTGTTATAATGCGTTTGATCATGATGTCCTCCGTGGATGGCTGTTTTAGAATAAATCCGCTTGCGGGTTATTGGTTTGAGGTTTTTTCGGTTTTGGTTTTGCCCGCGCCTGCCCGTCAATAATAGCTTTGGCGTCTCCGTCGGCAAATGTCAAAGTCACAGCATCGCCTGGTTTGGCGCCGGTCTTGGACCGCACAACATCCCCAGATGCATGTGTGACAAGCGCATAGCCCCGTGCCAATACGCCCTGATAGGAATAGGCTTCGAGTAATGTGCCGGTTTTGGTCAGCGCGCTGGATTTGCGCTCCAGCCGTCTTTGCAAAGCTATAGATGCAGATTTCCCAAGCGTGTCCAAACGCTCCTGCCGTCTGTTATGAGCGCGTGTGAGCTCATCCGGGCGCAGGCGTGCGGCGGCCGCTGTGAGTTTCTGGCGCGGATTATCCAGCAAGCGCCCCAAAGTGGGCAATTTCGAGGATGCCAATGCAAGTTTTTGGCGCGCGGGGTCAAACATGCGCTCTGCGCGCGGCAGGCGCGCTGCGGCCAGATCCAATCTTTGCTGCGGCGGGGCCAGCACCGTCTCAAGCCTTGGTAGGCGGGTTGAAGCCAGTCTTGCGCTTTTCTCTGCCGTGCTACGGCGCAGGCCGCGCGTGAGCCGAAGGCCATAATCCGCCACAGTTTCCAAATAATCATCCCGCACAGGCACGGCGACTTCTGCGGCCCCGGTCGGCGTCGGGGCGCGGTAATCAGAGACATAATCAATGAGCGTCCAATCGGTTTCGTGCCCCACCGCAGAGATCAGCGGAATTGTTGACGCGCTAGCTGCGCGCACCACCGCGTCTTCGTTAAAGCACCAAAGATCTTCGAGCGATCCGCCGCCGCGCGCGATAATTAAAACATCGGGACGAGGGAACCCGCCGCCGTGATTAAATCCGGTGATCGCCGCTGCAATTTGCTCAGCCGCTTTATCGCCCTGAACTAAAACAGGCCAGACCAGCACATGCGCCGGAAACCGGTCGCTAATGCGGTGCAGAATATCGCGGATAACCGCGCCCGTGGGCGAGGTCACAACGCCAATAGTTTTGGGCATAAACGGCAACGGGGCTTTACGGGCAGCGTCAAACAGGCCTTCGGCAGCGAAGGCTTTCTTGCGCCGCTCAAATAGCGCCATCAGCGCGCCTTCTCCGGCCAGTTCCATTTTTTCGATAATCAATTGGTAATTGGACCGTCCGGGATAGGTAGAGAGTTTGCCTTCGACGACCACCTCCATCCCCTCTTCGGGGCGCATAGAGAGACGCCCCATGACGCCTTTCCAGATAATGGAATTGATCACCGCTTTGTCGTCTTTAATATCCAGATAGCAATGTCCGGATTTGGCAATCGTCACCCGGCCAAGCTCTCCGCGCACGCGGACATGCCCAAACTGGTCTTCGATCGCCCGTTTGAGCGAAAAGGCCAGTTCGGACACTGTAAATTCCGGGGCATTGGACGGGGTATCAATCATCTGTGTTTTCCATGGATTCGCGCTCCCTTATAGCGTAAGAAGCCGCGCTGTAATGAGAATTTAGGTAAAGACATGAATGTACTTCTGATCGGCTCAGGCGGCCGCGAACATGCGCTAGCGTGGAAGCTCGCGCAAAGCCCCCATGTTGCGGAGATCACTTGCGCGCCGGGCAATGCCGGGATCGCGGAAATCGCCGGGTGCGTGGATATCAAAGCCGATGACATTGTCGGTCTGCTCGCGCTAGTACAGCGCGGCGGCTATGACTTCGTTATTGTCGGCCCGGAAGTCCCGCTCGCCATGGGGCTGGTCGATGCGTTGCAAGAGCAAGGCGTGAAAGTGTTCGGCCCGACACAGGCCGCAGCAAAGCTTGAAAGCTCTAAAGCCTTCACCAAAAATTTCTGCAAACGCCATAATATCCCGACCGCCGATTACGGCGTGTTTACCGACCTTACATCGGCCAAGGCGCATTTTAAAACTATGACCAAACCTTATGTGCTTAAGGCAGACGGTTTGGCGGCGGGTAAAGGCGTTGTCATTGCTACGACAAAAAAACAGGCCGAGACCGAACTGACCGAGTTTTTCTCCGGTAAACATGGCGAAGCCAGCGCAACCGTCGTGATTGAAGAGTTTATGAACGGACAGGAGATTAGTTTTTTCGCCGTCTCCGACGGGAAATCCGCTTTGCCTCTGGTCGCAGCCCAAGACCATAAGCGCGCCTTTGACGGCGACAAAGGCCCGAACACGGGCGGCATGGGCGCATACTCACCCGTGCCGATTTTCAGCGACTCGGAGCTGGCCACGGTCATGAAAACCATCATCCAGCCCACAATCGACGGCATGCATAATGACGGACACCCGTTCAAAGGCGTTTTATTTGCCGGCCTCATGATGACCGATAACGGGCCTAAGCTGATCGAATATAATGTTCGCTTTGGCGACCCAGAATGTCAGGTGCTGATGCGGCGTTTGCAATCGGATATTATGGATATTTTCTTGGCCGCTGAAGCCGGAGCTTTGGCAGACCTTGCCCCGCCCGTTTGGTTTGACGACCCGGTGGTCAATGTCGTCATGGCGGCGGAGGGTTATCCAGGCGATTACAAAAAAGGCAGCGCTATTAGCGGCATTCGCGACGCCGAAACCCATGACGGGATCATCGTTTTTCATGCCGGCACAGCCCGCCAAGATAATGGCGCTTTAATCGCCAGCGGTGGACGGGTGCTCAATATCACCGCGCAGGCTGATAGCCTAGAGGCCGCAGCCGCTGCTGCCTACAAAGCCATAGACGAAGCGATTGTCTGGCCGGAAGGCTTTTGCCGCCGCGACATCGGGCATCATGCGTTGAAGGGATAGAGGCCATCAACAAACAATGCATGGCTGTTTGTCGGCGACTATATTTCCTCGAACCCTTGTGCGCGAAGGCCGCCTTTTTAGAATCGCAATGCGCCCCGTAAATATTTACGTGCGGTCGTACGCATATTCCGCCATAGTAGTCCTCAAATCGGGGAGATTATTATGAAACGTAGCCTTTTGACCACCATCGCAGCAAGCCTGTTGGCCGTACCCGCCTTCGCCCATGACGGCGCTCACACCTATATTTATGCGGGAACGGTTTTAGATGTACCGGGACAGGCCGCTAAAACCGAACAAACAATTATTATCGCGGACGGCAAAATCGAGTCTATTCAAGATGGCTATATCAGCGCAGTCGGCGCGGACGTGATTGACCTGACAAACAGTTTTGTCATGCCGGGCATGATTGATAGCCACGTCCATTTGCGTATGGAATGGAACCCCAATATCCGGCTCGATAGTGTTACCCAAGAGGCGGGCGATATAGCCTATAATGCGGCGGATAATGCGCGAAAAACATTGATGGCGGGATTTACCGCCGTTCAAGATGTGGGCGGGCCGAAAGAGATTTTTGCGCTGCGCCGCGCGGTTAATGCCGGAAAAATTCCCGGGCCGCACATCAAAGCGTCCGGCCCGGCCATATCCGCCACAGGCGGGCACGGGGATGCCCATGGCTACCGCGAGGATATTCTGGATTTGTATAAATCGAAAACCATTTGCGACGGCGCCGATGATTGCCGCCGCGCCGTCCGCGCCGCCGTCAAATCCAGCGCAGACGTGATTAAAATCACAGCCACAGGCGGCGTTCTGTCCAACACCAACGCCGGAACCGAGCAGCAATTTTTCGATGATGAATTGGTAGCCATTGTCGAAACGGCCAAGAAAATGGGCCGCAAGGTCACTGCGCATGCCCACGGGAAAACCGGTATTGAAAGTGCGCTCAAAGCGGGCGTGTCGTCTATCGAACACGGCACCTATCTTGACCGCGAAACAGCGGCTCTGTTCAAGAAATATGACGCAACGCTCGTCCCGACTGTGCTCGCGGGTATGACCGTTGTCGATTGGGCGACCAATCATGATTTCCTCCCGCCAAATTCGGCCAAGAAAGCCCTCGAGGTTGGCCCGCAAATGCAAGACATGCTGCGTATTGCGTGGAGCCACGGCGTTAATGTAGCCTTTGGGACGGATACCGGAGTGTCGCGCCACGGCGACAATGCGCAAGAATTTCAATATATGATCGCCGCCGGGATGAGCGAGATGGACGCTATCAAAGCCGCCACCGTTACCGCAGCCAAACATATCGGTATGGCCGATCAAATCGGCACACTGGAAGCCGGAAAAAACGCTGATATAATTGCCGTGAATGGTGATCCAACAGACAATATTGAAGAATTAATGAGTGTTGATTTCGTTATGAAGGGCGGAAAAGTCTATAAAGGCGGACGATAGATCTAGGGCCTGTGGACACTTAGGGTAGAGTTAAGACGGCAGTGATTTTGTGTGAATTTTAGGAACAAAGCGCAAGGAAGTGCTTGCACTTTCGAGCATTTGTAACGCTTTGCAGACGGTTGGCCTGCCAAATTTTTTGTCCGGGGGACAGAAAATAGACGAAAAAGGCCACGGAAGTGGCTCAATACCCAAGCATAGCTTCGTTCATCGTCACCGATGAACGCGCTCCATTGCAATCGCTTCTCAAGCGATTGCAGCCATTCCGCGCCCCGCCGCTTCGCGGTATGACCAAAATCATCCATTTTCGCGTCGAATACGCTCGTCGTGCGGACGCACGCCTTCACCTATCCTCCTAAAACTGGATGATTTTGCTTCATATCTTAATCTCCACCCTAAGTGT
>CAYGRF010000112.1:0-8992 GCA_964352275.1 uncultured Caulobacterales bacterium
CGCTATTTGTAAATGGACATGCTTGGGGCGGGTCCGGCAACTTTGAAAAGAGAGTTATATGCGTATTTTATTAGTCGGAGTGGCTGCTGTTGCCCTATCTGGGTGTTCGTGGCTAAGTGGGGGTTATTCCTACAACAATAATCACGGTGGTTACAGCTACGGTGATCAAGGCAGTTACAATACTGCGCCCGCGCCTCGCAAAGCGAAATCATTGAGCAAGTGGTCTATGCACGGCGCGATCGGTACAGACTTCATTGTCGGCGGCGACGCGATCACAGGTAATGACACGAACGGTGCTGTCAATGTTCACCAGGTTGCCATGAAGGACATGTACGACATAGGATACCGTGCTGAAGGCGGCTTACAATATAAGCTCAACGGCAAACAGTCTTTGACACTAAGCGGTCACTACCAAGAAGCCACAGGCAAAGACAATGTTACATTCGCGAACAATGGTCCGCAAAATGTTCCGGCAAACATCGCAACGATGACTATGTCCGATTACAAGGCTTACGGCTTCGAAGCTGGCCTGCGTCACGACCTTGCCAAAGAACGCATGCCGCTCCTTCGTTCGGTTCAGCCATATCTCGAAGGCCGTCTGGGCATATCCAAGACGAATGACCTGACAGGAACAAACGTTGTTGTTGGCGGCGCCGCGGCTCCAAACATTAACCTGTATGAAGGCCGTTTGGTTCCAACTGCATCAGCGCTTGTTGGTGTTGAGAAGCCACTGGGCAGCCATCTGTCAATCGGTGTTGAATCCGGTATTCGTTACATTGGCGAAAGTAATCCGGACGATTCCACAACGGGCGGAACAATTTTTGCTGAAATGAACAATGGCAGCTCGCGCTGGTCAGTGCCAGTACAGCTTCGCGCCCGTTACAGGTTCTAGGCTGAGCCTTATATCTCGCATAAAGCCCGGCCTCTGTGCCGGGCTTTTTTTGTTTGGAGATTACGTGTAATTCCTATTGAGTCGGAATCGGAAATAGGTCTTGTTGGGCCATTTTCTCATACTATCACGCATATGATGGATTGGGTTTGTCGCCGTCCATGTCCGGAAGGTGGCAGATCAATCCATGGGTCCAGAGAGGAATGTAACACATGCGCGATTAGTGCATTTCCTGTTTAGTCATACTCACGAAAGTATCGGAAAATGGGCAAGTAAGGCCCAATTTCCGATTCCGACTTAACTGGAATTGCACTAGGTAGGCGGACAGATATTCAATACGAGGCATGCGGGGTTTAGGCACGCGTAAACCCCTCCATCGGGCACGCTGCGAGTTTAACGGCGATGGCTTGGGCCGCTCCATTTGCATAGGGTGTCAAAGGTTGTTTACCCCATACCGGCCCGGGCCATGCGGGGTCGGCTTTGAACCGAACAATATGATGAATGTGAAGTTGCGGCGTCATATTGCCCAGCGCGGCAATGTTGAGCTTTTCGCCGCTAAAAATATCCATAATGGCCGTGCTGAAAATCCGGCTTTCCTGCCAGAGTACGGCGTAATCATCCGGCGCTAAATCTATGGGATCGCGCAAATTCATAATTTGCGGCACGAGCACGAACCATGGATAAGCCGCATCGTTAATCAGTAGCACACGGCATAGCGGGAAGGACCCCATGAGAATACCGTCGCTAGTCAAATCGGGGTGGAGGGTAAAACTCATCATAATTCTCTTTTGAGCTTGGCTATAGCCCACTGCGCGGCTTCGCGAACCACGGGGTTCTCGGCGTTTAGATGCGGCGCAGCGGCGCCAGCAAGGCTTGGCTTCCCGCTATTGCCAATGGCGTAGAGCACGTTGCGGATAAATTGATCGCGGCCTATCCGTTTAATGGGAGAGCCGCTGAAGCGCGCGCGAAAATCCGTATCGTTCAGCGCGGCAAGGTCTTCCAATGCTGGCGCGTCCAGACCGTCTTTGGACTTTAGCTTAGCCTCATGGGATACCGCCGCAAATTTATTCCAAGGACAGACGGCAAGGCAGTCATCACAGCCGTAAATCCGGTTACCCATTTTTGCCCGCAGTTCATGATCAACGGAGCCCTTATGCTCTATAGTCAAATATGAAATGCAGCGCCGGGCATCGAGTTGATAGGGCGCCGGGAAGGCGTCTGTCGGGCAAATGTCGAGGCAGGCCCGGCATGACCCGCAATGATCGATCTCCGGCGATGTGGGCTTTAATGTGGCCGCGCTCAAGATTGTGCCGAGGAACAACCATGACCCATAATCCCGGCTCACAAGGTTTGTGTGCTTGCCTTGCCATCCGAGACCAGACGATTGCGCCAGCGGTTTTTCCATAAGCGGCGCGGTATCCACAAAGACTTTGACATCCTTTTCTGTGTCGCGCGCAATGATCCCGGCCAGTTCCTTCAAACGGCCTTTGATGATGTCATGATAATCCCGCCCGCGCGCATAAATCGAGATGGTTCCGATTTCAGAGCGTTCCAATGTGGCGAGCGGGTCGGTTTCAGGCCCGTAATTGAGGCCAAAAATAATGGCAGAACGCGCCTCGGGCCATAACACCTGCGGGGACAATCGGCGCTCCAGCGTCTCTTCCATCCACGCCATTGTGCCGTGATGACCCTTGGCGATGTAATCTTTTAGGCCCTTGACAGCTTTTACGTCAGGCTTTGAAACATCAGCAATAAAGGGGCGGGTGAAGCCCAGGCTTTTCGCCCGGCGCTCAATGTTTCGCAGAGCTGTCACTGCTATTTCATGCGGCTAACAATCCCTAGCCGCCCAGTTTGCAGCGCGGCCCGATCGGTAAATATAGCGGTTTGTTGGGTAATGTAGTCGTCGACTTCGGGTTCGATTTGCTCAAAAGGTTCATCGCGCATTAAAATTTCTTGGACGGCCTCTTGTATGTCGATGAATTTTAGCTCCACGGCAAAACTCTGATCATATGTCTCCAGCATATCAATCACGACCATGAGATTATGGACTTCCGCGGAATCGCTCGTTTGTTTAAGGCCGCGTTTCATGGTGCGGGTCATGCTTTTTTGTGCGCGCTGTCCTTTGCTGATAGCGTCTTTTCCGTCTTTAATGGCTGCCTGTATGTCCGCGATATGTGTTTGCCGATCTGTCAGGTTTGAGCGCCCCTTGAGAGCATCCTGTTTGGCTTTGAGCACGGCAATGATAAATTCATTGCTGTGAATGCTGGTCTGCCCCAAATGTGTTTGCGGGTGAGATGTGTCAGCACTTAGCAATGAATTACGCAGACCCAAAGACTCGCTTATGAGCATGCTGATGATGCTTTGGATTTGCAAAGCTCGAATCTTATCTATGCCCGCCATATTACCGGTCAGTGCCTGCTCTATGTAAGTCTGGCTTTTATTGACAACGTCGCGGATCGATTCAAACATGTCGCCTGTCATGTCATATTGTGCGTCATAAGAGGGCTGTAGTTTGCGGAGCTCTATCAATTTCGGCGGCCGCGGACGGCTTTGCACATCGGTTTCAAGCGCTGAGAAGAACGCTTTGCTGCTACGCTGCCATTGATCGTAGCGCATATTAAGCGTTTCCGTATCTTGATAATCTGGGTCAGATAGTTTTTCCATCAGGAAAGAAAAATCGGGATCCTCGAATACACTGATAAGTTGTTGCATGATTGCGTCATTATTTTGGGCCCATTGGGTGACCTGTTGCAATTCTGCAATTTCTGGATCGGTGGATTGCGCAGTGCTATAGCCGGGCCAAGTACAGGCTGCAAAAATGAATACCAGAGCAAAAGCCCTGAGACGGGTGATGAAAAGCATGGCTGATCCTAACGTATAAAGTTAAAAATCTAAATCAGCATAATAAGCGGGGGGAATCAAGCCGGGAATACGATCGGTCAGCAAAGGACGGAAGCTGGGGCGGCATTTGAGCTTTTGATACCAGGTTTGCAGCACTGGCCTGTCTTTCCATTTAATCTCGCCGAGAAAATCAAGGCATGAAATATTGGCTCCGGCCGCAATATCCGCGAGGCTAAACTGGCTGCCTGCGAGCCAAGCGCGGCTCTCCAGCAGCCACGTCACATAATCAAGGTGAAAGGCGAGATGTTCGCGCCCTGTGCGCAAAGTTGGCGGATGCGGCGCGCCGCCGCCGGAGAGGCTTTTTTCGATTTTTTCATGCATGATATAAGCGTTGACTTCATCAAGGAATTTTGTGTCGAACCACGCACAAAGCCTTCGCGCCTCGGCGCGTTCCGCAATGTTTTCGGACAGAAGCGGATGGCGGTTTGAGCCCTCATGGGCGTATTCCGTAATCGCGCGTACGCCGGGTATGATCAGCTTTCCGCCGGTCACAACATCTACTAAAATCGGCGGTATGCCTTCGGGCGAAAGCGCTAGAAAGTCGCTATCCGGCTCCCACGGGCTGACTGCCACGAGCTTGAACTTTAATTTCTTTTCGGCCAAGGCAATCCGGGCTTGCCGGGATTGCGGATCAAGCGGCCAATGATAGAGAATTCGCATGGCCGCTTCTAGGCGCAAAGCCGTAACGAAACGGTTAATAAGGGCTTAATTCTCTGGCTTAATTCACGGGTTTAAACCTGACGTTCCCGTGGCTTTCATGGCAGCCGGTCGGGTGCGGGTGAATAAGAATATCAGCGGCGCGGTAAGCGTTCATCATGCGGCGCTCCGCAGCCAGAACAATATCATGTGCATCAGCCAGCGAGAGATTTTTATCAAGGTCGAGGCGCATTTGGATGTGGATATGCGGGCCGGACGCGCGGGTGCGTAGATCTTGGACAGCGACAACCGCTTTGTCCGTCATAGCCAAACGGATAATCAGATCGCGCTCGGCTTCCGGCAGTTCGCGGTCCATCAATTGCGCCCATGCAAGACGGGCGACTTTAAACGCCGTCCATAACAGCCAGAGGGCGAGGACGGCGCCGACAACCGCATCCGCGCGGATAAAGGATGTTGAGGTCGATACGACAATGCCGATGATGACGACAATATTGGCTATCATATCGGCGATATAATGTGCCCGGTCACCGCGCACAGCAATGGAGCCTGTCGCCCGAATCGCCCAAGTTTGCGCAATGAGGAGCCAAATTGTCATACAGATAAACAGGATCATGACCCCGACAGCCAGAGTGCTTTGTTCGACAGGATGGGGGTGATCGTAGCGCTCATACGCTTTTTCAAACAGATGAAATGCGGCGAAAACAATCAGGCACACTTGGAATACAGCCGAAAAGCTCTCGGCTTTGCCGCGCCCAAACCGGTAGGTGGCGTCCGGCGGACGGGCGGCATAGCGAACCGCAATGAAGCTGGAAATGGCAGCGATAATGTCGAGGGTAGAATGCACGAGAGACGATAAGACGCCAACGGAATGGGTTTCTTCCCAAAGAAAAAACTTCCCGCCTGCAAATGTAAGCCCGATGACAACAGCTATGGCAGTGATTTGCCGCGTGATCTTCCCAGACTGATCCGGCCGCAGGCGGCCAGGCCGTCCTCGCATATCGGGCTCTTCATATTCAGCCTCGGATTTCAGAGTTTCTTGCGACATGCACCGACCGTAAAATTTGCGGCGTTATAGCATAACTTTTTTGCAGGCATAGAAAAAAGAAGGGATAGAAAAAAGACTCGCAACAGGGCGGCCAAATTGCTTATGACGGTTATATGCGAAATTCTATCAAATTTATCCTCATCTTCATTCTTGTTATGGGCCTTATGGTCGCGGGCGGCTTTCTCTTTCACCTTAACGGCAAAGCCCGCATCGGTGTGGGCTATATGGTCAAAGTCACCTGTTCGGAGGTCTTTCTGGCTAAGCGAGAAGTGGATACTGTCCTAGCCAATGATTTTTTCGGGATTGATCCTTTGATGGATAAAGTTTCAATCAAGGTCGATAAAGCTCGAAGCCGCGTGACAGGCTCGCTTTACGGACTGGGCCGTAGCGTTGCGGTTTACCGTCCGCGCGCGGGCTGCACAGTAGCGGCAGAAAAAGGGGTTGCGGCTGCCATAATTCCGCCGCCTATTAAACGCCGACATATCTATGCGGTCAATATCAACCCAACCGTACAAACAAAAGTGGATGCCTTGTTTAACGATGTGGCCCTCGCGCACCCGATTCATACGCGCGGCGCGCTTGTCGTGCAAAACGGCGAGATTATTGCAGAAGGCTATGCGGACGGGTTTGATGCTGACACCCGGCAGCAAAGCTGGTCTATGGCCAAGAGCATGACGGCGGCGCTGGTTGGTGTTTTGGTAAATGGCGAAGTCTTATATCTTAATGACGGCGGTGTTGTGGGCGCGTGGACAAGCCCGGACGATCCGCGCCGCAATATTACTTTGGAGCATTTACTGCATATGTCGAGCGGCCTTAACGCCGATGAGGATTATGCGGATGTCACATCGGATGTGACGCAAATGCTCTTTAACAGCCGCGATGTTGGCAGATTTGCCGGAGAGGCGGCCTATGAAAGCACGCCCGGAACGGTCTTTGAATATTCCAGCGCGACCACGAACCTGATTTCCCGCGTGATCCGCGAACGCATCGGCGATGATAAATTCTACCATACGCTGCCGCGCGATGCTCTGTTTGACCCGCTGAGCATGTCATCGGCTGTGTTTGAGCTGGATCCGTCCGGTACATTTATCGGTTCGTCCTATGTCTATGCCGTCCCGCGAGATTTCGCGCGGTTCGGACAGCTTTTCTTGCAGGACGGTTTATGGGGCGGACGGCAAGTTCTGCCCAAAACCTGGATCGATTATTCCCGCAAGCCCGCCAAAGCTTCAAACGGAACATACGGCGCGCATTGGTGGATCAACCAATCCGGTGACCGCTTCCCGGATTTACCCCGCGATGTTTATTTTATGGGCGGGAATGACGGGCAATATGTGATTGTGATCCCGAGCAAAAATGCCGTGATTGTCCGCATGGGCGTCACCCGCGCTCCGTCCACATTTGAAAATGATCTTTATCCTCTGCTGCGGGATATTTACGCGGCGCTTTAAGGACGATTATATGATGCTTTCTAAAACTCTCGGCGTGTTTGGCGTTTGTGCAATGCTTATTGCCGGAGGATGCAAAGACTTGCCTCCAAAAACTGCGATGCCGGATCAATTTGTCGATGAAAACACAATCCCCCACGCGCAGCTTGGCGACACTGTCACGCCGCTGGCTTACCGTATTGATATGGTCATCAACCCGGATGATGCGGCGTTTAAAGGCGTTGTGGAAATCGACGTTGAGATTAAGTCCGAAACCGGTAAAATCTGGCTGCACGGTAAACATATGAGCGTGAGCGGTGCGAGCGCGCAGTGGCCGGACGGCACAGTTATGCCGTTGTCGTTCACAGAGCTCTCCGCCGCCCAGGCCCCGTCCGGCGTGGCTTATCTGACATCGGAAACGCCGCTGCCGAAAGGCAAAGCGGTTCTACGCTTGCCGTATTCGACGCCGTTTAACACAGCGCTCAATTCTGCTTATAAGGTCGAGCGCGCGGGCGAAGCGTATATTGTCACGCAGTTTGAGCCTTTGGGCGCGCGAGAGGCGTTTCCTAGTTTTGACGAGCCGCGGTTCAAAGTCCCGTTCACCGTCTCGATTTCGGCCCCGAACGAAGATTTTGTTTACGCCAATACACCTGTGGTGAGCGCCGAAGATGTCGGCGGCGGATGGACGAAACACAATTTTGCAACGACGCGCCCTTTGCCAACCTATCTGGTGGCTTTTGGCGTTGGGCCCTATGATGTGGTCGAGCATACGGATTTGCCCCCGACGAACATCAGAGACCGGGCCGTGCCCCTGCGCGGGATTGCAGCCAAAGGGTCGGGCGATCAATTGGCATACGCGCTTGAAAACACGGCGGGCATTCTGGAGGAACTAGAAGCCTATTTCGGCATTCCATACCCGTATGAAAAGCTCGATTTGATTGCTGCGCCGGATTATGCGTTTGGCGCGATGGAAAATCCCGGCGCAATTGTTTACCGTGAATATTTGCTTTTAATGAATGAGCAATCCGCGCTGACGCAGCGCCGCGCCTATGCGCGCGTCCATTCGCACGAGCTTGCGCATCAATGGTTTGGCAATCTGGTTACGCCCTATTGGTGGGAAGACATTTGGCTTAACGAAGCCTTTGCCACATGGATGGGCAATAAGGCCGTTGATCTCTGGCGGCCCGACGGGAACTATGACCGATTGACGCTAAACGCATCGCTCGGCGCAATGAATATTGATACGCTGTCGACAACCCGCCGGGTTCGCGAGCCCCTCGAGCGCTCTGAAAATGTTATGGATCAATTTGACGGTATCACATACCGCAAAGGCGGCGGCGTGCTTGATATGTTTGAAAGCTATCTGGGGAAAGACCGCTTTCAGGCGGGCGTGCGCCTGCATATGGAGAGGTATGCTGACGATGTTGCCACGGCTGATGATTTTTTCCAAAGCATCGCTGACGGCTCAAACGATGAAACCGTGGTGGCCGCGATGAAGAGCTTTGTTGATCAACCGGGCCTGCCGTCGGTAAATTTATTTTACAGCTTTGATGAAGTGAGAAATGTAAGCGAGCTTTATGTCTTTCCTAGCCGATACGCGCCACTCGGATCTTCAATAAAAAGTGAAGCCCGGTGGCTTATTCCAGTTTGCATTGCTTATAGTGTTGATCAAAAAAGAAGTAAGCAATGCTCATTGCTGGATAGCCCCGACGATACATTTGAAATTCCGGGTAGGCCTGATTGGATCATGCTCAATGCAAATGGTGCGGGATATTATCGCTTTTCGATGGGGCCGGACGAATGGGCGGTACTATTGGATAATCTCGGGGCCCTGAATACGCGCGAAGTGCTTGCTGCTCAAGACAGTCTGGATGCGGCTTTTAGAGCCGGAGAGGTCGAGGCCAGTGTGTATCTCAAAGGGATCATTGCGTTTGCGAGCCACCCCGAATATGATGTAGCCTCCAGCTCAGGCGCTCTTTTGGGGTGGATGTATGATGACCTTGCCGAAAACGCTCGCCCGAACCTGGCCCGCCTCATTCAGGATATGTATGCCGCGCGTTATGCCCGCATTGCCGG
>CAYGRF010000113.1:0-8963 GCA_964352275.1 uncultured Caulobacterales bacterium
CAAAACAAAAGGGAATCCCATAAATGAATCTATTCAACCGCAAAACGCTCTAGCGATAAAAGTAGATCAACAAAGTTTTGAGCGATGGCTGCCGAAAGATACATATTGCGCATCTCAGAGCCGGATGTGTCTGTATGGCTATCGATCGTGATGTTTTCAACTTTGCAGGTGCTTGGTGCGTCTGTGATATTACTGAGGGCTTGATCGATAACCGCGCGCCCGAATTTGTTGATTTCTATGCTCTCATATTGAAAGTATACGTTAAATTCTTGATTGTAGAGGCTGCATTTCTGCGCGGGCGTTTGTGCCGCCGCTGCTGGCGCTAACAGAGCAGAGGCTAATAAGATTGAAGCATATTTCATGTGTGATAGCCCTCTTGTTTAACTGGCGAGCGCTGTCTGCATTTGCTGCATGAGCATACCTTGATTGTCTTTCAGGTGGTTAAAACATTTCAGGATTTCATTCACGTCATCTTCTGTGTGCGCGGCTGATAGGCTAATGCGCAATAATGAACTGGATTGGGGCGTGCCTGGCGGAACTGCCAAATTCACATAGACGCCGTTCTCGAGCAGCCAATTCCATTCGAGCGCAGCAACCGCCTCATTAGGGCGGCGCACAGCAATCACAGGGCTGGGGTCAGCGCACAGGTCATACTGCATTTCAGACAGGCCCTTATGAAGCTGTTCTGCGCGGGCTTTAATATTCTCTCGTAATTCGGGTTTTTCTTTGATTTTTTCGACAGCCGCGCGGGCCGCGGCGACATTGGCCGGGGTCGGCGATGCGGTGAACATATAGGGCCGCATAACCTTGCGGGTGATTTCAAATTCCGGGTGCTTTGACGCGCAGAAGCCGCCCACGGAGGCAAGGCTCTTTGAGAAGGTTCCCGCAATAAAGTCCACACGGTCCAATACCCCTTGCTCTTCTGCGATGCCGCAGCCCGTCGGGCCAAACACGCCATAGGAGTGGGCTTCGTCAATATAGAGATAGCCGCCATGTTTGTGTGTCACATCTAGGAATTCATCAATGGGGGCTATATCGCCAAACATGGAGTACATACCCTCAATAACAACAAGGGCCGAGCCGTCTTTCATCTCGCCGTGACGGCGAAGGCGTTTGTCGAGGTCTTCAGGGGAATTGTGCCGGAACCGTATCGTCGATGCGCCCGTCAGGCGGGTACCATCGATAATGCAAGCATGGGCATCTGCGTCCATGAATATGACATCTTTGTCGTTCGTTAGGCCAGAAATAGCGGCCAAGTTGGTTTGGTAGCCCGTTGAGAACACAATGCAGGACGGCATGCCAAGATGCTCGGCCAGTGCGTGTTCGAGATCTATGTGCTCAGAGTAGCTGCCATTGGCAACGCGGCTGCCCGTCGTGCCTGTTCCGTGAGACGCAATTGCGTCTGTGGCGGCTTTCATACAGTCTTCGTCAAAGGTCAAACCCAGATAATTATTCGTGCCCGCGAGAATGATTTCTTTGCCGTCAATTTCTCCGCGTGTCGGCGATAATATTTCATCAAATTTGACGCCTAGCGGATCTTTGCCAATGAGTTTGATGACGAGCTCTAAGCGGCTTTCAAGCGTCTCATATTTATCGAACAATGACATCTCTTAGGCCTCTGTAAGTTGCTTGACCGCGTTAACCAGTTCGCCAACAGTTTTGATGTCACTGACCATTTCCATGGGGATCGACACATCATAATGATCTTCGAGCCCCATAACCAGATCAAACACAGCAACGGAGTCGACTTCTAAGTCTGAAACGATCCCGCTTTGGAGAGAAATAGGACGGTTTTCCGGATTGTAGGGCGCTAATAATTCGCAGACTTTGGCGAATATAGCCTTGTGTGTATTATCTGGCATAAGCACTCTTTCTTACAAAGCCTTATAGAAGCGCAGGGTTGTTTCCAGCGCGTCTTTAGGCGGTGTGGCATCCTCGATTAAATCTTGACTGCTCCAGTCGTGATAAAGGAATTCACGCAGTTTTCCTAGGGTCAAGTGGCCCACGCCAAAGAGGCGAGACGACGCACTTGTTATTCCGGCCACCCCGTAAAGCAGGGGCGCGGGAAGGGCAAGAGCGCGAACAGGTTTATTCATCACGCCGGAGGCCATGTGTGCGAATTCTGACCAATGCATATCCGTGATAGTGGCTGGCGAGACGGTCTGCCCATCATAGGCACCGCTTAGTCCGCGCTCTATCATATCCCGCGCCAGATCGGGCACATACACCATCGATAAGCGACGCTCCTGCCATCCTGAGCCGCCGGGAACCGGGAGTACACCCATTTTCATGGCTTTGAAGAACGGCGCTGTGGCTTCGTCGCCAGGCCCGAAAACAGCGGGCGCGCGGATAATGGCAAGTGGGCCATGAAAACCGGCTTTAACGGCGTCTTCGCCACCGTGTTTGGAGGCTGCGTAGTCTGATAATTCTGGTACGCGGGCCGCCATCGACGATAAAAGAACAAACCGCTTAACTCCGACTTTTTGGCTGGCTAGCGCTAAAGCTCCTGCGGCCTCAGCATTGACACGGTGATAATCAATGCGGCTTCGGGCTTTGATAAGGCCTGCCATGTGAATGAGGCAATCAACCTTTTTAAGGAAAGACGCGTCGTCGTCTCCGAGTGCGCCGACATGCCATGTCAGATTTTCATGATCAATGTCGGGCTTTTTGGAGGGGGTTCTTATGAGAGCGCGAACGCGGTATCCTGCATCAAGAGCAGCCTTGACAACATACTGTCCGACAAAGCCTGTTGCGCCGGTAACTGCCAGCAAGGGCTTTTGCGTCATCCCGAATTAACCGGCGTCTGACGCGATAACTTTGAAAGGGGTATTTGTCTGCAAATCTATGATCGAGCCGTTGAGGAATTTCTCTTTGACGCGGGCCCGTGATAATTTGCCTGAGGAGGTCATAATCATAGAGGCGCGGGGGACGAGTTGAAGCTGAACCGGGACGCCGACTTCAAGCCTGATAGCGGCGCTGACGGTTGAATGGATGTCTTGCAGGAGTTGCGGGTCGCGCGTCCGGCATTCAATCAGGAGCATGATTTGTTTGTCGTCACCGGCGCCGCCAATAGAGAATGCGCAAGCTCGCCCGCAGCGATGCGGCGCAGCAGCCTGAGCCGCCCATTCAATGTCTTGAGGCCAGATATTGCGGCCGTGCCATAAAATCAGGTCTTTATAACGTCCCGTGACAACCACTTGATCGCCGAGCCAGTATCCTAAATCGCCTGTATCAAGCCAGCCATCGGGTGAAAATGAAGCTTCTGTTGCTTGTTGGTTACGAAAGTAACCGGGCGATACACTCGGCCCGCGAAGGCAAATTCGCCCGACTGATTTTTCGTCCAAAGGAACATCGTCAAAACTACGGATTTCGACCTCGTGTTCGGGCAGGACGGTACCGCAGGCAACAAATGTTCTTTGATTTTCTTTTGGGGTCAGGTCAGACGCCTCAATAGCTTCGCTTGTTCGCTCATAGCGGGACATATCAATGGTATGCCGCAGGAGTCCTTGCCCCAAAGGCGCGAATGTTGCAGCGAGTGTCGTCTCGGCTAGCCCGTAGCTTGGCGTGAAGCGGCTTTCCGTAAATCCAAATGGGGTAAAGGTTTCAGCAAATTCCGTCAGCGGTTCGGGCCGCACCATATCGCCGCCAATTCCGGCTGCGCGCCACGATGACAGGTCAAGGTCACGGTCGTCTTTCCAGCGGCGAACGCAGAGCTCATATCCGAAGGTTGGGCTGTAGGACAGTGTTCCACCATGATCGGAAATAAGCTGTAGCCATGTGATAGGCCGCCGCGTGAAGTCTTGGGGGTCAAGATAGTCGACAGACATTTGGCTCATCATCGGGGCCAGCATGCAGCCAATCAAGCCCATATCATGATACATAGGAAGCCAGGTTGTGCCGCGATCATCCGGGCGTATTTGCAGGCCGTGCTGCGTAATGGCTTGGGTGTTTGCGGTTACAGACTTCTGGGTGCCTATGACGCCCTTTGGAGAACTGGAACTGCCGGATGAATATTGAATATAGCAAAGCTCGTCTGGCCCGTGAGGGCGTAGGGTTTTGCCTTTGGGTAATTCGCCGACTTCATCAAAGGTCAGAACCGGCGTGTCGTGATCGTTTAGAGCCGAGCTGATAATCGGTTCCATCGATGCCGGACAAAAGAGGGCGTGGAAGTCACCCGTATCCGTCATGCGCTGGAGCTGACGTTCATAAGAGCCGCGCCCACCAAGCGTCACAGGAAGAGGAAGCGGGGCCGGTACTAAGCCCGCATATTGGCAGGCAAAAAACAGGACGGCGAATTCAGGGCTTGTTGTGGCGCACAGGCCAATGCGTGAGCCTTTTTCGGCATAGGGTACAAGCCGCTTGGCGGCTTCTATGGCGCGCTCGCGCAATTCTGCGTAGGGCATGCGGGTGATCAGTTCGCCGCGGCCAGAAAAGTAGTTGAAGCCTGTGTCACATGTCGCAGCGTAATCAAGGCCTTCGGTTAAGGTCTCAAAGTTGCTGAGGTTTATGGGCTGCCCATGCGCCGTAGGTGTAGGAGTGTCCTTCATAGTTCCGCCTCGTGCGAACGTCTTCCCGCGTTCCGTTGCAAAGTTGTCTTATTGGAGATTTCGACAAGTTTGTAAAGATGTGCTTAATCATGCTCTTAAGAGCACAGGGTCACGAGTTGATACAATCTGTAACACTTTTGCGACAGGTTTACGGAGGATATTTCGCTTGAAAGGGGAAGGACACTAGTCCTGATATTTAAAACCGCTCTCTTCAGCTTGCTTGCGAACGGATGTCACGACGATTTCGTCAAGGGTTTGAGTGGCCATCATATTCGCCTTTTCCTTGGTGACAAAGCTCTTTCTCTGGGCTTCAAGCGTGTTGATTTTCGCTTGAATGTTCGTGCGCTCTTGAGCTTTGGCTTCAATGAAGGCTTTGCGGGCATCTGTATCCATACCTTTGAGTGCCTCCGGCATGTCAGCTTCGGGCAAAGCCAAAACGTGCTCAGCATCCGCTTCATAAGCATCGACGAGATCCCAGCTTACATTTTTGTACTGGCTTGAAGCTTTCGATTTAGCCCGCGAAATTACGCTTTTGAGGCTCATGGAACTTGCATTCAAATCTTGAACCTCTTGGCGGGCTTTGTAATCGCTGCCCCTCGCGCCGTAGCCAATGTAAGTCGCGTTTAGCGCGGCGTTCAGATCAATGATCTCTTTGTCATAGGGTGACGCGACATAGACGGTTTCTTCGTCTTGGTTGATGGTCATGTAAATGCCGCCGGAGCAATCCGCGCCCGCTTTCCATTGTGTATCAATACCAACTTTTTCATCGCCGCAATGAATGGTGTCGATAATAATATTATTGAGCTTGGCTCGCGCGCAGGCGGTTTGAAAATTTACAGGGCCTTGTGTGAAGGGCTCATTGCCTGCGATGATAATCAACTTCATATCGTCTGCATTGTTACTCCATTCGAGCTCATCAAGTGCCGCCGAGATGACTAGCCCCGCATATTCCTGCCCGCCATTTGTCGAGAGCGCGAAAAGCTCTTCGGAGACGGCGTCAAGATCCGTTGTCAGGGACAGGACTTGCCTGATATAGCCTTTGGCGACGGAAATGTCGGAATTGCCATATTCGTAAAGTGCCAGCTCAATCTGTGGCTTTTGACCGTTTTTTTCTCCTTCGCCAAGTTCATTGACCAGCATCCAGAGCTGTGACTTGGCCTGCGCGATTAGCCCGTCCATGGAGTTTGATGTATCGAGCAGAAGCGCGATCTGAATACGCAGAGGGGCGGGACTGACGCTATCGGAAGCGGCATGCATTTCCGTCATGGGCTTGTCTTGCGCTGGCGTAATAGTTGGTGCTGCGAAGCACACGGCAAGCGCTGTGGTGATGGCTAAACGGATAATCATAAAATCCCCTTTCGAACGAATATGTTGTTAACCCTAAGGGGCTGTTTCTGTCGTTTTCATGGCAATTGTGTTAACAATGTGACAGGGACTGCAATTGATCCCGTTTCATGTTTAATCGGTTTGTAGCCTAGCGTTTCAGCCGGGTTGATAAAATCACAGAGCTTTCCGTCCGTTCAACCCCTTCAA
The DNA here is from genome assembly GCA_964352275.1 of uncultured Caulobacterales bacterium. Classification (GTDB taxonomy): domain Bacteria; phylum Pseudomonadota; class Alphaproteobacteria; order Caulobacterales; family Maricaulaceae; genus JACOMS01. The sequence continues at coordinate 6,081 of CAYGRF010000113.1, forward strand.
TCTCGATAATGCCATCAATAATCTCATCAAGCGCTTTGACGCTCATCGCCGCGACTTCTGCAATCAAATCAAATGGGCCTGATACAGAGTATACGGCGCGCACGCCCGAAAGTTTGGTCATTGCGGCAATAATTGCGCCTGTGTGCCGGGGGCTAACGGTAATCGATACGTGAGCTTTGATTTCTTGATCGAGATAAGCGCTAGAGAGCTGCACCGAATAACCCGCAATCACGTCTTCACGTTCCAACCTCTCAAGGCGTTTCTGGACGGTTGAGCGGGAGACGCCTAGCCGTTTGGCGATGTCTGTCATGCTCGCCCGTGCGTCGTCGCGCAGAATGTCAATCAGTTGCTGGTCTTTGTATGTAACGCGCATAAATACCCCGTATTGTATATTTTATTTATCATGTTGCTTAATTTAATACAAGAAAATGTCGTTTTCATGCCTTAATATGGACGCGATATTGGAGTAATTGGTGGAATCGCTATATTTGTGAGCAATCTGTGAACTCAACATTTTTGATACGCCCGGTCAAACAATCGGATGCAGACAATCTTTTGGAGCTAGTTCAAGGGTCCAGCGGCGGACTGTCTAGCCTTCAGCCACGTCTTGATTATCTCAAAGATTACATTGCCCGTGCCGAGACGAGCTTCTCCGGCGCTATGCCGTTGGATTATCCGCACAAATATTTAATGGGCATGTTTGAGGCGGAAACAGACAGGCTTGTTGGCTGTGCGGCTGTAAAGACCTGCGTCGGTGTGGATGCGCCTTTTATCAATTTTGACTTAAAAGGCGATGCGCCGGATCAATATTTGGAGGCTTCATCCCGTTTTAACGGCGCGACGGAAGTCGGGTCTCTGTTTCTCCACAGTGATTACCGTACAGGCGGCTTGGGCCGTTATTTGGCCAAAGTGCGTTACCTTTTGATGGCGTCCGAACCTTGGCGTTTTGGCGACACGGTCATTGCGGAACTGCGCGGTATATGCGGCGCGGAGGGTAGTCCGCTCTATGATTACCTGTTCAAGGACCGTTTGGAAAAGTCCTTTCTTGAGGCCGATAAAGAATATTTTGACCGCAACCCGGACGCGCTCGGTGGCATTGTACCCATTGGGCGTATCCAAACCGCGGGCTTGCCGCTTTATGTGCGGGCGTCTATTGCACAGCCGCATGAGTCCGGGCGGGCCGCTATGCGTCTGTTGCAGCGTGAAGGTTTTATTTTCTCCGGCACGATTGATTTGTTTGATGCAGGGCCCATTCTATCCGCCTACCGGGATACAATCCGCACGATCATGAATAGCCGCTCCGCGCCGATAAGGGCTGCTAGTGAAGACAAACTCACAGAAACCATTCTAGTTAGCGCCGGTAAAGTCAGTGATTTCCGCGCGGTCGTCACATTGGGCGCGGACAGCGATGCAGGCCCGGCTGTTTCAGCCAATGCGCTTGAAATGCTAGATTGCCAAGAGGGCGAAACCGTACGCTACTGGCACAACGGTTTGTTAAAAAGCGACGTTCAGCCCAAATCGCTGGTCAAGGCCCACGCGTAAATATAAAATTCACTGATAATGATAAGGAGCCGTTCATGGCTAAACCGGATATGACATTGACCCATCAATGGGATGACCCATTATTTCTTGAGCGCGCCTTATCGGATGAAGAACGCATGATCCGCGATACTGCCCGTCAATATTGCACTGACAAGCTGATGCCGCGTGTTATTTCCGCGAACCGGGACGAGCGCTTTGACCGCGAAATATTTACAGAGATGGGCGATTTGGGCCTTCTCGGCGCGATGGTGGCCGAGGAATATGGCGGGATCAATGCCAGTCATGTGGTTTACGGTCTTGTGGCGCGCGAGGTTGAACGTATCGATAGCGGTTACCGATCAATGATGTCCGTGCAAAGTTCGCTTGTGATGTACCCGATAGAGAGCTTTGGTAACGATACCCAAAAGCAAAAATATCTCCCGAAACTTGCCAGCGGCGAATGGATTGGCTGTTTCGGCCTGACGGAAACGGATGGCGGCTCTGATCCGGGGGCGATGCGCACCACTGCCAAAAAGGTTGACGGCGGCTATGTTCTTAACGGCTCTAAAATGTGGATTACCAATTCTCCCGTTGCGGATGTCGCCGTGGTCTGGGCGAAACTCGACGGGAAAATTCGCGGCTTTACGGTTGAGCGCGGCATGAAGGGTTTCACCACGCCTGAAATCAAAGGTAAATTATCTCTGCGCGCCTCAATCACTGGCGAGATTGCGCTTGATGACTGTTTTGTACCCGAAGAGAATATGTTCCCGGATGTTGTCGGTCTTCGCGGGCCGTTTTCATGTTTGAATAAGGCGCGCTACGGCATAAGTTGGGGCGCGATGGGCGCGGCGGAGTTTTGCTGGCATGCAGCGCGTGATTATGCGCTGGAGCGTATTGTTTTTGGACGTCCTATTGCGGCTACGCAATTGGTGCAGAAAAAGCTCGCCGACATGCAAACCGAAATTACTCTTGGCCTGCACGGCGCACTTGCGCTTGGCCGGGCTCTGGATGATGGGGCCTACATTCCGGAGTCTATTTCACTGATGAAGCGCAATAATTGCGGTAAAGCTCTCGATATTGCCCGCGTCTCCCGCGATATTCACGGCGGGAATGGTATTTCGGAAGATTACCATATATTGCGACACGCTATGAATTTGGAAACTGTCAACACTTATGAGGGGACGCACGATATTCACGCTTTGATTTTGGGCCGCGCGCAAACCGGTATTCAGGCATTCTTTTAAGATATTTCCTGTTTAATCAAATCCGAAAGAGCATAGGTAAATGTGTGAGTAACGCCCAATTTCCGTTTCCGGATACACAGGAAATGCGCCAAGCAACTCCTGTTTAGATTTATGTGCT
>CAYGRF010000114.1:0-8805 GCA_964352275.1 uncultured Caulobacterales bacterium
CGAGGGTGACTTTGACTGCATTGGCGAGAATGTCTACGCCTTCCAGCATTTTGGCCCGAGCTTCGGAACCGAATTTGACGTCTTTAGCCGCCATAGTAAAATCTCCTATTGAGGATTAAGTATTGTATTTGCAAGTCCGGACGGGCCCGCATTCGCTGCGCGATTGCTACACCCGTTCTCCGAATTATGAGGTAATTGGCTTTAGCCAATGACGCCCATAATGTCGGACTCCTTCATGATCAAAAGGTCTTTGCCGTCGATCTTGACTTCTGTCCCGCCCCATTTGCCGAACAGGACGATGTCGCCCTTTTTCACGTCAAGCTTCTGGACTTTGCCGGCTTCGTCGCGGGCGCCGGGGCCTACTGCGACAACTTTGCCTTGGGAGGGTTTTTCAGTAGCCGTATCCGGGATGATGATCCCGCCAGCCGTTTTGGTTTCTTCCTTGACGCGCTCAACAACTACGCGGTCATGTAGAGGACGAAATTTCATAGTCGATCTCTTTTGTTAAGGGTTGATAGATTTAGCACTCACACAATGCGGCTGCTAACAGAAGAGCATGTAGGGGCGAGGGTGAAGCGGCGCAAGGCGCATAATAAGTTTTTTTATAAAAATTGTGTGTGTATTTACGCCGTAAGCCTCAGCGTGATCCATGTTCCCAGCCCTGCGGTTGCGCCGGTCAGGAACGTGCCCCACGGAATATCAACCAGCACCATCTTAACAGGCCAATCCCGCGTTGTCGCAAGGTTGGTTAAATCATAAGTCGCGTAGCAAAAGAAGCCAAAGGCCGCGCCCCAAAACGCCGCCGTCATCGCAGAACCGCTGATAAGTCCGGGCCGGACGGCGAACATCACAATCCCGGCCACATAGAGCGCGTAAAACACAAAGGCTACGCCCCACCTCACATCACGCGCGAGTAGGTCCCCCAATTGTTCCGCGTAAAAAGATTTAGCCGGGCCGCTGAGCCACGCAATATCGATGGCAAAAAACACAACAATACAGGCCGCATAAGCGATAATATAAGTATAAGGGGACATAAAAGAGCTCCTGCATAGTGTATACACTATTTACGCAGTAAGACGAATTTGGTTTGACGCAACCTGTAAATATAAGCTCTTTGGACTATTAACTTTAGATCATTATCCACAGCTTACAGCCCTATAATCCGTACCCGCCCGCAACGGCGATTTGCTGTCCTGTGACATAGGCGGCTTTGTTTGAGGCGAGGAAAACGGCGGCATGGCCGATCTCTTCGGGTTGGCCCCATCGTTTTAGCGCGAGGTTTTTCTGAACGTCTTGCGTCCACGCCTCGTCAAACACGCCCTGTTTGGAAAGCTCTAAAAACATCCCGGCCTCTATCACTCCGATCAGGACGCTATTGGCCCGGATATTGTTTTTACCTTCTTCGCGGGCGATAGCCTTGATCAAACTCTCATTGGCGGCTTTGGGGGCGACCGACAAAATATCCTTGTCCGGCCAGCTTAGATCCCCCGCAGAGCCCAGATGCACAATCGAGCCGCCCTGCCCGCGCATGTGATGAACCGCCGCTTGCGCCGCAGCAAAAAAACCGCCGACCTCGACGGATACAGCTTTGTCCCATTGCGCCCGGCTCGTATCGGCAAAATAGACTTGCTCGGCCAGAGGCCCAGCTCCCCAGACCAATGTATGCACGCGGCCATGATGCTGCGCTGCGGCCTTAACCGCGCGCATGGCTGCGCCCTCTTCGGTAACATCGCAGTGATGCAGGCTGGCTTTTCGGCCCATAGCCGTAATCTCATCGGCCAATGACTGTGCGGCATCCTCTTTGGAGCGCCAGACAAGCGCAACGTCTGTTCCCGCGCGTGCGAGCTCAAGGCAGACATGACGCCCAATGCCTCCGGTTGCTCCAAAAACAATCGCAGCGCCTTTAGGAAAATCCGTCATAACCCCTCCATTCGTAATTTTTTAAGCATTATGGCTACGAATATTGTGCATGAAAAGCACTTTAGTCTCGATTTGCGTAAAATTTAGGCCTATTAACTACGCAAACCCAAAAGGATAGCACCATGAAAACTGCCGTTATTTCAGGATCAGCCTCTGGCATTGGGGCCTGCACGAAAGCCAAGCTTAAAGCACAGGGCTATAATGTTATCGGTATTGATTTGAAAGGCGACACGATAGACGCGGATTTATCAACGCGTGCCGGACGCAAAGCCGCCATAGATAAAACCTTAGAGCTGTGCGGCGGTAAAATCGACCGATTGGTTCTCGCAGCGGGTGTCGGCGGCCATGTGGATGACGGGCAGCTTGTGGTGAAAGTTAATTATTTTGGCGCGGTTGAGCTGCTGGACGGATTTAAAGACGCGCTTGCCGCAGCGGGCGGGCGCTGCGTTGTCATCAGCTCAAATTCAGCGCAAATGCGCACCGACCCCAACAGTCCGGTTATCATGCACATGCTCGAAGAAGACGAAGCGGCGGCCCTCAAAGCAGTCGGCGATAGCCACGGGGCACTCGTTTACGGCGCGTCCAAACATGCGGTTGCGCGCGCCGTGCGCCGCCGCTCAGCAAGCTGGGCAGAGGCCGGAATCACGCTCAACGCTATAGCGCCGGGGCAGACTGAAACGCCGCTCTTTCGCGGCGCCGCAGATCATCCCCAAATCGGCAAAAGCGTGACCGCCCTGCCGCTTCCAAAAAAGCGGGTCGCCAGCGCCGATGAAATGGCAGGCATTATCGAATTTATGCTCTCGGATGCGGCGGACTATATGCAAGGCACAATCCTGTATGCAGACGGCGGCACGGATGCGTTTCTACGGCCTGACGCGTTCTAAGCCTGAGATCAGCCAATTCGAATGATATGTTCTCGGGCATGTTTTAAACAGGCACAAAAAAACCCGGAACGTGTCCGGGTTAAAGTTGATCAAACATCGGGGAAAGTGATGTTCACCGTCTTTGACCATGCCGCGATGCTACTTTCAAACCCAACGGCAAAACTGAGCCTATATTAGGCCGGATGCATTTTCCTAGGGCGCGCAGTGCAAGATTTGAACAAATGTTGAACTTTGGCCGCCATTATTTTTTGTATTTCATCAAGCCGAGAGCCGTCATTAAGAGAATGAATTTCAGGCCGTATCCGATTGTCACGGTCATCAATGCGGTGTGTTCATCAAAGCTGGAGACTATCCATGCGCCAAAGGCTGGGGCAATTGAGGAGCCGATGGCTGTGCAAAAGAATAGAAAGCTGACCATGCGCGCAGATGGACGCGCCGTTGTCAATGTGCCGAGCGCCATAAGGACTTTTAATAGTCCGCCCGTCAACACGCCCAACACCAACATCACCATCATCAAATCCGGCAGAGAACTCACCGTCCAAAGGCCTGTGGTCGCAGCGAGAGCTGCCGCTGACAAAAGCGCCACGAGCCAGCGAAGCGGGATGAGGAAAACAAGGAAAAAGGTTGCGATTTGGCCAATCAACATGCCTGTGAACAATCGGCTGACCAAGACCCCGCCCTGCTCCGGGCTTGCGCCAAAAACATTCGCTGCATAGCTCGGCACCCACGCATAAATCAGGATGAAACTGGCGATATAAATAAACAGAACCCCGCCGACTAAAATCATGCTGAGCGGCCAGCGCCCGGGAGAACTGGGAGCCTCAGTCTTATCGGCGACGGCAACATCCGCAGGGTATTTAGAAACCAAGGCGAGCAAGAGAATAATTGCGGTCGCGCCAATCGCCAACAGGTAAGATGTCCCCCAATAGGCGCCCTTACCAATCACATACCCCGCGAACAATCCGGTCACGACCCCGGCGGAGCTATAGAACGAGTCGGTCACCAGCAGCATTTGCGCACGGTGTTTCTCGGCGTAACACCATGTAATCACAACGGTTGCCGCCGACATTAATAAGCCGCAGGATATGCCCGCAACCGTAAAAAACGCTGGCAGAAGCGTCAGCGTCGGCACCTTCCATATTCCGAAAAGCGCGCCCAGCATTAACAGGCAGGCCGCAATGATATTTGTACGCAGACCCAAAGGCACAAATGAGAACAGGGCAATAACACTGCCAATCAAAAGCCCGGTGGTCAGATAGCTAAACAAAGCCGCCGCTTCGCCAATACCAATACCAAACGCTTCGGACATTGGCCCCGTGACAACGCCCATTTGCGAAATCACAGCGGACATTAAAAAGTAAGCGAGAAAGCTTGTCAGGCTAATCTGAATTTTGTTGCGAAGCGAGGTATCAAACAGCATGCGACACAGCCCCGGCATCATTATCAGCCCAATGACGGCGGCAAAGGCTGATATAACGCTCATTACCCCCAATTTCGATCTGTGTGCCCGCTTTTACCGCCGCCCGCCCCGCATCAAAGCGCAGGTTCATTGTGGCTTTGCGCCCGCACCAGCATAGCGTCTTAATCTCGCGCACATTGTCTGCGATCGCCATAAGGGCTGCGCTCCCGGCAAAAAGGTCACCGCGAAAATCTGTACGAAGACCATAGCACATGACTGGGATGCGAAGGGTGTCAGCCACGCGCGAGAGTTGCCAAACTTGGTCTTTAGTCAAAAATTGGGCTTCGTCGACAAGTACGCAATCGAGCGGTTTTTGCGCGTGTGCACCAGCGATATAAGTCTCGAGGTCTACCGCCCCGTCAAAACTATCTGCGTTTCCTGAAAGACCAATGCGGGAACCAATGGTGCGGTCAGCAGCGGCGCGCGTATCAATCGCTGGCTTCAACAGCAGAGTATGCATGCCGCGCTCTTTATAATTATAGGCAGCCTGCAACAGGATCGTCGATTTACCCGCATTCATCGCGCCGTAATTGAAATAAAGTTTTGCCACGAAACGCCTATTTTAGAGAAACCGGAACATAGACCTATGCGAGTCGCTGGGGCGTGTAAACGCTGATGACAGATTGGCGGTTGCCGCCAAGGCGGCTTACGCGTAACTTTGCAGGCTAGCCACTGTGAGTATTCTTATGCAAAGCCGCCTAAAACATTTTATTGTGCCGTTAGTGCTCGGATTGATCATCGCAGGCTGTGCGCCCAAACTCAATTCTGTCATTGATGATGCTTCCATTACGCAAATATTGGAACTTACGCCCAACCCGAAAGCCCGCGCCCATTGGGTGAGCGCAGATACGGTTTTACTGCCGGAAGACATGGCGCAAAACGGCAGCGCCTATCTGGTTATGCGCAGCGAAAAGCCGCAAAAAACCCGCAGCGCGCGCCTCGTTCCAACGCAGATGCCGGAAGCCCTGATTGAGACGTGGCCACATTTACGCGGCCTATCAGCCTTCAGCGTGCCGGACACATTTGACCCGGCTCTTGCGCTTCAACAGGAAGTCCTTCTCGCTATTCTTGATGAGCAAAGCGGCATAGCCGCGCTGGACCGCGTACAAATTGCGGGCGTTTTGGATGATATTTATACAGCCGGAGATAAAGACGCGGACGAGATCGCAGACCTTGGCCTGAGTTTTACCGAAACACAAATTCAGTTCAAGCTTTGGGCCCCGACAGCGCAATCCGTGTCCTTAAAGCTCTATGATAGCGCCTTGACGCCCACGCAAACCATCGAGATGCGTTTTGACGACATAACCGGAGCCTGGGCCGCGCGCGTGCCTCATGACGCCGCCAAAGATGCCTATTACCGCTATGAGGTTAGCGTGTTTCACCCCAAAACCGGGCGTTTTGAACGCTATGAAGTGACGGATCCGTACAGCGTAAGCCTTTCGGCCAATAGCGAATATTCGCACGTTTTAGATTTGTCGTCGCCGGACGCTAAGCCTGCCGGATGGGATGATAGCATAGCGCCCGAAGTCGAGCGTCCCGAACAGCTTATCATTTATGAAATCCATATTGGCGATTTTAGCGGCACCGATAGCAGCCTTGCCAATCCCGCGCAGCGCGGCACCTATAGCGCCTTTAGCAGCGAAACATCCGACGGGATTGAGCATTTAAAAACTTTGCAAGAGGCCGGGCTCAACACCATACATTTGCTCCCGGCCTATGATATTGGCACCGTGAATGAGTTTAAAGACAGGCGCGTTGGCCTGCATAGCACAGTTGGTCAAGCTTGCGCCCTTATCGACCAAAACGCTGATTTTTGCACGGCCGCAGACCCCGACCAAACCTTGCTGGAATTGCTCCAAAGCTATGATCCGAACACTGGTGATGCCCAAGACCTAGTCGAAGCCATTAACGAGGTTGATGATTTTAATTGGGGCTATGACCCCGTGCATTACACCGTCCCGGAAGGCAGTTACGCTGTTGACCCTATGGGCGCGGCGCGCATCACAGAGTTTCGGTCTATGGTGCAAAGGCTACACGGGCTTGGGTTTCGGGTTGTTATGGATGTGGTTTATAACCACACTTATCAATCAGGCCTGAACGATAAATCCGTCCTCGATAAAATTGTCCCGAATTATTATCATCGCTTGCACCCTGAGACCGGACAGATTGAGACTTCGACATGTTGTGAAAACACAGCCACCGAGCATGTGATGATGGGCAAGTTGATGACCGACTCGCTCGCGGCGTGGGCGCAGCACTATAAAATTGACGGGTTTCGCTTTGACCTGATGGGACACCAACCCCGGGATTTAATGCTGAGAGCACGGGAAGCGGTGCGCGCCGTTGACCCGGATACCTATTTTTATGGTGAGGGCTGGAATTTTGGCGAAGTCGTCAACAATGCCCGTTTTCGCCAAGCCAGCCAGCTTGAACTGCCGGGCACTGACATCGGGACCTTCACAGATCGGCTACGCGACGCGGTACGCGGCGGCAGCAGCTTTGTCAGCGGCGATGATTTGCGCAAAGGCCAAGGCCTTGTCAACGGCATCCTGACCGCGCCCAATGAACTTGCGCCGCCCCAAGATGAGACGCGGCAGACTTATGACATTTATATGGATCAAGTTCGCACGGGCCTCGCCGGAAACTTGGCCGATTTCGCCTTTACAGGACAATCGGGATCACCTGTCACAGGCAAAGATATTCCTTATGGCGGCGCGCCAGCCGGTTATGCTGCCGACCCTGCGGACACAATCAACTATGTCTCCAAACATGACAATCAAACCCTGTGGGATAATAACCAATACCGTATACCCTTTGATACGCCCGCCGAGACGCGCATGCGTATGCAGATGCTTGCATTATCCTATCCGCTTTACGCCCAAGGCATACCGTTCCTGCATATGGGCGGCGAATTTATGCGCTCGAAAGCCTTCTTGCGCGATAGCTATAATTTTGGCCATTGGTTCAACGCCGTCGATTTCTCAAAGCAGAACAATAATTATAATGCGGGCTTACCGCCGTCTATCAAAGACAAGGCGAATTGGGATATTATCACCCGTCTACGCGCGGCCAATTCTGGCCGGGATCAAGTGACCCCGGACTTAATTGCGGATGCTTCTGGTATGTTCATGGACATGCTGGCGGTGCGCAGCGGTAGCGCTTTATTCTCGCTGCCTACACAGGGTGACATACAATCCCGCATCAGATTTTTAGCCGCAGGTGAGCGCCAGCAAACAGGGCTTTTAGTTATGGCGATTGATGATGGCCATCATGATAATAGTCTCATTGATCTTGATCCCGGCGCCTCTGAAATGATTATTATATTTAACCATAGCCCGGCCCGGCAAAATTTCGCTATGGACACAACCGACCTCGCGCTCCATCCGCGCCTCCAAAATGGGGCGGACGAGACTGTAAAAACCAGCCTTATCAACGCAGAGCGCGTGTCTGTGCCGGCATGGACGACAGCCGTATTTGTGAGAGCGCAATGAGATATGTTTTTACAGGCCTCGCCTTGACACTGATGGCGTGCGAGTTCCCAAAACAGCAGATTACAGAGCCCCAGCCCGGAAGCGTCATGGACACTCAAGATACACACATGAACGAAGTCTTCAAACCTATGGTGTGGGACGATCTCACCGGCCGCGTCTTGCCTAAAAATGCCCGCGAAATTCGCGTCGGCGCAGGCGAAACCGATATTGTCGACCTATGGCTACCAAGCGGCATTGGGCCGCATCCGGTTGTGATTATGATCCATGGCGGGTGCTGGCAAAAGGGCATCGCCGACCGCACGCTCATGAACTATGCCGCCGAAGAGCTGCGCAGCAACGGCCTTGCGGTTTGGAACATTGAGTACCGCGGCGTTGACGAGGCCGGAGGCGGCTATCCGGGAACTTTTTTGGATGTCGCCAAGGCGGCTGATGCTCTGCCGTTATTTGCCAAAACCTATAATCTTAAAACGGATAAAGTGGCCGCTTTGGGCCATTCCGCTGGCGGCCACCTCGCAGCATGGCTATCGGTGCGATCAAATCTACCGGAAACAAGCCCGCTTTATTCGGAAAAACCGCTAACGATTGATGCCGTCATCAATTCAGGCGGCCTCGCCGATCTTGAAGCCTCTGCATCTGTGACCTTTGACGGGTGCCTGGCTGATATTATGGACACGCTCGTCGGAGCACCTACCGAGGCCCGGCCCAATGTATTTTCGGATACGTCGCCCACGGAATTATTTCCGGCCAGCGCCCGGCATATCAGCATCAATGGTGATCATGATAATATCGCGCCGCCAAGCCTCGGCAAAGATTACACAGAAAAAGCCATCGCCGCCGGAATGACAGCAGAATTTATTTTGGCTGCGCGGACAGGTCATGTCGAACTGGTCACGCCGGGCACCGAGGCCTTTGACACACAAAGCCGGTTGCTCGTGGATATTTTAGAGCCAAGCGCGCCATGACGAAGCCTACGGAGGCGCAATATGAGCGCGCCCGCGCGCGGCGCAAAGCTATTCAAGACCACGCAGCGTCCATCGGCATTGACGAGGCT
>CAYGRF010000115.1:0-8669 GCA_964352275.1 uncultured Caulobacterales bacterium
GCATGATGCCGCAAATGTTCCTCAATAAATGACGCGATAAAATAATAGGAATGATCGTAGCCCGCCTGCCATCGGTAGGTCACGGTCTGGCCTGATGATTTAGAGGCGTCCAGAAACGCTTTGGGGTCAAGTTGCTCGCTCAAAAAATTATCATCCAGTCCCTGATCAATCAGAATGTCCGCGTCGGTTGCATGTTTGGAAACCAGCAGCGATGCATCATAGGCTTCCCACGGCGCTGTAGTCTCCCCAAGATAGCTTGAGAATGCCTTTTGTCCCCACGGGACATTGACCGGATTGGTAATCGGGGCAAAGACCGAACAGGATTTATAGAGCTCGGGGTTTTTAAGGTGCAGGGTGAGCGCGCCGTGCCCGCCCATAGAGTGGCCGGAAATGCCAATACGGGTCATGTCGGCGGGTAAGTTGACCCTTATCCAATCCGTGAGTTCATCGCGAATATAAGTTTCCATATTATAGTGTTTTGCCCAGGGCTGGCGCGTTGCATCCAGATAAAATCCGGCCCCGCTGGCGAAATCCCAACTGTCTTTATCGTCAGGAACGTGATCACCGCGCGGTGAGGTGTCGGGAGCAACCAGTATCAAGCCAAGCTCTGCTGCGATGCGCTGTGCGCCCGATTTGGTGACAAAATTTTGCTCTGTGCATGTCAGGCCGGACAGGAAAACAACCACAGGACAGGGGCCGTCTTTGGCTTGCGGCGGCGTAAACACGCCCACGCGCATGGGGCATCCACAAGCATCGGATGGGTGCTCAAATACAGATTGAGTGCCGCCGAACATTTTGTTTTGGGAGAGTGTGGTCATATCATAAATTGCCTACTTAAAATCCAATAGCAGTGTTCTGTCACTAAGAGTGCTACGAAGATTGCTCGGCTTATTCTTAAAACTCCACAACGCTCCGGATGGATTTGCCTGCATGCATCAAATCGAATGCCTCATTGATGTTCTCGAGCGGCATTTTATGCGTGATGAGCGGGTCGATTTGGATGCGGCCGTCCATATACATATCCACTATGCTTGGCACGTCCGTGCGGCCTCTTGCCCCGCCAAAGGCAACGCCCTTCCAGCTTCGGCCCGTAACGAGCTGAAACGGGCGGGTGGCGATTTCTTTGCCTGCGCCGGCGACGCCGATAATATAGCTCTCGCCCCAGCCCTTGTGACACGTTTCGAGCGCAACGCGCATGACATCGACATTGCCGATACATTCAAATGTGTAATCCGCCCCGCCGCCGGTGAGCTCGACAATGTGGCTGGTCAGGTCTTTGACGTCCTTTGGATTGACAAAGTCTGTGAGCCCGAATTGCCGCGCCATAGATTCGCGGGCAGGGTTAAGGTCAACACCGACAATTTGCTTGGCCCCAACCATTTTAAGGCCCTGTATGACGTTAAGGCCAATCCCGCCAAGCCCGAAGACAACGCAGCGCGTGTCCGGCTCGACTTTGGCCGAATAAAGAACCGCGCCGACGCCAGTTGTCACGCCGCAGCCAATATAGCAGGCCATATCAAACGGCGCGTCCTTACGGATTTTTGCAAGGCTGATTTCCGGCAGGACTGTAAAGTTGGAAAAGGTCGAACACCCCATGTAATGTAGGATTGTCTTACCCTTATAGGAAAAGCGCGATGTGCCATTGGGCATCAGGCCTTGGCCCTGGGTCGCTCTGACGCTTTGGCAGAGATTGGTTTTGGGGTGGAGACAAAAGTCGCACTCTCGGCATTCAGCCGTATAGAGCGGAATAACGTGGTCACCGGGTTTGAGCGAGGTTACGCCTTTGCCGACTTCGCGCACTATACCTGCGCCTTCATGACCGAGGATCGCAGGGAATGCCCCTTCGGGGTCTTCGCCGGAGAGCGTAAACGCGTCCGTGTGACAAATGCCTGTAGCCATGATTTCAACTAGAACTTCTCCGTGTTGCGGTCCCTCAACATCGACCTCAACAATTTCCAAAGGCCTTCCGGCTTCAAAAGCCACTGCGGCGCGTGATTTCATGTGAATCTCCCATTTTTATCAACTGTAAGGGAAGATTGGCTGTTTGGTAAGCGGTTAAGACTAAATTTGCTCTCCCATGTTACCGACATGGCGGGGCCGCAGTGAATGGCTGGGAAAACACTTATGACGCCGAAGCGCGCATCACATACGGGCAGGCACCCGGTTTATTTTGGCGCGCTCGACGGGTTTCGCGGTGTCTTGGCTATCTGCGTGGCGATTTTTCACACATTTTGGTACACGCATATCAATGATACGCCATTTTTCCACAATGGCCCGGTGATTATTGATTTGTTTTTTGTGTTCTCCGGTTTTTTGATGTTCCGGCTTTATCATAACCGCTTATCGACCCCGCAGCAGGCCAGTCAATTTCTCAAACGCCGCTTTGCGAGGCTTTACCCGATTCATATTTTTATGTTGGGCGTATTCACGGCATTTGCCTGTGTGCGACTTTGGGCGCACCATGCGGGATTGTCAGTTCAGGAACCGGGCGAGATTGTGCCTTTTGCCCCCGGATCGCTCGACAGTCTTTACAACATCATCACCCATTTAACCATGACCCATTCTATGGGTGTCACCAATGGCCTGAGTTTTAATCCGCCAAGCTGGACCATCAGCACAGAGTTTTTCGCCTATTTTATTTTCATATTGATGTTTTTGCGGTGTCCGCCGAGCCGGGTTTGGCACTTCTGCGTTATCACGCTGATTATTGGGCTAACATATTATGTGTTGTCACGGCTTAAACCCAATATGGACATCACATATGATCTGGGTTTCTTTCGGTGTCTCGCCGGGTTTTTTACAGGTGTCGTCGCCTCTTGGGTGTTTGGCCGCATCACGCAGTCCGCACTGCGAGCGGCAGTCATGCCGCGCGGATTGCCAACCGTGCTCGAATGTATCGCACTTGGGGCTTTTGTCTGTTTTGTCATTTATATGCCCGGAAAGCTGCAATTTTTTATTGCGCCTTTTGCCTTTATATTTGTGCTGGTCTTTGCATTTGACGGCGGGCTGGTATCGCGTTTCATGGGGAATCGTGTTTTTCGCTACCTAGCCAAAATCTCCTATTCGGTATATATGATACACGCCATATTTGCTGTTACGTTCCATATGATTGGCTCGCGCGTTTTCCCCGATATTATGATCCCCGGAACAGGGGCGGGCGATCTGTTCCTGCTCGTATACTTAGCCATTGTGATCGGCTCCTCGCATCTGACATATATATATATTGAACGCCCGGGGCAAAAGTGGATCGAAGCGGCAGATTTATCCCGCCTGTGGAAAAGACGCCGCACGAGCGCGCAATAGGGTTGTTAAATCCGGCCGGAGCCGTTAATCCCGCCGCCATGACTGATACATCTTATAATGAACTCGCGCAGCTTGGCAGCGATACGCCCCTACCATCATCGCCAGATAAGGCGGCGCTTGAGCGGGTTAAAAACCCGTCCTCCGAGCCATATATGATCCGGCTCTCCTGCCCGGAATTTACCTCCATATGCCCGGTGACAGGGCAGCCGGATTTCGCGCATCTGGTGATTGATTATGTGCCGGATCAATGGATTGTCGAATCCAAATCATTCAAATTATATCTGGGCAGTTTTCGCAATCATGGTGATTTTCACGAAGCCTGCACGACCGGGATCGCGCAGCGTTTGGTGCGCGAATTATCGCCGCTATGGCTGCGTATCGGCGGGTACTGGTATCCGCGCGGCGGCATCCCGATTGACGTGTTTTATCAACATGGCAAAGCGCCAGACAGCGTCTGGATTCCCGATCAAGGCGTCCTGCCATATCGCGGGCGAGGGTAGAGAAGCGATTTCCATTTGATTTTAAAGCGTCAACGCCTATCTTGAAGGGACGGAGTGCCTTATGCCTAATCTTAACCTAGCCACCGATAGTTCAGCCGATGTTTGCGCATGGACGATGCTCAAACAAGAAGCGGCGGCTCATGCCACAAAAGAACCCGCTTTGTCATCGCTGCTTCATGCGACGATTCTAGAGCAGGAGTCCCTTGGTGGCGCGCTGGTCAATCATCTATCCGATAAGCTGGCCACAGCGGAATTTTCGCCGCTAAAACTTCGCCGCGTTCTCGCCGATACGATTGAGCACAATCCGTCTATTGTCGAGAGTGCTGCGAAAGACCTTCTGGCCGTCATGGACCGGGACCCGGCTTGCCGCTCTTATTTACAGGCATTTTTATATTTTAAAGGCTATATGGCTATTCAAACGCACCGCTTAGCCCACGCGCTATACAATCAAGGCCGCGAGCTACTAGCTTTTCACTTGCAAAACCGAAGTTCAGAACAATTCGGCGTCGATATAAATCCGGCAGCGCGCATCGGCTCCGGCATTATGCTTGATCATGCGACCGGGTTTGTCATGGGCGAAACCGCCGTGGTCGGCGATGATTGCTCTATCCTTCAGGGCGTGACCCTTGGCGGGACCGGGAAAGCGCATGAAGACCGCCATCCGAAAGTTGGCAGCAATGTTCTTATCGGGGCAGGGGCTTCCATTTTGGGGAATATTAAAATTGGTGACCGCGCAAAAATTGCGGCCGGTTCCGTGGTACTAAAAGACGTGCCCGAGCAATGCACTGTTGCCGGCGTTCCGGCCAAGCCTGTGGGCGGGCC
Organism: uncultured Caulobacterales bacterium; assembly: GCA_964352275.1. Lineage (GTDB taxonomy): Bacteria > Pseudomonadota > Alphaproteobacteria > Caulobacterales > Maricaulaceae > JACOMS01. The sequence goes on from CAYGRF010000115.1 coordinate 4,626, forward strand.
GTGCTGCCCTAACCCGGCGGATTCTATGAACCAAACCCTTGATTAACGTATACTTGATTAACGCATAATGGGTGATAGCACCCGACTATATTTTGGAGAGACATATGACACCTGAGCAAATCGTCAGCGTTCGCAATTACCTTTGCAAACGACTAGGCACCGAAGCCATTCAAATCAAGCCGCGTAAAGTCTCTGACAGCGTTGAGGTCTATTTAAACGATGAAATTTTAGGGCTTCTCTATATTGATGACGAAGATCCTAATGATATTTCCTATGATCTCAACGTCTCGATCCTACAGCAAGATATAGACGACGCATAAATCATGACTATTTACGCCCTTGATGACATCGCCCCAACCCTCGCCGATGATGCGTGGGTTGCTCCGACCGCCGCCGTTATGGGTAATGTCCGTATGGACGCGCAATCATCCGTTTGGTTCGGCGCGGTCGTGCGCGGGGATAATGACCTTATCCATATCGGCGCGCGTTCTAACATACAGGATAATTCGGTTCTGCATACGGATCCGGGCATGCCGCTGACCATCGGGGAGGGCGTTATTGTCGGGCACCGGGTTATGCTTCATGGATGCACAATAGGCGATAACACCTTGGTCGGGATTGGCTCTACAATCCTCAACGGCGCTGTTATCGGAAAAAACTGCATTATCGGCGCGCACGCGCTGATCACCGAAGGCAAAGTTATTCCTGATAACTCTATGGTCATCGGCTCGCCCGGAAAAATCGTGAGAACACTAAACGAGGCGCAGATCGGCATGCTCAAAATGAATGCTCAGGTCTATGTGGTCAATGCGGCGCGCTTTGCCAAAGGTTTGAAGGCGCTGTAAAGTTCTAAATCGTTCGAAACGGTTGCGGCTGTGCGTCGGTTTCCCAAAGCTCGCGTATGCGCGCATCCATATCCGCGCCAATATTATACCACGCCGTTTTATTGTGAAAACTGTCGAGAATAAATAAGCGGTCTTGTTTGGACAGGGTTCGGCTAAGGGAACTGCGTAAATCATCGGCCGAAATAGCGCTGCGGAGCAGCCATACCGTATCTCCAATTCTTTGTGCAGGGCCGTGGGATTGCAAGGCTTGCAGAAACGGCATGCCCTGATGTGAGCGGATTTCGGCCATGACGACTAAAACGGTCTGCGCGGGTTCAGGTGTATATGATGGTTGATAGGTTTGACCGACAGCCATAGGTGCCGATTGCACCTGCTCTACATGCATATGCTGGGTTTGTCCGATCACGGGCTGCATGGCGGGCTGCTGCGCGGCGGCATACCACTGGGAAAATGCCGGAAACGCGCCCGCTTGGTAATAGCCCCGCGATTGATCGAGCGTTATGAGCGATTCAGCTACAACGCGGCCTTCCGCAACAAAACTTTGCATTTGCGCATGCGAAAACGGGCCGTAAGATAGGCCGTCAAATTGCACAAACCATTGCTCCGTCGCAGGTGTCATAGGGCTTTCATAAAATCAATTGCGCTTTTATGGCCGCGATTCTGCGCAAAACCAAAGAGCTTATTCGTCTTTGTGATTAGCGAATGTGCGTTAATGAAACGTCATTACGCCTGCATAAGTGTTGGGAGGTTTACTGGCTCCAGCCGTTAGGGCTTTGGCCCGTAAGCATAGTCACCGCCTTTTTCGAGGGCAGCCAGATAGGCCGGGCGCGCGTGGATTTTCTCCACATATTCATTGCACGTATCATAGCCTTTAAGGCGTCCGCGGGCACCGGCGGCCTCAAGCGGGAAAATCATCATAAAATCTGCTCCGGATAATTCATCCCCGGCGAAATATTCATGCCCGATGAGATGATACTCAATATAATCGAGCTGTTTCTTGATTTCGTCCATGATCATGGGCTGGATCGGTGCCGCGGCCTCGCCCAAAAATCCGGTATAGAGCGCTAGCAAAAGCGGCAGCATGGCCGAGCCTTCTGCGTAATGCATAAAGTGTGTGTAATCGATAAACTCTTGTGTGCCGTGATCAGGTACATAACGGCCATTGCCATGTTCTCGTAGAATATATTCAATAATGGCTCCGGTCTCGGCGATGACATTATCACCGTCCGTAATCACGGGTGATTTCCCTAGAGGGTGAATAGCTTTGAGTTCCGCCGGAGCGCGCTGCGTATCCGGGTCACGTTGATAGTGACGGATCTCGTAAGGGGTGCCGAGTTCTTCTAAGAGCCAAAGAATACGTTGTGAGCGTGAATTATTCAAATGGTGTAAAGTAATCATAGGGTGACTATGACGCCTCTCGTTTTTTTCGCAAGAATGATTTTGGCTTCGGCCTGATTTTTAGGCGTCGAACCACAAAAGCGTTTATGGATTATGCCGCGTACATCTCAATAATCTTTGCGGTAATGGCTGTGCTATTAAGCGGAGCGCCGTTGTAAATTCTATTGAACAACGCCCGCGAATGCTTGTGTCGCCAAAAGCAGGGTGAGGACGCAAACAAGGCTTACAGCGAAACCAAACATCAGAGCCTTGATAATGATGCGCATGCTATACCTTATTGCGGAAAAAGAAATTTACACTTTAATTAAGCAATTATAACGCCACCGCAGCACCTGCAAGTCAGAATATCCCGAATGATAGACTCAAAATGAATGAAATATTCAGAGACAGTTCAATGCAAAAAGGGTTAATAAGTATTAACAAGAGACATATTTGATGTTTCAAATAACTTCCTTGAAGGTTCAACAAGTGTGATGATTTCGTTAATTGTGAAAAAATATTCGGCGTTAATGACGAAGTCTAAGCGGGTTTTAAAGGTTGGCATTTATGGTGTGAGCATGGATTGAGGCAGGAGCCCATCCGCACAGCAGGGCAGGAGCGCTGCAAGTTTTTGAGGCTGGAGCCTTAAAAAAATACCGCCAACTGTAGGAACAGGTTCAATTCTTGCAAGACGAGAATTGAAAGAGGACACAGTGTCCTGTTAGGAGAAAAAGGTGAAGACGATGTACGCACATACATTTCAATCAATCCAGAAGACTTTTAAGGCGGCGCTCGGCCTTGCAGCCCTCATCGGTTTTGGCGCAGCGGCCCATGCAGCGGATTACTATGTCCCGGTAGCGGCCCCGATTACCTATAAGATGGCCAACCCGAACATGATGGGCTTTGCCCTGCAAACATCCACCCCGATGCGCGCCGAGGTGTTTAACCCGTCTGCTGTTGATCCGGTGCTTTATAGCCACCAAAAGGTTGGCAATCCGTATACAGTCATGGGCCAGACCTATTACCCGGCGCATAATCCCGGTTATGATATGGTCGGCACAGCCTCTTGGTATGGTGATAAATATCACGGCAAGCTGACCGCAAACGGCGAGACCTATGACAAGAACGCGATGACAGCGGCGCATAAGACCCTGCCGCTGAACTCCTATGTCATTGTCACCAATATGGTGACTGGCGTTGCATTAAAGCTACGCATCAATGACCGGGGCCCGTTTATTGGCGGACGGATTATCGATTTATCAGAAGCTGCGGCAGATGCGCTGGGCTTTAAGGCCACAGGATTGGGCGATGTGCGCGTCCAGTATGCGGGTCCGGCAGACGTGCAGAGCGCGTCTGCCGCCCCAATGCCGGCTCCAGTGTTTGCGCCGCAAGCGTCTGCGCCAATGCAGCTTGCGCCTCAGGCTCAGTACCAGCCTGCGCCCGCCGTACCGCATTATGCGCCTCTGCGCCAGATGCCTGCTCAGCCTGCTCCAGTACAAGCCCAGCCCTATGCTGAGCTGCCGCCGGTCAATGTGCCGAATATCATGAACCCGGCACCGCAAACTCTGCAACACCACGCGCCAATCGCCCTCGGCCCGCAAGCCAGCCTTCCGGCAGCGCCTACGCCAATCCCGCAGGCACGCGCGCCGCAAACGGGTCAAGACGGCAATAGCGTGGTCACGCTGACCATCAAAGGCCCGATCCACATGGCAAACAGCACAAGCACGGACATGCAGCCCCGCCTTATCAAAGCCGTCTACAAGACAAAAAACTAGCCACAAAACAAGGCCAAGCCTTTACCTCCAGACAAAACCGTGGGAAC
>CAYGRF010000116.1:0-8486 GCA_964352275.1 uncultured Caulobacterales bacterium
TAGTTCGAGATAGAGGTGCTTGAGGCGTATCTCTTCGGGTGACTCAGGCTCATCGAACACAGTCAGCGGCAGCGGAGCGGCAGGGCTTTCAATGATCATAGCGTCTGCGCGAAGCTCAACAGCGCCAGTGTCGATGTCAGGGTTAACGGCATCGGCGTCGCGGGCAAGTAATTCACCTGTAACCGTAATCACGGTTTCTTTCGTGGCGCGTTTAATGTCCTCGTGGAAATGCGCAGTCGGGTAAACCACCACTTGGCTAATGCCGTAATGGTCGCGCAGGTCAATAAATATCGCGCCCTTATGTTCGCGTTTATTATGTATCCAGCCGGATAATTTAACCGTCTCTCCGACGTGGTCTGCGCGTAATTCGCCGCAAGTATGGGTGCGATAAGCATGCATGACAGGCTCCGTAAAATATGAAAGGGGGCCATACCGTATGCCCCGAATGAGTCAAGTGTGTTGCGCCAAAGGCTCTAGGTTTTAATACCCCATGACTTGGCATGAAAATTCCAAGCCGTACGGATAATCGTCTCCAAATCGGAGTGTTGTGCTGTAAATCCGAGGACGGTTTTGGCGCGCTTTGGATCGGCATAAAGCCGGGTTAAGTCGCCATCGCGGCGCGGGGCATTATCAAAAGGAACGGGCATTCCTGTGACGGTTTCGATCATTTTTAGGATTTCCAGATTGCTGACACCTATGCCTGTACCGATATTGACTTCGGTACTTTTCAATCCTGCGCCAAAGGCTTTAAGACCGCAAATATGGGCGGCTGCAATGTCGCTGACATGGATATAATCGCGAATGCAGGTTCCGTCTGGCGTGTTATAATCTGTCCCGAATATTTTCATCCGTCCACGTAAGCCCGCTGCCGCTGCCAGCGCTATGGGGATCAAATGGGTTTCGGGGTCGTGCTCTTCGCCAATCGCGCCGCTGGCATCTGCGCCGGAGGCGTTGAAATATCGCAGGGTGATATAAGAGAGACCATAAGCCTTGTGATAGCTCTGAATCATATGCTCAATGGCGAGCTTGGTTTTGCCGTAAACGCTAAACGGATTTTGCACCTGTGTCTCCACAAGCGGCATCTGGTCGGTTTCGCCGTAGGCGGCGCAGGTTGAGGAAAAAATCAGGCGGTTCATCGATAATTCCCGCATCGCCTCCAGCAGGATAAACGCGCCGATAACATTGTTTTCATAAAACAATGCGGGCTTTTGCTCGCCTATGCCGACTTCGATGGAACTGGCGAGATGCACAACGGCGTAGGCGTCTTTGTAGGGTTTAAAGGCTTCAAGCGTAGCCGCTTTGTCCCGCAGATCTACGGCGGCGGAGGGGCCCCATTGCACGGCATGTTTGTGACCAGAACTGAAATTGTCAAAGGTCACGGGGAGCCCGCCATGATCGGCGACGGCTTTGCAAACATGGCTGCCAATATAACCGGCTCCGCCAACAACAATAATGGTTTTGTCTGTCAGGTCATATGTCATCAGCACACCCAAAATGCGTCAGGATGGCGGGCGAGCAATGCGCCGCGCCAGTCACCCAGTTTATCCGTGGCCACGCAAGCGACAATACAGCCGCCAAATCCGCCGCCGGTCATGCGCGCGCCCAAGGCTCCCAATGAAACCGCGTCGCGGACAAGGCTGTCTATGGCCGGAACCGTGATCTCAAAATCATCGCGCATCGATGCATGGCTTTCAATCATCAGCGCGCCAAAGCGGCTTAAATCTTCGCTCGAAAGACATTCCGTGGCCTCCAATGTGCGTGCGTGTTCGGTCATGCAATGTCGGGCTCTACTTTGCAAAGGGGTTGGTAAGTGGCTTAAGCTACCAAACTCTTCCGCGGATATTTGGCAAATATTATTATGACTGAGAACGGCTTTGACCGCGTCGCATTCTTCTTTGCGTTCCTTGTAGCGGCCTTCGCTAAGTTGCCGGAATACGCCGGAATGAATGACCGCCATATGATAATCACGGGGCAGATCAATCAAGCCGTAATCCAGGGTCTCGGTATTGAGCGCCAACGCCTGTCCGGGACGCGCAATCGCGACAGCCATTTGGTCCATGATCCCGCAGGGCATGCCGATAAATGCGTTCTCAACCCGGCGCGCCGAAACGGCGATGTCTTTATCCGATATATCAGCCACCGCTGCATCACGGGCCAGTTTTAGAACGCCCACTGTGACAGCCGCCGAGGAGGAAATACCCGCGCCGAAGGGCAGGGTGGTTTGAACGTAAATATCCGCGCCGCCGGATAAAAACCCTTGGGCGTTTGCCTCAATCACCGCGCCGGTGATATAATCTGACCAATGGCCTCTGGCCGTATCAGTGAGCGCGCGTTTGGCTAAATCGCCGAATTTATCAGACCCAATATGGATGAGATCGTCTGGGCGTGGGCTAAAAGCGATAGTGACACCGAGTTTCAGCGCGGTTGGCAGAACCATGCCGCCATTATAATCTGTGTGCTCCCCAATCAAGTTCACCCGTCCCGGCGTAAACCCGGTGATCTTTGGCATCTGGCCAAAGACGGATTGAAAACGCTCGGCAATCATTACAGCGCTTTCAGTGTTTGTGCGGCCATTTCCGGCATGACATCTACGGTAAAAGCGCCTGTCGATTGCTCGACGGATGCGAGATATTTCGTCCGGCCCGGCGCGCGCAGCAGAGGGTAAAACTGCGCTGTGAAATGGAAGCGATTTCCCGCATTTCGCGGCGCGGCATGAAGCGAGAGCATATAGTCAGTCGGCTGCTGGAAATATTCATCATAGCGGCGCGTAATATCGCCTAAGAGGTGCGCAAACCCGCCAAGCTGCTCTTCGCTGAACTCCCACGGGCCGCGCGCGGGTTCATTTGGTGCAATCCAGACTTCGAACGGAAAGCGCGCAAAAGGCGGGCAAAATGCGGTGAGCTCGCCCGCCTGCGTTACTGCATAGTCCGGGGTGTGCTTCTTTATATCTGCGGCGAGGTCATAGCCGCTGTCAAAAGCATTGGCGGCGTTTTGCTGAACGGAGGGCACAAAGGGGAACGCGTAAATCTGTCCGTGCGGATGATGCAGCGTAACCCCGACCGCGTCGCCCCGGTTCTCAAACGGCAAAACATAGTCAAGGCCTTGGTCAAAGAGTGCTTGGTAACGGTCATTCCACGCGCCCAGCAAAAGCCGTCTTTTATCCTGTCCCAGAGTGTGTAAATTCCCTTTCGGCTTTGGATCGTAAACAATTACGTCACAGCGACCACACGCCCGCGCGGATTTTACGCCGGATATATGTGTTGGCTGCGGAGCTTCATTATGAAGGCTCGTGAATTTATTTTCAAAGATGGCAAGCTCGAAATCGGTAAACGGAATTTCAGTTGCGGGCTCTCCAAGCTTAGAAGGGGCTAAAGGGTTATCGGCGGCAGAGGGCTTAAATGTGCGGTTTTGACGGTGGGCGGCATAAATATTCCATTCCTGCCGCATGGGGTGAAAGCGCAGTTCTCCGCCTTTAGCAACCTCGCCGTCATCCTCGTCAAGAGGCGCGAGTTCGTGCGGTTTATAGCCATAGAGAAACAATTCACGTCCATCACGTTTGGTAAAAATTCTACGGTGAAAAACGCAATCGCCGGACTGTAATTGTGTATGAGTCAATATAGTGCCGCTTTCCTATCCAGCATGCCATCAGATATTCATAGCATAATGACAGTTCAATTAGGTTACGTGAGCGGTATTATCAATCCTTGCATTATTTTTTGGGGCTTTCATAAGTCAGTGGCGTATGAACATGATTAGGAAAGAGCCATGAATGATTAGCGTCTCCCCTGATAAAGTCTTTGCGCTTACGAATGCACATTTTTCCTATGTCTTTCGGGTGTCGCCGGAGGGCATATTAGAGCATGCTTATTACGGCGCGCCGCTGCGCGGTCCTCTGAGTGTTCCCAATCACCATATCCGCACCCAGCGTGAGGCCACGACTAATTTTGAAGGAATACCTTTCTATAATTTATCGGATACGCCGCAGGAATATCCCACATTCGGGCGCTCGGATTACCGCGCTCCTGCCTTTCAAGGTATAAACTCTGATGGCAATTCTGTGTTTTCGCTACGTTACAAACATCACCGAATTTCCACGGACAAACCCGGCTTAGACGGCCTTCCGGCCTCGCGCGGCGGGCGGAGCGAAACACTGATTATCACATTGGAAGACCCTCTCTACGGATTTGAGGTCGAACTTCATTATACGGTTTTTGAAGACTACGGGGTTCTGGCCCGCTCGGCCCGTTTTACCAATAAAGGGCAGGGAGCTGTGACCCTGCAAAATGTTTGTAGCAGCGCTCTGGATTTGGCGGCCGGTGATTACCAAGCCCTGCATCTCTACGGGACATGGTCGCGGGAATTTAATGAAGAGCGCATAACATTGCCCAAAGGGCGGTTTGTGATCGAGTCGGCGCGGGGCGCATCCAGCGCTGCGCATAGCCCGTTTATAGCTCTCATGGAGACGGGGGCGGGCGAGGATCACGGGCAGATCTTTGCGACAACGCTAATCTATAGCGGAAACTTCGCGCTCAGCGTCGAAACCGGTGAATTTGGCGATGTGCGTCTTTTGGCCGGGATCAATCCGTTTAATTTCGAGTGGACACTCAATCCGGGCCAGACTTTCAGCACACCCGAAGCCCTTCATGTCTATTCAGGTAGCGGCCTACGCGCAATGAGCCATATGTGGCATGACTTTATACGTTGTAAAATTTCCCCGCCGCGATTCCGGAATATACCCCGCCCAACTTATCTCAACACATGGGAAGCGGTCTATTTCGATGTGAATGAAGACAAAGTTTTGCACTTAGCGGACAGAGCCATCGAGATTGGGGTGGACATGGTGGTGCTCGATGATGGCTGGTTTGAAGGACGCCGCGATGACACAACATCACTGGGCGATTGGACCGCAGACGCATCCCGTTTTCCATCAGGTATTCCGGCTCTCGCCGCAAAAGTCAAAGCTAAGGGGCTGAAATTCGGCCTATGGTTTGAACCGGAAATGGTCAGCCCAAACAGCCAGCTTTTCGAAAAGCATCCGGATTGGATTGTGCATGTGCCGGGCCGCATTCCGTCACTCGGCCGCAGCCAATTGACGCTGGATTTATCCCGCAGCGAAGTGGTGGATTACATTTTTGGTCAGGTCGATACCGTCTTATCGTGCGGGGATATTGATTATGTCAAATGGGATATGAACCGCAATATGACGGAGACCGGATCAAGCGCTCTGCCCGCCAGCCAGCAAGGCGAAGTCTCGCACCGTTATATCCTTGGCCTGTATAATTTACTCGCACGTCTGACCCAAAAATATCCAGACATTTTATTTGAAAACTGCGCCAGCGGCGGCAACCGGTTTGATCTGGGTATGCTATCTTTTATGGCACAAAATTGGCCCAGCGATATGTGCGATCCTGTGGGCCGTCTCGATATTATCAATGGCTGCTCCTATCTGTTCCCGCTGGATGTTTGCGCCGCTTATATAGGCCCGTCGCCTAATCATCAAAACGGACGGATAAGCTCGATTCAAGCGCGTTTTAAAGCAGGCATTTTCTGCGCGGCGAGGGGCATTTCATTAAGCGAGGCGGATATTGATACCCACACAGACGAGCTGCAATCGCTGATGGCCTTTGCCAAACAAACCGCGCCGGATATGGTCGGCGGACGTTTTGATAGGCTGATTAAAAATGGCAATGAGGTTTGCTGGCAATATACAACCCGGGATGATCGCACCGTTTATCTCGCTTATTTTCATATATTATCCGCGCCGAATTTACCCTTCCGGCGGGCGCGGATGACCGGGCTTGATGCGGGATCTGATTACCGCCTTATGGAGGACGGGGCGATCTATGCGGGTGACGCGTTAATGCACAGCGGCATGCCATTGCCCTATGTTGCGACCGGACAGGTCAATGGCAAAGCCCGGTATATGGATAAAGGGGATTTTTCTTCCTATCTTTTTGTTTTTGAAAAGCAGCCTCCCGTAAATACTCCTTAAATTGAATTTATGTCTCGGCAAGCCTGTTTTTTTCAGTATAGGTGAGCGCAAGACACGCCAAAAGGCGCATAGGGGAGAACGCTTTGGAACTGGACCTGATACAGATATGTGTGTTTTTGGGGCTGACCGCACTCATCGCCGGTGTGACCTATTGGTACTGCCGGGGGCAGCGGCAAAGTGAAGATGGCGAGCAGGAATATTTCCTCGCAGGCGGATCCCTAAAATGGTATTTTGTTGCGGGCTCAATCACTCTAACAAACCTTTCCACAGATCAATTGGTCGGTATGAACGGCAATCAAATGGCGCTGCTTGTCTGGTGGGAACTCGCGGCGGTTGTCGGGCTTTTTATTCTCTGTTTTGTGTTCATTCCTGTCTATTACAAATATAACTGCACGACCACGACTGAGCTTCTGGAAAAGCGGTACAGAAATCCGCATATCCGCGCGCTGATCTCCGTGCTTTTTCTGCTTGGAAATGTCTTTATTTTCCTCCCGGCCATCCTCTATGGCGGCTCGCAATTCATGATCAGCATGTTTAGTCTCTCTGCGGAGGCCGTCACTATTCCGGGCTTTGGCGCGATTGACCCTATGATTTTTGTGTTCTCACTCGTTTTTGCCAGCATGGGCGCGGCTTATGCGATTTTCGGCGGCCTGAGAGCCGTCGCGGTGTCTGATACATTTTCCGGGGTTTTACTGTTGAGCCTTGCGTTGTTTGTGACATTTATTGCGCTCAAAGCTATCAATTTTGATTTCTCCGGCATCCCGCCCGAACGCCTGACGCTCATCGGGGGCGCAGACTCGCCCATACCGTTTCCAACGCTGTTTACCGGGATGTTGTTCATCCAGATATTCTACTGGTCCACCAATCAAACGATCACCCAGCGCGCTATGGCCTCGCCCAGCGTCAAAGAGGCGCAAAAAGGCATTTTGGCCGCCGCAGCTATTCGCTTGCTGATTGTGCCTCCGATTATTGTCCTGCCTGGGATTGTCGCGTTTAAGCTTTACGGACGGGTCGAAAATGATTTGGCTTACGGACAGATCGTCGGCGATCTCTTGCCGACATTCCTCTCAGGCGCGTTTGCCGCCGCCATACTCGCTGCGATTTTGACCACGTTTAATTCGATTTTAAACGCGTCCGCCGCCCTGTGGGTGTGTGATATTCATGAGACCTATGTGGACAAAAACCCTAAAGTCAAAAAATTGTCTCTATGGGTATCCATTGTAATGGTAGTTCTAAGCCTCGTGCTTGTGCCATTTTTCGCAACGCAGGAAAGCCTTATCAACACGGTACAGACGCTATACGGGCTTTTGTCTATGCCGATTTTAGCAGCCTTTATCGTCGGCGTCTTGTTCAAAAATATCGATGCTCGCGCGATGATTATCGCCGTGATTTTTGGTGTGTTGTTCTACTTCTGGATGCTCAACCCGCTGGCGGAGAACGCCGAAATTGCCACGCAGCGTGTCAAGCTGCATTATATTCACCTCATGGCGATCAACCTGTTCTCTATGGTAGCTCTGGCGTTGGTGCTCAACAGGTTGGTGTTCCGTCAGCGCGCGCAGTGGGATGCTGGCACGGTGTTTGGCAAGGCGTAGGGGGCTGCCGAGTTGTTCATGCGTCTGGCCCATTGCATAGACGGGTCATATCACTTATCTGCACGGCATGGACAAACAGGAATTATACCGCGAGGCCGCGCAGCAAATTGCGGCGATTAACGAGGGCGAGGCGTATGCTTTGGCGCGGCTCTCGACAGCCGTATGCGTTTTGCATCATACCTTTGATAGCTTCTTTTGGACGGGGTTTTATATGGTCGATCCGGTTAAGCCCGGAGAGCTTGTTGTCGGCCCATACCAAGGCACGCTCGGGTGCCTGCGCATTCCGTTTGGCTCAGGCGTGTGCGGTGCGTGCGCGGCCAAAGGCGAGACGGTCATTGTCGAGGATGTTCATGCCTTTCCAGGCCATATCGCCTGTGACAGCCGGTCAAATTCCGAGATTGTCGTGCCTGTGTTCGATACGAGCGGAAAACTTTATGCGGTTTTGGATGTGGATTCTGAGAGCTATGCCAATTTCGATGATGTGGATAAGGCTGGCTTAGAGCGGATTTGTGACGCGCTGTTTGCGATTTGAGGCACGCAATAATGTGTGCGGTCTTGAGAGAGCTATTAGAACCTATCTGCAAACAAGTTCCCTTTAAGCACTTTTAGTGCGTCTGGACATTTGGCATCATTGTTTTTTAGCCATGTGTCCGTCGTTCCTTGAGCAAATCCATGACTGTAGCCTACTATTCTTATTTCAAAACCTCCTTGCTCCTCAGAGGGTAAATACTGGCGGTGCCATTGCATCATCGGAACAAAGTTGCCTTCGTTCCAGTCCAATTTGCAATATTCCGCGACTGAAGATATGACGCCTGTATTCCGTAGTAGCTCCCTTGCCTGCTGTGTTAACTTAGAGCATCGTGATTTTATGTAAGAACATATCCTGCGGCTTTGAGGTAGTT
>CAYGRF010000117.1:0-8456 GCA_964352275.1 uncultured Caulobacterales bacterium
GTATTGAGGCATGGGTATGAGCCGGGCCGGGGTTCGGGGCAGCATAGGCGGCATCCTCCCCGCTCACCAAAGGCTCGGCGGGCAACTCAACGCCGTCGCCATCTTTCGCAATGCGGCGGTGAATCGCGCCTGCAAGGCGGTCCATCCATACACGGAATACCGCCCATACCAGACCGGCCGCGTCCCACACTTCGAGCAGATCGCGTCCGACTATTCCGATAATCCGCGCAAGGCAAAATGCCGATATAAAAAATGTGATAGAGGCAACAATAAGCCCGGAGACTGGGATGTTAAATCGGTCAAGCCCGGCCTTAAGCGCCAAATAAACACCGTCCCCCGTCCAGCCGCCAAGACCCGTTGCCATGAGCCAGCTTTGCGGGATTGGAAAGGCGGAAAGAGTCACGGTTCCAAAAACCACAAATAAGACGCAAAGCGCAAACCGGCCCCAAGCCTCCAGCGGCGTAGCCCGGTCTTTTTTCGTAAACAGTCCGCGCGCGCTGACAAACAGTATAAGAAGCGCGAGAATGACGCTGCCCCAGCCCATAAATTGCAAAAGGAAATTGGCCGCGCCCGCACCCAACGCTCCAAAAATGTTTTTGATATCGCCAAAGCCTGCCGTATCGGCTGTACTGTCCAGAGCGTTAAAGCTCAGCACGCAGGCGAGAATAAACCCGCCAAGCGCAAGCCCGGTAAGGCACGCAACCGCGCTCCGGATCGTGCCGCTTCTGCGGCCTTCGATCTCGTCCATCAAAGCCTGAGCATAGCTCGCATCATACTCTTGGGGCGGCAAATCAGCCGTATTATTCATTGACGCGCTGGGCGGCATACTTTCCTCGTCACATTCTATCGTAGTTAAGAGAGTGTGAACGAGGGGAGTAAATGCCGGGTTAAGATATAGGGTTAAGGACGCATGAAAGGCTGTGTTTCATGATAGGTGCCCATAAAGCATAAAAAAGGGCGGTGAAACCACCGCCCTGTGTCTACTTTCCGGGTCTATTGTTCTGGCCTAGCCAGTATTTAACCATGCTTATCCTAGAATGTGTAGCTGGCACCGAAAACAATGCGGCGATCTGGGTACCCTACGAAACATGTTGGTCCAGCCTCAGTTCCGCACTTTTGAACGATTTTTGACTTTGTCAAATTAACGGCTTCAACACCTACATTGATATTGTCGGTCACATCATAATTGATGCTGGCGTTAAGCTGACCGCGATCCAGTGTGTGCACAGGCAAGCTCAATGTTGAACTACCGGATGTATTAGCGCCACCGCCGAAATCTTTCGTCCGGAAACCTTCGCGCCATGTATAACGCACGCGGGCTGAGAGACCGTATTTCTCGTAGTAACCCGTGACGTTGTAGGCATTTTTAGAGAAATCAAGCAGACCTTCCGGTACGCTGAGCGGTCCTAGGACAGTTAGACCCCGTCCCGATGTTGTATCAACCGCTGAACCGCCGGAGAATTTTTGCTTAGTGTAGTTTGCAACAACGCCAAAACCGGAGGCAAAACCTAACCGATCTTCGAAATTGGAAAGGTCATACTGGAACGCAAATTCAAAACCAGTTTGCGTTGTCGTCGCAGGATCATTAGCGGGTCGTGAAAAATCCGTACACAGTCCAGTTGTATTTGGGTCACCCAATACGTTTGGCTGAACATCTGGGTTAAAGATGCCAGTCGTGCAGTTAGGCCCTGCTTCACGAACCAAATCGGTTGTGCCATTTAAGCCGTTTACATCATTCACGTCAGCCACAAGCGTCGCACCATCAGTGAACGTGCTGAATATATTTGTACGGTCTTTGGAGAAGAAACCAACGCTTAGGACTGCCGCCGGAGCAAAATACCAATCAGCGGACACATCAAATGATGTCACCTCTTCTGGCTCCAACGAAGGGTTACCAAGAGTAACAGTACTGTTTTCCTGGACATCAAAAGAAAACCCGGTTCTCAACTGATCAAAGCCGGGACGGCTAACATCTTTACCATACCCAAAGCGCAAGACCACCTCATCTGAAGGCTCAGCGATCAAATTGAAGCGCGGTAGGAAGAAGTCATAACTACCACTTGTGGTTTCCAGCACCCGAGGCGCTCCGCCCACTGACGGCGCAAAACCGGTTGAGTCGATATCAGTAGAGATATACCGCAGACCAATATTCCCTCGGAAAATACCGCTGGCAAAGTTCGCTTGCGAGTAAAGTGCGAATGTTTTCTCGCTTAGATCACGGAACGCATTCTGATCGTTAGACAGCACCATTGTAAGATCGCCAGTAGCGGTTGGATTGAGGACACGGTGGGCCGCTAAAGCGGATTCTAGTGCCGCTAAAACCGCAGCCGGGTCAGAGAAGGAACGATCCGGATCAACGAGAAGGAAATCGCTGATGAATAGGCCTCTTCCGTCTGCATCACCATAGTTAGAGGGCCCGGTAACAAGAATGTCCGAAAATAAAGTGCCGTTCGGGGAATCACGCAATTGGCTGAAACCTCCGATACGACCATCGATGTCGTTAAATGTATGTGTTGATTCATTGAAACGGACACCCGCATCTACTGAGGTGAGATAGTCACCAAATTTACTGTCGGTGAAATTATAAGTAATGTCGAGACGCGCCGCGTTTTCTTTATTTTCAGTCGTATTACGGGCTTGATCGACCTGATCCAGCACAACATTGGCAGGGTTGGTTAAGTCCGCAACAGACGGCGCACGCGGCGAATCAAAATTGATGCCCCACGCCAGTGAATCATTGCGTAAGTCATAAATGAACGGCGTACAATTATCATTGCGAGTGTCGACATTCGGGCAGTTGGGATTGATGAAGTTTAGTGTCGTGCTCAAGTTAGGGTTGACGGTATCGGACTTTGATGTCGAAGCCTCAGCCGTAACATTCCAATTATCACGGTTCCATTCACCGCCGAACGAAAAGATTTTGCTATCCGTAACACGCGCACCGGTATCACTTGAGAAACGCAAGTTCCCGTCATGATCTGTATCATTTGGCTCAACGGTACCAACAAGCGCGCCTTGAAGAACAGGGCCGCCAATGGCTGTATAATCAAGTGTTTCAAATTCTGACGGTAAATTCTCAGCTCTATTTCTCAGGCCCGCGATACCGGAAGCTTGAAGCCTGTATTGATCGCGGCTTCGCTCTTGATCATTGATGATGGCCCCGAAAGTCAACTTAAGTTCATCGCTCGGTGCCCACTCTACAGTTGAAGCCAAATTGATCGTCTCATAATCATCATTCTCTTGCTCTTGAACCAGGAACTGAATGCCTTGATACGGGGCCCCTGTGAAACCTGCGGGAGATGTAAGATTATCACGGTCAGTACGAGGGCGGAACGACACTGCTTCCTGCTCGGTATAGCTGCCGGTAATCACAACACCGATTTCACCGCCGCCGGTATCCCATCTTTTACCAAAAGCACCTGAAACTCGTGGCTTGATACCTTCAGTGCTAAGGCTACTGTCTTCACCTTGAATGCGAAAATTCAACAATGTACCATTCAAATCAAGCGGCTGAATTGTTTTCAAATTTACAGTACCGCCTACAGACCCTTCAACGGTCTTCGCTGTCGGTGCTTTTGTCACTTCAACAGATGATATAATCGCGGGATTAATGTCTTCAAAGCTAATGCCGTTCCGTCCAGCACCTGAGCCTACACTTGAGATGCCGTTAATTTCGACGCGGTTAGAGTTCGTACCCCGGATTTGAACCCCGGTACCCACGCCCGCTGTCCGCGTAATTTGGATGCCTGTAATATTTTCGAGAACTTCGGCGAGGTTTTGGTCCGGAAGCTTACCAATATCTTCGGCCCGGATAACTTCGATCAGGCTGTTTGCATTACGCTTTTCAACCAAAGCGTTTTCAAGCGATTGACGAATACCCGTCGCGATGACTTCATCCGTATCATTGTCTTGCGCTATGGCTGCGGGCGCTAATATGAGTGCGGAAAATCCCGCACCTAATAGTAAAGAGCTTTTGAGCAGTGATTTTCTCACAGTTATAGTGGTGTTCGACATTATTTTCCCCTGTCTGATTAAATTTTGTTTATTATTGATTTGCTTTAAAACCAGTTTTAGCTGCCTGTCAATCGTTTTTCTAGTCCAATATAATATACCGATTATACGGATTTCTATAAGTTTAAGCCCAAAATTGGTCATACCAATTATTATTCGGGCAACGCCAAAACGCCTCATAGCCCTGTGGGAGCTTTCACTCTATAAGCGGATCATGACACATGATTTTGATATAGCTATTGTCGGCGCTGGGCTGGTTGGGCTGACAGCGGCGCTGGCCTGCGCGTCCAAAGGCGCAAGTGTGGTTCTCCTCGATCGGGCCGATCCAGCGGAGCATTTAGACGCGGAGTTTGACGGGCGAGCCTCGGCCATTGCTGGCGCGACTTATAATATATACAAACACTTGGGTATCGATTCAGCGCTTACCGGACATATACAGCCAATTACGGATATTCTGATTTCCGACGGCGAAGCCGGGCGCGCGCCATCGCCTTTGACCCTGCATTTTGACGGGCGTGATTTAGGCGGCGCGCACATGGGCTTCATGATTGAAAACCGCCGTCTGCGCCGGGCTTTAGTCGAGGCCGCCAAAGACCACGACACTATAACCATCACGGCGCCAGCAGAGATCACCAATATAGAGCGTACGGCCTCCGCCGCTATGATTGGCTTAGCGTGCGGACAAGATATAAAAGCGAAATTATTGGTAGCTGCGGATGGGCGAGGCTCTTTTTGCCGCCGCAATGCGGGCATCGCGGTTGACCTCACCCCCTATAAGCAAAAAGCGATTGTCACGACAGTCGAGCATGAAAAGCCGCATCACGGCGTCGCCCATGAGCTTTTCTTGCCCTCCGGCCCGTTTGCGATACTACCTCTCACCGGAAACCGCGCCTCTATAGTGTGGTCTGATAGTTCGCGCGCGGTGGATGCGGCGATGGCGCTCGGTGACGAAGCCTTTGCCGCCGAGCTGGCCCGCCGGTTCGGAAATTTCCTCGGAGCGGTTAAGCCGTGTGCGCCGCGATGGTCCTATCCTTTGTCCCTGCAAATGGCGGAGCGCTATACGGACACGCGGCTCGCGCTGATCGGAGACGCGGCCCACGCGATCCATCCGATTGCCGGGCAGGGCCTAAACATGGGCTTGCGCGATGCGGCGGCTCTGGCGGATATTGTATCAGACAACATGTCGGCGGGGCTGGATATTGGCGGAGCCGGGCTGGAAGCGTTTGAAGTCTGGCGCAATTTTGATAATCGCGCGCTGGCCGGTGCGACCGATATTTTTACCCGGCTCTTTTCCAATAATATCCCGCCGTTTCGCCATGCGCGGCGGCTTGGCCTTGGCCTCGTTGACCGAATCCCTGCGGCCCGGACATTTTTCATGAAAGAGGCCGCCGGGCATATGGGCGATTTGCCGACTTTGCTCCGGCCTTAACGGGCCAAATTCCGACCGTGCCACCTTGACCCCTGCGTCCATCGCGCCCACATATCAGGCTGATAAGAATTCAGCCTTAAAGGATCACTATGACCAACGCCGCCCTTGATATTGTCAAAGACAGTTCCGACCAAGCCTTTATGAATGACGTTATCACGGCCAGTACAGACGTGCCGGTGATTGTGGATTTTTGGGCGCCGTGGTGCGGGCCGTGTAAACAGCTTATGCCCGCGCTGGAGCGGGTGGTGAAAGCCGAAAATGGCCGCGTCAAACTTGTGAAAATCAATATTGACGAAAACCCCGGTGTTGCCGGGCAGCTCGGCGTTAAATCGATTCCCGCCGTTTTCGCCTTTAAAGACGGCAAGCCTGTAGACTTTTTTGGCGGCGCGCAGCCCGAGAGCGAGCTTAAGAAATTTGTCGACCGCCTGACCGGGGAAAGCGATGCTGAGACTGAGGCTATGGAGCTGATCGCGCGGGCCAAAGACAGTCTGGCTGCGGGCGATCCGGGCGGAGCGGCACAAGATTATGCCAGAGCCTTACAGCTTTTCCCCGAAAGCGCTGAGGCGCTGGCCGGGATCGCCCGCGTCTATATGGATAGCGGCAATATGGAGGGCGCCGCCGAAATTATCGCCAGCGCGCCGGATGCGATTAAAGATCACCCCGAAATTGCCGCTGTTCGCGCCGCTTTGTCCCTGACAGAAAGCGCGCCGGAACCGGACGAAACCGCGGAAATGGCAGCCAAAGTCGAGGCTAATCCGGACGATCTGAACGCGCGGCTCGAACTGGCCAAAGCGCTCGCCGCAAACGGACGTAACGCCGACGCGGTTGATCACCTCTTATATTCCATCAATAAGAACCGCGCGCATAATGATGAAGCGGCGCGTTTGTTTCTTTTGACTATTTTTGAAGCCGAAGGCGTTGAGTCCGAGGTGTCCAAAGACGGCCGCCGCCGCCTCTCTTCCATATTGTTCGCTTAAAAGTATATATAACGCCTTATGAGCGCTCATTACAAAGCCCTGACACGCCGCACCAATCCGGAAACAACCGCCTTGTTTCCGCTCAATGGCACGGTGTTATTTCCAGCGTGTGAGCTTCCGCTGAATATTTTCGAGCCGCGTTATCTCAATATGATCGATGACGCGCTTAAAGGCGATCGGCTCATTGGTATGGTACAAACTGCGGATGAGCCGGGCGCGCCAATTCCCGGGCTTGCCTCGATTGGCGGCCTTGGGCGTATCACGCAATTCTCAGAGCTCGATGATGGACGTTACCTTGTGGTGCTCAAGGGCCTTAAGCGCTTTCGCATTCTCTCCGAAGTTGAGACACTCGCGCCTTACCGCCAAGCGGCAATCAGTTTTGATGAATTTAGCGGCGACTCAGATGCCCATGATACACGCACCATGCCCGAAGCTTTTCTCGATAAGGGCGGGAGCGACCGCGCGGCGCTGACGGTGGCGATGAAAAGCCTTGCCAAAACTTTGGGCGTAAAAATTGACTGGGACAGCCTCGCAGAGATTCCGCTGCCTAACCTCGTTGATCAGGCCGCGATGATCAGCCCGTTTAAGCCTGAAGACAAGCAATCTTTGCTGGAGGCCGAAACCACAGAAGACAGGCGGCGCCTGCTCATCGGGTTGATGCATCTTTATGCCAGCATGCCCGGCGGGAATAATACCCGCCCGGTGCAATAGAAGGACGGTGATATCATGAGCGAAGAGAAAGAAACACCACAAGAAATCCCGCCGAAACAAATCATTGACCCTATGATGCTCGGCGCTCTGATCTGTCCCAAAACCCGCGCGCCGCTCACCTATGACCGGGAGGCGGGAGAACTGATTTCCAAAAAAGCCAAACTTGCTTTTCCCATACGCGAAGGCGTTCCGATTTTACTGATTGACGAAGCCCGGGATATTTAAGCCCTTACCCGCCCCCTCTCTTGACCCGGCCAAGCAGGCTCCCCACCTTTATTCCAAATGGAGTTTACTATGACGCATGATTACGCTGATGCCTCCCTGTGGCGGGGAACGACAATTTTAACGGTCCGCAAAAACGGCAAAGTTGTGGTTGTCGGCGACGGGCAGGTCAGTGCGGGCAATACGGTGATGAAAGCCAGCGCGCGCAAAGTTCGCCGCATTGCCGGCGGGAATGTGGTCACCGGATTTGCCGGAGCGACCGCGGATGCTTTTGCGCTTTTGGAGCGCCTTGAAGCCAAACTCGAACAATACCCAACACAGCTCGCGCGGGCCTGTGTTGAGCTTGCCAAAGACTGGCGCACCGATAAATATTTACGCCAGCTCCAAGCCATGATGATCGTTGCCGATAAAGACCAGACCTATGTTCTGACCGGGAACGGCGATGTGGTCGAGCCGGACACAGCCAGCACAGGTTCCGGCATTACAGCGATTGGCTCAGGCGGTAATTTTGCGCTGGCGGCCGCGCTGGCGATGGATGAATACGAATCGGACGCCGAAACACTCGCGCGCAAAGCTATGGCCATCGCTGATAAAATTTGCGTGTTTACGAACGGTAATTTGACAGTCGAGACGATTGAGACGGATTAAACAGACTCCGCCAGCGACCAGCCGCCTTTGCTCAAAAGCTTTCTTAAAACCACATACATGAAAAGCCCAATGGGTCCGAGTATGAATGTAAATAAAAGGCACGGCACAATTGCCAGATGATTGATGCCGCGCCGGACGCTATCGCGCGCAATCCACGCGCCGACGAACAAATCAAACACCAAATAATGCGTCCATCCGATCAGCATGCCAATGGGGTGCGCGAATAAGGTCTGTACGCCCTTGATCGACATAAAGCTGCCCTCCGGGTCACCTTCGACAAAGAAAAACATATATCCCATATACACTGTGTAAAGCCCGCCAAACATCAGCGCGAATAGGATGCTGTGCACCAGAGTTTGCGTGATTTTCAGCTTGGGAAATAATATCAAAAGCACCCACGCCAGCGCGGCAAGACCGTTCACCAGAGAAAACATAAAATCAGGGTTCAGCATTATCTA
>CAYGRF010000118.1:0-8267 GCA_964352275.1 uncultured Caulobacterales bacterium
GGACTGGATGGAGAAAACCGATTGGATTGAAAATCTGGCGGAGAACGACAATGAGCGCTCCAATACGGGCGTATGCATGAAGATTGTCGACCCGCGATTCAAGGCTTTATCAGATGATGATCAGGCAGCTTTCGCTAAAGCGATCGTGACTTTGTTGGGCGATGAAAATGTTGCGCTTGATTTCGGTGCTTACCGCACGGCCCCTCCGGGCTTTCGCGTATGGGCGTCGGGCTTGATTGAAAAATCAGATCTCGAAGCGCTGACGCCGTGGCTTGATTGGGCCTTTGAAACCGTCGCTGCCGAGCGTCTTTAATTTCATCCCCGCCAAAGCGGGGATCCATCTCCCAGTCTTAATGTACCCTGAAATTCCTTGTGATGGTTTGCCGTTTTCTCGGCAGTGACAGGTCAAAAAACCTAAGAAAGAATACCCAAATGCCAAAAGTTTTAATTGCAGATAAAATGTCCGTTTCTGCGGCGGAAGTTTTCAAAGCCCGGGGCGTCGATGTTGACGTCATGACCGGTCTGTCCAAAGACGAGATTATTAAAATCATCGGAGATTATGACGGCCTTGCTGTGCGCTCATCAACTCGCCCTGATGCCGAAATTATAGCGGCGGCGACAAACATGAAAGTCATTGGCCGCGCCGGTATCGGTGTTGATAATATCGACATTAAGGCCGCCACAGAGCGCGGCGTTGTTGTCATGAATACACCGTTTGGCAATGCCATCACAACCGCTGAACATGCCATCGCTATGTTGTTTTCAGCCGCCCGGCAAATTCCGGCAGCGAGCGCGCGTACACAAAACGGCGAATGGCCCAAATCCGATTATAAGGGCGTGGAGCTGTTTAATAAAACGCTGGGCATTATTGGGTGTGGTAATATTGGTGCATTGGTGGCCGAGCGGGCGATTGGCCTCAAGATGAAGGTGATCGCCTTTGATCCTTACCTAACCGAAGAACGCGCGGTTAAACTGGGCGTAGAAAAGGTGGAATTGGATGCGCTATTTACCCGGGCTGACGCGATAACCCTGCACACACCGCTGACGGATACAACGCGCGGGATCGTCTCCAAAGAGAACCTGTCCAAGACCAAAAAAGGCGTGATTATCGTCAATTGCGCGCGCGGCGGATTGGTGGATGAAGACGCGCTCAAAGACGCGCTCGATAGCGGCCATGTCTGCGCAGCGGCTCTGGATGTGTTTGCGGTTGAGCCGGCGACAACGAACCCGCTGTTCGGGACGAAAAACTTTATCGCAACGCCGCATTTGGGCGCGTCGACATTGGAGGCGCAGGAAAATGTGGCCGTACAGGTCGCCGAGCAAATGGCGGATTATCTCCTGACCGGGGCTGTCACGAACGCGCTGAACATGCCGTCCATCTCAGCCGAAGAAGCACCGCGTTTGCGGCCCTTTGTTGATCTGGCTGAAAAGATGGGCGCGATGATGGGGCAGCTTCTGGGCGCGCCCATTAAGGGCGTGGAATTTACCTATAAAGGCGCCGTGACCAAGCTCAACACAACGCCGATGACGGCGGCGGCTCTCGCGGGCCTTATGCGCTCTATCATGCCGGATGTGAATATGGTGTCAGCGCCGGGCCTTGCGAAGGAAAGCGGCATTGAGGTCAAGGACTCATATGTCGATACGTCTGAGCGCGCCGAGAGCCTTATCCGTATTCATGTCGAAACGACGGAGCGCAAATATGTCATTGTCGGTACGGTTTACCGCGGCGAGCCGCGCATTGTGCGCCTGTTCGGCGTACCGATGGATGCCGGGTTTGCGCCGCATATGCTCTATGTCCGTAATGAAGATAAGCCCGGGTTTATCGGAACTTTGGGTAAGATATTAGGCGATGGAAACGTGAATATTGCGACGTTCTCGCTGGGCCGTATGGATAACGGGCTGGAAGAGGCCGTTTGCCTTGTGTCTGTGGACGGGCCTGTGCCGGATCATATCCAAGCGCAAATCAAAGCTGTTGATCAGGTCAAGATCGTCAATACCGTCAATCTTTAGGGCCGGATGAGCGCGCCCGGTAATGGGGTTTGGGCCACCGGCGGTGGACCCAAAACCATTGCCCCGGATTTTCGCGTATCCGGTCTTCGGTAAATTGCGTGATCATCGTCACGCCGTTCACGATGTCGCGTGTTTTATCACCTGTTGGCGCGAGCGTAATTGGCGGATCTATTGTCATATGAAAACGGGCTTTATCGCGGGTGATTGAGAGTAGCACAATCGGTGCGCCGGATTTCAACGCAAGCCGTGTTGGCCCCGGAGCTGTCATGGCATCGACGCCGAAGAATGGCACGGCTATGCCTTCGTTAAATTTTTGATCGTTGAGCAAGGCAACGCTTTCGCCGCCATCCAGCGCTGATAATAATTGCCGCGCGCCGCGCGCGCCGGATTTCGGCACAAGAAGCTTCGTGCCATACGCTTCGCGCTGTTTCCGAACGCGGGCGTTGATATGGGGATTATTAACCTTGCGGTAAGTAATTTGAACCCGGAGTCGAGACCGAGTCAGGACGGCCGCCATGACTTCCCAATTTGCAAAATGCCCTGTGACGATAACAGCGGGGCTTTGCGTATCGCGCAGCTTTTCTAAATGCTCCAAGCCTGTGATCGTGACCGGACTATTATCGCCGAAAACCTTTAATCGGTGCATAATGGGAAACTCGGCAAAGGTTCGGCCAGTATTATCCCACTGCTGTTTCAGCCATAGGTCAATTTGCTCTTCGCTAGCATCCGGGAAAGCGGTTCTCAGTCCGGTTTTTGCAATTTTATGCTTGCTAGAAAGGGGGCCGATTTTGCGCAATAGCCAGCCTCCGAAGCCTGAAATTTGCGCAAATGAAAACGGGATCAACAGAAAGCAGACGGCGTCATAGGCTAGCGCTTCGATGCGCCATACCAACCGCTTTTGCCATCCGGCTTTAGCCATGTTTGTGGCGATCGATTATCGGATGTAATAAGCGGCGGAGCGTAAGCTCATCTTCGAAAACGACATTCACAGGCCATGCTGTCACGCCTTTGCGGTAACCCCGGGGGAGGCGAACATAATCTTTTTCTGTTGTAATCAGAGAGGCATCATATTCGGCCGCCAGCTCAAACAGGTGTTCAATGTCACTGGTTTGGTATTTGTAATGATCGGCGTAAGGCACCTCTTCGACAATGTCGCCGCCGTGACGACGCAGACTGTCGAAAAACTTATTAGGCCGCCCAATTCCGGCGAAGGCGTATAACTTCCCGCTCGGCGGTGGAGCGGTCGGCGCAAGATAGGCCGGAATAACAATTTTGCCTTTAAGCTGC
This sequence comes from uncultured Caulobacterales bacterium, assembly GCA_964352275.1. Lineage (GTDB taxonomy): Bacteria > Pseudomonadota > Alphaproteobacteria > Caulobacterales > Maricaulaceae > JACOMS01. The sequence goes on from CAYGRF010000118.1 coordinate 3,298, forward strand.
GCGGTAAGCTCGTCCGTAATCTCATAGTCCGGGGTGGGTTTCATCAGGATAATGGCATCAGCCCGGTTCATAGCGGCGGATAGTTTTTCGCGTAGCGGCCCCGCCGGAAATACGCAGCCATTACCAAATCCGGTTTCTGCATCAACAACCAAAAGAGAGAGAGTCTTTTGCAAAAGCGGGTTTTGATGGCCGTCATCCATGATAATGGCTTCCGCGCCGTATGCGCGCGCAGCGCGCGCACCGTCATCCCGTCCGGCGGCAACCCAAACCGGAGCATGACGCGCGAGCAGTAGGGGTTCGTCTCCAACTTGCTGCGCCGTGTGTTTGGGGGTTACCGGAATCGGCCCTTTTTCTTGGCCGCCATACCCGCGCGTCAAGCCGACGGCATTGATGCCGAGTCGCCGCAGGCTTTTCAGCAAATAAATTGTGACGGGTGTTTTCCCGGTTCCGCCCATAGTCGCATTGCCCACGCAAATCACGGGAATGCCTGCGTCAAAGCTCTGGGTGTTTGCGATGCGCCGAGCGGTCATCCACGCTGTAATCCACGAAAACGGTGTTAATAAAAGGCGCAGCATAGGCGCCGCGTCGCGTCCGTGTTTATAGTTCCAAAATTCAGGCGGTCTCATGATGTCGGCCTTATTGGGGCGTCTGGTAAGGCGCCCGCAGGCATGAGCGGGCTAAGCTGAGCCCAGACATAATCCAGCACGGCATCCCGGCTACTGGCATAGGTCATCGCATTGTCTTGGAGCGATTTGAGCGTTTCCCGGTCACTGAATAAATCACTCACAATACCGCCTATATCATTGGGGTTTAACACGCGCTTTGCCGCATTGAAGGCAAACATGGCCATATAAGTGTCAGCGAAGCTGGCAATATGTGTGCCGGTTAATACGGCATTGCCGAGCCTTGCGGGCTCCAGCGGGTTATGGCCAGCGAGGCCTTTGATCATAGAGCCGCATACAAAACTGATTTTTGCTAAACGAAAGGCGAGGCCCATTTCTCCAATTGTGTCAAATAAGAGAACCTGCGTATCTGTGCTGACGGGTTTTCGTCCCGACCTGACAGCATATTTAAGACCAGCCTTTTGTAGAAGCTTTCTGACGTCCGGCATGCGCTCGGGGTGCCGTACAGCCAGGATCAGAAAGGCCCGTTTGTGGCGCTGCATAACCGCTTGATGCGCGGCAATAATATATTCATCTTCGCCCGGATGGGTGCTGGCCGCGCACCAGATCGCGCGCCGTGCTATCTGCGCTTTGAGCGTTTCAAGGGTTTCATCATTAACCGGCAGGGGCAGCGCCGCGTCTTTGAGGTTTCCGGCCATTTCGATGTTGCGGCCAACGATCCCGGACAAGCCGCGCGAAGTCTCTGTATTGGCGGCTAGGATCAAGTCAAACGCGCCAAACAGGGCTTTCCCCGACTTTCCGCCGCGTTTGGCCCAACCGTCCAGCGATTTCCGGCTCATTCTGGCATTAATCAGCGCCATAGGGATGCCGCGTTCTTTGGTCAAGCGGATAAGGTTTGGCCAGATTTCGCTTTCGGCCCATATGGCGACAGCCGGTTTCCAATGATCCAGAAAGGCGTTTACGGCTTTGGGATAATCCAGAGGCACATATTGATGTATCGCCTGTTCCGGGAGGCGCTCTGCGAGCAAAGCGGCTGATGTGACGGTGCCGCTTGTTACCAAAACGGTCAGGGCAGGGTGCTCAGCGACAATCCGGTTAATCACAGGCAAGAGCATGATCGACTCGCCGACGCTGGCCGCATGAAGCCATACTAAATCACCGGGCGGGCGGGGTAGGCCCGCGATGCCGTGCCTTTCGTCCAGCCGTTCAATATCTTCCTTACCGTCGCGCGCGCGGCGTCTCACCCAAACGGGCGTTAGCGGGCCGAGGAGCCGTGTGGCTGTGCCATAAGCCTTAATAAGCGTAGTTTGCGTCATGATATATCCGCCGCCGTAATGGGCGCCGCCGCAATGGGTGAATGGCCAAGGGCCGTATCGGCATGCGCAAGGAACATATTCATTTCGGTTTCAATCGATTGCCTTAAAGTTTCAATGTGAGCATCATCAGCATCTAAAGGTACCCTTACAGGTGTACCCCAGACAATGCGTCCGCGCCCAAACGGTAAGGGCAGAATAAACCTGTCCCACGACTTAAAAGCAATCCTGTTTTTTACAGAAAATGTACACGGCAATATGGGCGTGCCGGACATTTTGGCCAGCCGCAATGGCCCGTCACCGAGCCGTTGCCGTGGTCCGCGCGGCCCGTCCGGCGTGATAACAATACAGCCGCCGCTATCCAGCGCAGCTTTCATATTGCGCAGTGCGGACGATCCGCCTTTGGCTTTACTGCTGCCGGCTTTGCGGGCAGATCCTCTGATAGTGGACAGCCCTAAAAACCGGGTGGTGTAACTGACGAGGGCGCCATCCCGCGATAATGAAATCAACACAAACGGATGTTGCCACGATTTTTTCCATGCTGAATTTAACATCAAAAACCGGGAGTGCCATGTAAGCGCAATCAGGCCTCCGCCGTTTTCGATGACATCCGCTGCAATATCGGCGCGCTCAAACGTCCAGCGTGTTGTATATTTGATCAGCACCATATAGGCCGCAAGGAGGGCACCCAGCAGCATTTGAACGGTCTTTGAACGCATGAACCGTTTGAACAAACGAGAACTCCCTGTTATGGGCGGAAAACATCGATTACATATAGAGCTTATGACGTTAAATCTCAATGATCCCAAAGATAGAAAACAAGCCTATAGAGACCTCTATTGGGGGGATCATGGGTTTTTAAGGCTTCGGTTCCATAACCATCACCATATTGGCGGGGAGATGTACCGTGAGAATCAGCCCTCGCCCAAGCGGATTAAAGCGCTCGCAGATATGGGCATTAAAACGATTATCAACCTGCGCGGTGAAAGCCCTAAAGGATTTTACGGCCTTGAAAAAGAAGCCAGTGAACGGCACGGCATCACATTGGTCAATTTCCGGATGTATTCACGCGATGTACACAGCATTGAAGCCATTAAAGGCGCGCGTGATTTATTTGAAACGATTGAGTACCCGGCAGTTATGCACTGTAAATCGGGGGCAGACCGTACGGGCATTATGGGCGTGCTGTATAAACATTTCAAAATGGGCCAGCCGATTTCCGAGGCTATAGAGCAATTGTCGCTGAAATATCTTCACGTGAAACAGGGTAAAACCGGTATGCTCGATTTCTTTTTCCAAGATTATCTGACCTATGCTGAAAACCATGATATTCCATTCATGGAGTGGGTTGAAACGGTTTATGACCCACCTGATGTGAAAGCCCGTTTTATGGCAGGCTGGATGGGCACGGTATTAACAGACGGGATTTTAAAGCGCGAATAGGCAGGCGTGCGGTGAAAGCTTTATGGGGTCGCGGTTTTTAGAAAACCGATAAGCCGCAAAGCCGCATCTTCATCAGACATATAGGATGACGCCTGTACAGTCTGGCCATATTCCAAGTTTGCCAGCCCCTCAGTCAGCGGGACAAGGTTGTTGGGTGTATCGACTAAATTTTGCCAATCACCACTGCCGAGATAAAAAATCGGTCTTCCTGCCGCTGCATATTCCGCATATTTTCCGGGCAAAGCGTGACTATTGTCGGGAGTATGAAGAATGAGCGCATCAGCGCCCGCTTGCAAAGCCCGGGATGTTTCAAGAGAGACAGGGCCGTGACATTCGATTGTAATGGCCGCCGTCTCAGCAAGCCTGATTTCTTCAGGTGTCAGCCTACCTGCAATATGCAGCACGAAATCGCTGCGGCCGCTTTGGCTAAGCGCGTCAATCAGGACTTTCAGTTTTCGGCGGTGATCAGATAACTCAAATCCGCCCGTATGCACAAGATTGAGACGCGCCGAGTCAAAGGCGAAAGCCGCGTTTGGCGAGGCGCTGAAATGAGGTATAATACACTCCGGCGTGTCTTTGCGCGCATAGGTTCGGGCTTCAGCTATGACGGCGTCTGATACGCTGGTGATGGCCGCGGCGTGTTTCAGATAGGATTCGGCGATAAAGCGCTCGGTCTGCCAACGGACAACAGAGTGGGCCAAATTTTGCCGGTGTGGATGAAGCGTCCACGTATCACGAAACTCAGCCAGCCACGTAACGCCGAGCTTTTGAGTGAGCGCAGCCCCTGCAAAATTAATAGATTCCGGAGGACGTGTCGTCATGATCCAGTCGGGTCTATGTGCCTGTGCTGTGATAGATTTGAGAACGTTTCTGGCCCAGAAAATGTCTGGGTCAGGCCAAAAAAACCAGCCTCTCAGGATGTTTTTGATGGCGGTGAGCGGTGTCTTGTTCGGCGCGGCCTGATCGCTATCGCCGCGGGCCAGTCCGTTGATAATAGCTGGGTTTGGGACGCAAACCGCATCTTCATCGTCAACAGGGAAAGGCGTCACCAATGTGACGCGGTGCCCTAACTTGCGGAGTGCGTTTACATATAAAAACGGCCGCCGTGCGCCGCCTGATATTTCTGGCGGGTAGTGACGGGTTATCAGTAAAATATGCATTCGCCCTCTAATGAGTTATTGCACGGCCACAGAAATGGTTATGCGTTGTTAGAGCGTTCTCTGATTAAATAGATTCATTATGGGGATTCCCTTTTGTTCTGATTTGTGATTCACCGTTTCAGGAGGTGTATCATGAGTAAAACAATATCTCTTGATCTTCGTAGACGTGTAGCGGCTATGGTTGATGCGGGTCATTCGGCCCGTGCTGCGGCTCGACATTTTGACGTAAGCGAGAGCTTTGCCATAAAGCTCATAGCTCGCCGGAAAGTGACGGGCGACGTTAAACCGGCGCAGCAAGGACGGCCTAATGGCACAGGCAAGCTTGCGCCCTATCACCCTTATTTATTGTCTTTAGTTCAAGCGGAGCCAGATATTACTCTGGCCGAGTTATGTCACCGCTTAGAGGCTGATCATGGGGTCAAAATCTATAC
>CAYGRF010000119.1:0-1488 GCA_964352275.1 uncultured Caulobacterales bacterium
ACGGTTAAGTCCTTAAGATCTGATTTTACAATCTCGCGTATGAGCGCCATCGGCTTTTGCCGTGCGCCCCAACCGCCAATGCCGATCGTCATGCCCGATTCGAGCTGGTCGACAATATCTGCCACGCTCATCCGTTTATCCATCACATTCCCGCTCATGATTTTTGTCCCTTTGCTTTTTGCAGGTCGAGCGCAACATCGACAATCATGTCTTCCTGTCCGCCCACCATACGGCGGCGGCCAAGCTCAACAAGGATTTCGCGCGTATCCATCCCGTAATCTTCTGCCGCTTTTTCAGCATGCCGCAGAAAACTGGAATAAACCCCCGCATATCCGAGACTGAGCGTCTCGCGGTCAACCCGCACAGGGCGGTCTTGCAGCGGGCGAACCAGATCTTCGGCGGCGTCCATCAACTTGAACACATCACAGCCATGGCTCCAGCCCTTTTTATCAATCGCCGCAATAAAAACCTCAAGCGGCGCATTACCGGCCCCAGCCCCCATAGCCGCAAGCGACGCGTCCACACGCCGCGCGCCGTTTTGCACGGCAACAATGGAGTTCGCCACGCCCAGTGAAAGATTGTGATGGGCGTGAACGCCGCGCTCGGTCTCCGGCTTTAAGACGTCATTATAGGCTTTGAGCCGCTCGGCATACCCGTCCATGTCCAGCGCGCCTCCGGAGTCGGTGACATAGATACACGTCGCGCCGTAATCCTCCATAAGCTTGGCTTGCTCGGCCAGATGATCCGGCTCCGCCATGTGGCTCATCATCAGAAATCCGACCGTGTCCATGCCAAGATTTCTGGCAAATTCGATATGCTGGCGCGACACATCGGCTTCGGTGCAATGTGTCGCAACGCGCACTGAGCGCACGCCAATATCATAGGCGCGCTTAAGCTCTTCTGTGGTGGCAATGCCGGGTAAAATCAAAGTTGTGACAACGGCGCGCTCGACAACGTCGCACACCGCTTCGATCCATTCCCAGTCCGTATGCGCGCCAAAACCGTAATTAAATGCTCCGCCGTTCAAGCCGTCCCCATGAGCGATTTCGATAGCGTCAACGCCCGCCTCGTCCAAGGCCTTGGCAATCGCGCGGACATGATCAACAGAATATTGATGGCGGATCGCATGCATGCCGTCGCGCAGGGTCACGTCCTGAATATAAAGACGGTCAGTCTTTGGATCTGTTACAATGCCGCTCACGCTGCGGCTCCGAATTTCTTGCGCGCAATAGCTTCTGCTGTGCCCATGCCCGCAGACGTCATAATATCGAGGTTCCCCGCATATTTTGGCAAGAATTGCCCTGCGCCTTCAACCTCGATAAAGATGGTGACTTTCAGCCCCTCAAATGTGCCCAGACCCGGTATATAAAGCCTATTATTCCCCGCAAAACGCTCGAACTGAACGTCTTGTTTGAGCCGGTAACCCGGCACATAAGCCTGCACATCCGCGCACATGTCCGCGACTGATTTGCGAATAGCCTCTTCATT
>CAYGRF010000119.1:1588-8174 GCA_964352275.1 uncultured Caulobacterales bacterium
GCGTCCAAATGCTCATCCATATTCACAACAGGCACACAAAACGGGCCAATAGCCGCCGGGGTTAAGTCCACCATTTGCTTGCCTTCAGCCGTACAAATATCAGAGTGCTTTTTATGCACATAGGCGGAGGTTGCGTCGAAAACGACTTTAATATCCTTCCACACATCCAGCTTTTGCGCGCCTTCAATCCCCGTGTGACTTGTCGGATAGCCCCGCTGACGCGCCATGGCCAAACCCTCGGATTGCTCGTCAATACCGATGACGCATCCGACCTCTAAGACATCGGACATTTCGCTAATCTTCATCATCAGATCTGTGCCGATATTGCCCGATCCTATGATGGCGGTCTTAATTTTTTCCATTACACAAACTCCACATCGCACGCGCCCAGCCCTGCGATTGTCATTGTCATTCTATCGCCGCGCGCAGCAGGCTCAAGCGGCACGAGCGAGCCGGACAAAATAATCTCTCCCGCTTCAAACGGAATGCCGTACTCTCCGAGCGTATTGGCGAGCCACGCCACAGCATTTTCCGGCGCGCCTTGAACCGCGGTGCCTTTGCCCCGGCTGATCTCCGCGCCGTTTTTTTCAACGACTACCTCTAATTCCGCGAGGTTCATCCCGTGCGGGCTGATTTTTTCGCGTCCCAAAGCGAACACGCCGCAGGACGCGTTATCGGCAACCGTGTCCTGTATTTTGATTTTCCAGTCTTTGATGCGGCTATCCACAATTTCAAAACAGGGCTGAATATAATCCGTCGCGTCCAGCACATCCTGCCCCGTAATGCCCGGACCCTTGAGGCCTTTCTTGAGCATGAACGCAATCTCGGCCTCAGCGCGCGGGGCGATGTGTTTATCCATGTGGACGCGCCCGTCACTCGCCAGCATGGCATTAGTGAGAAAACCGAAATCCGGCTGAAACACACCGAGCATGTCTTGGACAGGTTTTGACGTAACCCCAATTTTCTTGCCGACAACGCGCTCGCCGTTTTCGCTCAGCCGGGTTTCAAGAAAGGCCAGAGACACAGCGTAGGCGTCATCAATGCTCATATCGGGGCAAGCCTCTGTCAGCGGCCCGACCGGATTGCCGTCTTTTAAGGCCTCAAAGAGTATGCGCCCCAACACTGTAGAATCCAAATTGCTCATTCCCCTACTCCGGTTTAGCCCGTATTTTATACTGTGAGCACTTCACGCTTAACAGAGCAAGGCCAAACCCGCTTTGCATAACGGGCGACAAATAACACACCATGCGTACTATTCAATGTTATAATTTACGCAAAAATACTTAATCAAGACACTTATAATCCTATATGCGTATTATTATAGGCTATATATTACGATGTCACATGAACGGCTTGCCCACCTAATTGATGCCGTACGTTACATTTTTAAGAATACTGGCCTGCTAGAAAACTCTCTCTGACCGCCCGTTTTTCAATCTTACCCATAGCATTGAGCGCGAACGGCGTTTTGGACTGAACGAACATTTTCGGAACGCGGTAAGCGGCAAGAGTGTCCTTGGCAAAACCCTCCAGTGCCTCAGGCTCTACGTCACCCTCCGCAGCCACATAACAGGCGATTAAGCGCTCGCCTAAACGGTCATCCGGGACGCCAAATGTACACACTTGAAAGACATCCGGGTGCTGGCTCAAAGCCGCTTCGACCTCGACGCAATAAATATTTTCGCCGCCGGAAATGACCATGTCGGTCTTTCGGTCGACAATATAAATATAGCCCTCATCATCGACATAGCCAATGTCGCCCGTTTTAAACCACTCCCCAGAAAACACGGCCCGGGTATCCTCTGGTCGTCCATAATATTCTGTCATGAGGGTTGCGCCCTTGACCCAAATTTCCCCGGTTTGGCCAGCCAGCAAAGGCTCGCCCTGATCGGACGTGATCTGTACATCAACCATCGGTAAAATGGTGCCGGAGGCTTGAGGTTTGGCGAGTAACGCCTCCCCATTAGCTTGCGACACAGATCCGCTGGTTTCCGTCATGCCGTACCCTGCGCCGATAAAGGCGCGCGGAAAACGCGCCTGTAACGCGGCCATTAGGTTGCGCGGAAAGGCCTGACCGCCGTTTGATATCGACATCAAAGATGACAGGTCATGTTCATCAATAATGCCGGAGTTTAAAATATCCCAATGGGTCGCCGGAACGCCGCCAAGAATGGTGATACGTTCTTGCTCAATTAAGTGTATCGCCTCATCGGGGTCCCAGCGGTTCATGATAGCCAGTTTGCCGCCATTGATCAGCGTTGTTAAAAACACAGCGCTGCATCCGCTGGTGTGGAAAAGCGGGAAAATCAGAAGGGCGCAGGATTGCGGGAGCTGCGCGCGCAATGTTTCAAGATCGATTTTATAGGCGGCCGCCATTTTCAGGAAAATAGCCGTCATCGCCATTTGCGTATTCATCGTTCCGGTCACAAGGGCACGGTTAGACATGGCCGCCGCTTTGGCGCTGCCTGTTGTGCCTGATGTAAAGAACATCGCCGCCAAATCATCGGCCTTACGGGGCACATTTTTCCATGCCGAGTCCAATTGCCCAAACGCCGCATCCTGCAAATCTACTAACGCCGCCCGGCACCCCTGCTCCAACAGCAACGCGTGCCGCCGCCTATCCGTCAGAGCGAGAACACAATCCGTATCATGCACCGCTTGCAACATGGTTTTTGCTGTGCCCCGGCTATTGACCAAGACAGCCACGCCGCCAGCTTGCAAAATCGCCACGAAGCCGATCATCCATTCCGGCGAATTTTTCATACAGATTGCCACGGATTGCCCCGGGAGCACCCCGTGATCATTCACGAGTGAACTGGCCAGAAAATCCGCCGCCGCAAAAAAATCATCATATGTCAGCCGCTTATCACCTGCGGCAATAAATTCGGCCTGCCCATGCGCGCGCGCGCCATCAATAATATCAATAAGGGTCTCAGGTGCGTGTTTAAATACGCGCACGGATTGACCGCCCACCTCGGCGTTTGCAACCTCAAACGGGCCGCCGGGGGCCATAAGCGATTGAGTTGCAGGGTCAGATACAGACATTCTTTATTCCTTATTTTGCGCCTAAGGCCCGATAAAATTACATCCCGGCCCGCAGTTTTGGCGGCAACAGACGCCTGAACAAAATTCATTCTGAGCCTTAAGAGCAATATTGGAGAGCTTAAAGGCCATGATTTGCGTATTATATACACGCCCAGTCTACGCATTATGCATATAAATACACCATATTTAAGGCTTTTGCATATTTTTTTAGTGATTTTATTGCGCATTGCCTGTAAACAAAAATGGAAATAAAGTGATCGATGCACGCAAACCTCTTGGGATAGAGTTTTCGCGGCAATAGACGGTATCCGGGGGCCATTAGATTGGCAGCCTTGATCCATAATTTATTACGGAGGACATGATGGCAACAACAGCAGAATATGACATCGGCGAGTTTACATTTCCGCGCGGATGGTTTGTCGTCGCAGAAAGCCACGAAGCCACCAATAAGCCGATCCCTATGCGCTATTTTGGCCGCGATCTGATTTTATACCGCGGAGCCTCCGGCAATGTCACCATCATGGATGCCTATTGCCCGCACATGAAGACGCACTTGGCGAAAAACTCGACATCTTATGTTGTTCTCGATAACCAGCATGTTGTCGGTGATGATATTCGCTGCCCGTACCATGGCTGGAAATTCGGGCCTGACGGAGTCTGCAATGAAATCCCTTATTCTCCCGCCCCAATCCCCAAAGCGGCCAGAATCCGTGCTTACCCGGCACAAGAATGGGGCGGGCTTGTTCTGATGTGGCACGATGAAGAAGAAGGTCACCCGGATTACCAACCACATCCTCTCCCGGAATGGGAGGATCCGAAATGGGTCAATTGGAAGATTGATTCCCTCGGCGTGCTCGAATGCCATCCACAGGAAATTATCGATAATATTACCGATAAAGCGCACCTCGTGCCTATTCACGGCTCCAAAGATATGGAGTTTTTTGAAAGCGAATGCGACGGACATATTATCCGCCAGGTACTGGCCGCCGGGCACCGCACGCTTGCCGATGATGTTATGACGAATGATACGTGGTACACGGGCCCAGGCCTGTTGATGAGCCGGATGGATGGATATTATAACTCGCTGATGCTTGTGGCGCACACCCCCGTAGAAGACGGATCAACCCGGGCGTGGCATGCTTTGATGGTTGAACCGCCCAATCACCCGATGACCAAAGAGGACGAAGAGGCCGTACCAGCATTCCAAGAAGGCTCTAAACTCGCGCTCTTACAGGACTTTGATGTCTGGGCGAATAAAGCGCCGTGCATTCAAATCATGCAAGTTGTTGGCGACGGCCCGTTCAACAAAGCCCGGCTATGGTACAAACAGTTTTATAATCCCATCGCCGAGGCGAAATCCTATCAGGACAAAGCCAATGGGCACTGGGTCACAAAGGGTACGCAGCGCGACCCATGGGAAGCAAAAGCCGCGGAATAATTTTCGCCCGCGTTTAGCACATCTTTAGCGATGCAAGGCCAGTTCTGCGCGGTGCATATTTTGGCATCTACGGAGCAGCGTTCTTGCGGCGCATAGCCGCTCTTATTGCGTTGCTCGCCTATGACTTAAACGCTCTGTATCGAGACGGCGCTTGGTTTTACGGCTGTTGCGAAAGAGCAGGATGGCTTAGGGCCTGTGGCAATTGTGACCGTATTTTAATTCCCCCAAAGACAATTCATGTAGCTTGAGCCCTTGGCCTTGAGAGCAAGAGCCCTTAGACTCTTTTGTTTGTAAGCCAGACCGTCTGGCGATTCATGGTGCATAAGAGACCCTCCAGTGAAGCTGCCAAGCCCTTTACAGTCCGGCTTCTCCCCTTACAGGGACCCTGAACCTTGGGCAGATTTTTACGATGATATAGCGCAGCGCGGAGCCACCGCCTTTGCGTTCGCGATTGCCGTCCATATCGGATTATTCATGATGTTACAGCCATCTTTTCGGATGCCGGACATCCCAATAGAACCGGAGTCTATCCCGGTTCAAATCGTAGCATTTGACCCCGCGCCGACGCCGCAAGAGCCGGAACCTGAGCCGGTTATTCTTCAGCCTGCACGGCCGGCGGCCCCGGCTCCAAAGCCTCAACCCCAACCCGCCCCGACGCCTGAACCAGAACCAGAGCCAATTCCCGAACCAGAGCCCATACCCGAGCCAGATCCAGAATCTCAACCTGTGCCGGAACCAGAGCCCCTAACGGAGCCAGAAATCATACCTGAACCAGAACCCGAACTGGTTACGCCTCCGCCCGATATATTAGCCTCCGAGACCCCGGCTACGCCGGATGAAATGCCTGTACCTGATTCAGCGCCCATACCGGAGCCAGAGCAAGAGCCTGTCCCTGAACCTGTTGTTCAGCCTGAACCTATTATAGAGCCCGTTATCGAACCGGAACCGCTACCAGAGCCTATTGTTGAGCCGGATCCAATTCCAGAGCCCGAACCAGAGCCAATTTTAGAGCCAGAACCCGAACCACTTCCCATCCCCGAACCTGTTTCTGAGCCTCTTCCGGAACCGGAGCCGGAACCTCTGCCCTTGCCTGATATTGAGGTGATCGAACCCGATCCTGCCCTACTGCCAGAGCCCTTCATCAGCGAGGAACCGGTTACTCAGGCCCCTCTTCCCGGCGCAATCATCGATACGCCGCCAGTGGAAGACCCCGCGCCTGAACTCCTTCCATCTCTTCCTGAAGAACCGGACATAGAGATTATCTCTGAACAGCCCATCATCAGCGCGCCGGAACTTGAAGTGATAGATACGCCCCCTGACGACGCGCCGGAAGTGATGACGACCGCGCCGACAATTCTCGCCTCACCCGAAGAAGCCACGACAACCGAGGAATTAAAAAACGCTATTCCGCAATCCCAAGCGGATCCGATGATTGATTTTCGGCGACCATCAAGCCCGCAGCAAGGCAGCGGCCCGGCTGCAATCATTCCGTCCGGCAGCGGGCCCTACCGCAACTTACCAGCCGGAGGCAGCACGCCTGCTGGCAGAACCCAGCGTGCTAATCCCGGCGCGAGCGGCTGGACACTCGCTCCGCAAGCTTCCAGCGGGACGCCCGGAGAAGGGTATGGCGGCTTGATTACCGACATTCGCTGCCGCGAAGAGGGCCGCACACATGTCGACTGCCCTGAATATGTTCAGAAATTTCAAGGACGCAACGCCGCCGGATACGAGTCCTTTGGCCCGCATTCTATTGGCGGGATAGGCACAACATCGCCAAGGGCCGGTACGCAGAGCAATCAGTCGATTGGCGGCGGCACGAATCCCTGGGCGCGCGGCATTGGCAATAATAGTATCAATGCGGGCGGCCCGTCCGAAAGCGCGCTTGACGATGCCGATTTTGGCCGCACATTCCTGGGCACTAAGCTCGGCGAGCCGGGGCCACCGCCTAGCCGCCTTAGAGATTTGATTGCGCAGCCCCGCCCAACCCTGACCAGTCCGCTCGGATTACCACAACCCGTTCAGCCTATAACAGGAACCACTGACGCTGAAAAAGATAAGGACAAGCAAAATGAATGAGCCGAAACTGATGAGGTCGTCCTTTAG
>CAYGRF010000120.1:0-8046 GCA_964352275.1 uncultured Caulobacterales bacterium
ACAATCGAACATCGACGCTTGCAATACCGCAAAGCCGTCGCTTAATATCAACCAACGAGGTGAGCAAAGTCTCTCTTAGCCCGGGCCGAAATCCGTGCCATTTTATATGACGACGGACATACACAAAAATAAGCATGTACCGTGCTGATTCACTTGGTATTTTAAAGTGTGTAAAACATCATTGTATTTAAAAGGTGAACGCTATTTTGGGTGGGCTTATTAGCATTTGTTCGTCTGATGTGTTGAGTTTATGTCAATTATCGTTTTAGACGTATACGGGCACTAAATAGCTTAATACTCTACCGATACCGAGAAAACACGCGGCCATGACAGAATAAGTACGCAGGATTAGCGCGCTTTCAAGCGTACGAGCGTTTCGTGCAGGGTTTGCAGGAAGTCTGATCGGTCGCGCTGGGTAAAGGGCGGCGGGCCGCCAATATTCTCTGAGGTTGCTCCGGCCCGCATGTCTGCCATGATCGCGCGGGTGGCGATGGCCGTACCGATTGAGTCCATTGTGAACGGTTTACCGTTCGGCCCGATGACCTTTGCGCCGGCTTTGAGGCATCGGTCTGCGAGCAAAATATCGGCGGTAATCACAATAACATTCCCTCCAGCCCGCTCTGCAATATAATCATCTGCGGCGTCAAAATTATCAGAGACAATCATGCGCTTAATAAGGTCGTGGGGCGGGATTCGCAAAAACGCGTTGGCAACCACGGTGACCGGTACGCTATGCCGCAGCGCGACCTTATAGGTCTCCTCGCGCACAGGGCACGCATCCGCATCAATGTATATATGGAGATTCATATTAAGGCGCTATCGGCGCATGATACTGCCGAGAATGCCGCGCGCAATCGCCGCCCCGTGCTTGCCGCCAATAGAGCGCCCGATGGATGTTGCGATAGAGCGCGCTCCGGCTTTCATACCGGCCTCCAGCGCGGATTGCCGTTTTCGGCCTGTGCGCCGCCGCGTCGTGGTTTTTCTTTTGGCGGCTTTGGCTTTTTCTGCCTCTTCTTTTTTGAGGGCTTTTTCTTGCGCTTTTTTAAGCGCTTCGCGTTTTGCGCCTAAAATTTCATAGGCGGATTTGCGGTCAACGGCTGTGTCATAGATGCCTTTGACGGGACTCGCTGCGATGACGTCTTTGCGCTCATCATCCGCTGCGGGCCCCAAGCGCGATGCGGGCGGACGTATCAAAGTTTGGCCCACGACTTGCGGGCGGCCTTTAGCGTCGAGCACAGAGACAAGCGCCTCGCCCACACCCAGGTCGCTAATAACCTCAACGGTTTTAAACGCCGGGTTTGGCCGGAACGCGCTCGCACACGCTTTGATGGCCTTTTGTTCTTTGGGCGTATAGCCGCGCAGTGCGTGCTGAATACGGTTTCCGATTTGCCCTAAAACATCGTCCGGGATGTCCGCCGGGTTTTGCGTGACAAACCATATCGAAACGCCTTTGGAGCGGATAAGACGCGCGACTTGCGTAATTTTATCGATGAGGGCTTTGGGAGCCTCATCAAACAAAAGATGCGCTTCATCAAAAAAGAACGCCATGACCGGCTTATCCGGATCGCCAACCTCGGGGAGTTCCTCGAACAGCTCGCTCATCAGCCACAACAGAAATGTTGCATATAGCCGGGGCGAGTTAATTAACTCATCCGCTGCCAAAATATTGACAAACCCCTGCCCGTTATCGTCGACCCGCATAAGATCGGTTAATTTAAGCGCGGGTTCTCCGAAAAACTGATCGGCTCCCTCCCGTTCCAGAACAAGCAGGCTGCGGATAATGGCGCCAACAGACTGGCTGGAGATATTACCATAGTCTAGCACAAGCTCTTTGCGCTGCTCGGCGACGTAGGTCAGCGCCGCTTTGAGGTCTTTCATATCGACGAGGGGCCAATCATTATCATCGGCTATATCAAAGGCAATATTCATCACGCCTTCTTGAACATCGCTGAGCCCCATCAGGCGCGACAGCAGCATCGGCCCCATTTCAGCAATGGTCGCCCGCACGGGATGGCCTTGAGTGCCAAACAAATCCCAAAACACCGTCGGCATGGCGGAATAGGTATAATTCTCTAGCCCGATTTTTTCAGCCCGCGATAGGAGCTTTTCATGGAGTTTATGGTCTGCGCTACCGGATTGGGAAATGCCGGAGAGATCCCCTTTCACATCCGCGGCAAATACGGGAACGCCGGCTTTGGCGAAACCTTCAGAGAGAATTTGCAACGTGACAGTTTTGCCCGTGCCTGTCGCGCCGGCAACCACGCCGTGGCGGTTTGCCCGAGACAAAAGAAGCTCCTGCGCCGCTCCGTCAGTATCTTTGCCTAAAAAGATCGTACTCATGAAACCCCCGTATATTAGGGGTGGTGATAGAGCGGCAGGCGAGTATTGGCAATAAAGCCGTGCAGTTATTTTGCGGCTTAAGCGCGAACCGGCAACGGGCAGACCACGCCTGTGCCGCCAATGCCGCAATAGCCTTGCGGGTTTTTGGCCAGATATTGCTGGTGATAGTCCTCGGCTGGATGATATGTCGGGACGGGCTTAATCTCAGTTGTGATTTTGCCGTGGCCTTTTGCCTGATAGGCCGCCTCGTAAATCTCTTTTGCCGCATGAGCCGCCGCCAAGTCCTCATCGCTGAATGTGTAGATAACGCTGCGATATTGGTTGCCAATGTCATTGCCTTGGCGGTTGCCTTGTGTGGGGTCGTGATTTTCAAAAAATATTTTTAAAATTTGATCCAGAGAAACAACGCAAGGATCAAAGACAATATGGACAACTTCCGCATGGCCTGTGCGGCCCGTACAAACTGTCTTATAATTCGGCGAGCCGTCTGTACCGCCTGCATAGCCAACACTGGTCACATGAACGCCGTCCATTTGCCAAAAAATGCGCTCAGCGCCCCAAAAACAGCCCATGCCGACAATGATTTGCTTTGAGCCTTCTGGATAGGCATTAAACATGTCGCTCTGGTTGACAAAATGTACGGGGTTTTCAGCCAGCATCACGGCCTCCTAATCGATAGAACCAATGGTTTTAAATATAATAGGCTCAAGACATGTGGCCAGTATTTTGGCCATCTCGAGCGCTTTGTCATCTGTATCTATATGGCGTTGGTTGATCTCAATCGCAAGATGCCGGAGCCCGCGAGCCGCAACCGCTATATCAATGGTATAATTCAGGACGTGGGCAGAATAAGGCTCGTTAATGCCTAGATTAAGGGGCAGCTTCAGTCGGGCGAACATAGCCGCTAAATCGTTTGCGGACGGCTCATCATGTTTGACCAGCAAGCCAACATCAACAGAGCGTTCGTCGCCCAGATTAGGTTTTGGCGTAAAACTATGCATAGAGATAACAAGCGGGTCATCATAGGCGGACAGAGCCTTACTCAAAGCAGCATGGTAAGGCGTGTGAAAACTGTCAATTCGGTCTTGGCGCTGCGCGTCCGTCAAGTCTTGATTGCCGGGAATGGGCGTACCATCACTTTCAACGGGGATAGAGCTGGGTATGGCCGTGTTGCGGTTCAGATCAATGACCAGCCGCGATATACAGGCGAGCTGTCCGGCGCAGCCAAAATGCTCGCACAAGTGCCGGACAATAACATCTGTGCCGATGTCCCACGCAATATGCCGCGTCAGATCATCACCGGAGAGACCGAGATTATGCAGATTTTCAGGGATATGCCGCGAGGCATGATCGCCAAAAATAAAGAGCGGCACGTCTTGCAAGGCAGGTATCGTATCAAAGGGTTTGTTCATCGGGCTTACATAGGCGCAAGACAGGTAAAATCAAAGCCCCATCACGGTTTCTTCGATCAGTTGATCCACAACAGATTTGAGCGCATCTTGTTTGCGCGCGCCTTTTTCTATCTCAGCCTCATAGGTCGCGACTTGTCGGCAGGCGCTGGAGCCGCGCGATATAATGTGCCGGGCATGTTGAACTTCGGAGAGACAGCCCAATGCTTCCGCATCTTCGCTTAACATATCGAGAAGCTCGTCGAGTAGCTGTGAGTAGGGAACGCACTCACCGGCTCCAAGATCAACAAGGTCGCCGGAGACGCCAAACCTTTGTGCGAGCCACCGATTTTCCTCAATTAAGAAAGCCGGATAAACCCGCCATTTCATATTTTGCTTTTTATAACGCAACATCATGTGCGCCAAGGACTGATAAATCGCAGTGATCGCCATGGCGTCATCAATGCGCGTACAGACATCGCAAACACGCATTTCAACGGTCGGAAAATTTACGCTGGGGCGAATATCCCACCAGATTTTACTGGCATCTTCAATCACGCCCGCTTTAACAACCGTGTTAATCAGGCGCTCATACTCGCTGTAGGACTCAAGCTCTTCAGGAATGCCCGTGCGCGGCATCCCGTCAAAAACGGAGAGGCGGTAAGATTTCATGCCCATGCGTTTGCCTTCCCAAAACGGCGATGAGGTCGACAGCGCCAGCATATGCGGCAGAAAATATCGCATCTGGTTCATCACATCGATACGCAGGTTTTCATCCAAAAGGCCGATATGCACATGCATACCGCAGATCATCATGCGGCGGATCGCGCCCTGAAGATCCGCATCAAGCTGAACGTAACGCTCGCCTTTCGTCGGTTTTTGCCGGGCCCACGGCGTGAACGGGTGTGTCGAGGCCGCCATAAGGGCAAGGTCATGTTCGCCCGCAATTCGCGCAATTGTGCCGCGCATGTCGGCGACTTCGCTGCGAACATCGGAGACTGTTTCGCAAATACCTGTGGCAATTTCGATCTGGCAACGCAAAAATTCAGGCGTCACGCGGCTGCCTATAGCGGCCTTACAGGCTTTAAAGAAATGCGGCGAAGGGTTCGATACAGCCGCCCGTGTTTCCGGGTCAACAATCAAATATTCTTCTTCAACCCCAAGGGTCAGCGCTTGATCCGTCATGTGTCCTCCCGCATTGATTATAGAGAAAGTGAGGAAACCCGCCAAGACAATTCTCTTCAGACAATTTACCGGGAGCTATAAATTGCCATTGCGAAGGCGAATAAGCGGTGTTATGGGAGCGCCCGCATTCGAGGTAAGCGTGCGCTTATCTCAAACCCCTCGGTTCTAGCCGAGGTTAAAAAGACCTCAGAGGTGAGGTGGCCGAGTGGTTTAAGGCGCACGCTTGGAAAGCGTGTGTGCGTTAATAGCGTACCGAGAGTTCGAATCTCTTCCTCACCTCCAGTTCTTTCCCGCATATTGCTCATGATTTTAGTTTTAGACGTATAATGATATGCGCCTACAAAGGCCCTAGCTGTGCAAACCCTTGACGAAAGGGTTAATTTCTGTATTAGTGCGGCGGTCTGACGCACGCAAATAAGCGGCGCGGATTTAACACATGGGGAAAACTATATGTCTATTGCAAAAATCATTTGGCTTGTCAGCGCTCTTGCTGCGGTCGTGCTCGCATTTGTCAATACGGGTTATGATCCTACCATATTGGCAGTATTGGGACTGGCCAGCGGTTGGTTCCTAGACGATGAACATCGGCGCGGCGTTATCATTGCGGCGATTTTCTTAATGACCAGCGGCGCTGCTGCAGTCGGGGGTATTGCCGGAATTGGCGACGAACTCGGCCTTATCCTAAGTAGCCTTGGCATGGTCTTTGGTGCAGCGTCCGTCATGGCGATTGTGCGCACGCTTGTGGAGCGCATTCTCGCCAAATCAAATGCCGCTTAGTGCATTTCCTGTTTAATCATACTCACAAAACTATTGGGAAATGGAGCCCAATTTTCGATACCGACTAAACAGGGATTTCAGTAAATAAACCGTCACGTTCGGTCACATTTCCGGAGGCGCTTTGCGCCTCCTTTTTTGTGCGCTGGCCTTGATCACGACGATCCAAAATTACCGCTGCCCATATTAGCACTCTGTTTATGACATTATGTTACACCTGATTCGTAACGAGAAACATGTACTGGTATTGGAGGCCCGTCATGACGCATACGAAAATTATCGCGATTGAAAGCGCCGGACGCCGCAGGAAAGACAGCCAGTCTTTTTCTGATCGTCTACGGGAAATTAAAAGCGAAGAAGGCTGGGTCGACATTTCTGATCTGGTTCGCTCTAAAGATACGTCAGGCTTAAAGCCCGCTTAAAAACTGCGCGGCATTGACCCCGCAGATGCTGCAAGACCGTTTTGCAGCCTAAATTCTACGCGCCCTCACTCTGTATACATAAGAGCCCATTGACCAAACCATCCGAAAGCGTCAAAAGACGCGCAATTTTCGATGGATGAGCGCGTGACAGATATACCCAAGATTTTTGAAAAATATTCGGCTGAGATTGCGGCCTGCGGCGAGCTGCGCGCGCTCGACGATATTCGCGTGGCGGCGCTGGGCAAAAAGGGCGAAGTCTCGATGATGATGCGCGGCCTTGGCAAAATGACGCCGGACGAGAAAAAAGTCATGGGCCCGGCGCTTAACGGCCTTAAAAACGATATTGCAGCGTTGGTTGACGCGCGCAAAACCGTGCTCGAAGCGGCCGCGCTCGACGCCGCGCTTGCATCAGAGACCATGGATATGTCTTTGCCGGTGAGCACGCCTATGGGGACGCTCCACCCGGTGCAGCAAGTCATGGAAGAAATGGCTGTGATTTTCTCCGATATGGGGTTTTCTGTTGCCGAAGGCCCAGACATCGAAGACGATTTCCATAACTTCACAGCGCTAAACTTTCCGCCCGGACATCCGGCGCGCGACATGCATGATACGTTTTTTATGGCGCCAACAAGAGGCGAGGAGGGAGCGGAGCGAACGACCGGGAATGCAAAAAGTGATGGGGAGCAAAAGGTGCTGCGCACGCATACATCTCCCGTGCAAATTCGTACCATGATCAATGAAAATCCGCCCATCCGCATCATTGCGCCGGGCCGGACATATCGTTGCGATTCGGATCAAACCCACACGCCGATGTTTCATCAAGTCGAAGGTTTGGTGATCGATAAGGCCACCCATATGGGGCACCTCAAAGGATGCCTGATGGATTTTGTCTCAGCCTTTTTTGAAACCGATGTGGACGTGCAGTTTCGCCCGCACCATTTCCCGTTCACGGAACCGTCTGCGGAAATGGATGTAAGGTATGAAAGGGTCGGCAGCGAGATTCGCATCGGCCAAGGCGAGAACTGGATGGAAATATTAGGCTGCGGCATGGTGCACCCGAACGTGCTGCGCGCTTGCGGCATTGACCCCGAGGAGTATCAAGGTTTTGCCTTCGGCATGGGCGTTGACCGCCTCGCCATGCTTAAATATGGCATGCCGGACCTGCGTGATATGTTCGCGGCTGACACACGGTGGCTTGGGCATTACGGCTTTAATCCGCTCTTGCAAGCGAACTTGGCGACGGGGCTGAGTTGAGTGAAAGACGTCTATCAGACATATATAGCATTGCTGCTAAGCGAAAATGCAACTGTTCTGGAATTTTTGAATTCGGGTGTCCAATCGATAGGCATGTCGAAGTTCGAAGCATTGGACTTAGTCATTCCGCAATCTCTATTAGATTTTTGGGCAGTCGCAAACGGAACGAATCTAGATAAGGAACCGACTTGCGATCAAATTTGGCTCGATGGCGTTTTTTACTATTACTCCCACACACAGGCATATGATGACTACCAGATTTGCTTGAATTTATGGGAAAGTGATGAAAATTTCGAATCCTATTGGCCGAAGGGCTTCCTTCCTATTGGGAGCCCAGGCGATGGATCAAGATTACTTGTAAATTGCAACTCCCAATCCCCAACTTATGGACACATATATGAATTATTTCACGGAATTGGTGTTAGCAAACATACCATATCGTTAGATCAATATTTTAAAACAAAGATTTCTGTTTTTGAAATGAACGGCTTATTTGTGAAAGACGGAATCGTTGAATTAAATTTCGATATTGCAGACAAATTATCAGCAAATATGAATCCGGGCTGTGATGCCTATGATGATAATTTGCTCCCAGCTTATGAAGCTCAAGACTGGTTATAGGGTTATCAAATGAAATTCACACTCTCTTGGCTCAAAGAGCATCTTGATACAGACGCGAGCAT
>CAYGRF010000121.1:0-4317 GCA_964352275.1 uncultured Caulobacterales bacterium
TATGCGGATGATCAATTTAGCCAAGAGTTCCAATTGCTTTACTCCAGTGACCGCTTATCAGGCGTTGCGGGACTATATTACCTTGATGGATCTGCAAAAGGTGACTTTGACGTTATTCTGGGCGGGCTTGGCCTGAGCATTTATCAGGCTGGTGATCAGACCAAAGAAAACCTCTCGGCCTATGCTGATTTCACCTATGCGCTGACTGAGGCTATCGATCTGTCTGTGGGCGCGCGGTACACATCGGATAAAACGGTTGCAGATGTGACGCGCGAGCTTTGGTTTGGTTTGGGCTCAGGCTCGTTTGACCCGTCAAACACCACATCAGCCTTTTTCACAACACAAACAGGCTATACGGATCTGGAGCGTAAAGACACCGAGTTTACGCCGCGCATTGCGCTCAGCACAAAGCTGAATGAAAATCACAATTTTTATGTGTCATTTTCGCAGGGTTTCAAGGCGGGCGGGTTTGACCCGCGCGCGCGCGCCGACCTCGATCCGCTCGGCCTGTCTCGCGACGGCTTTGGCCCTGAAACCGTCGACTCTTATGAGGCCGGGTTCAAAGGCAGCTTTATGGACAATGTCATCACATATAGCGTAGCCGGATTTATCGCCGATTATAAAGACCAGCAAATCACGGTTCAGCAAGGCGTTGATACAGATAATGACGGCATCAATGATACATTTGTGTCGTCCGTGTTTAATGCGGGTAAGTCAAAATATTCCGGAATTGAATTTGAAAGCGCTGTCAGAATTTCAGATAATTTCACGCTGACGGCTATGGGCGGCGCCATTAACGCCAATATTGAAGAGATTATATCCGGCGGCACCAATATTGCGGCTGGGTTTGTTACGCAAAACACGCCGGAGCTTACGGGGCGTTTTGGATTTAATTATAACCGCGATATGGCCGATTTAGGCAGCCTTCTCTTTACGGGGTCGGTATCCTACCGCAGCGAATATAACCTGTTTAACGTCGCCAATCCCGCATTTGGCCCGGGTGTGAGCCCGGTATTCCCGGCGGGCGGCCCGGCGCTGGATCCTGATGGATACGCCGTCGTTGATCTGGGCGTGAAATGGTCAAGCGAGAGCGGGCGATGGGATATTGGCGTGTTTGGACGTAACCTGACGGATGAGCGCGCGCGGATTGCCGCCTATAATTTCGTTACGCCAAGTCAGCTCGGCGTCGATGGGGCCTACTCAGCGTTCTACCGCGCCCCGCGTACATTTACCGTATCGCTTGGATTTAATTACTAGGCTTCCCCTGGCGCGCATATGGCTCTGATGCCGGCGGCTATAAACGGCGTCATATGCGCGTATCCAGTTTCCGTATCGGACGATGAGGCGATCCCGCCTGACAAAATATCAAGTCGTCCGGTATCCGCAAATGTGAGCGTTAGAGCCCCGGAGAGATAATGATAGCCCCAGTAAATTGCTTTTTCATCAGCCTCCGGCAAAGCCTGCCGCAGCGCATCGATAAAGCGTTTGACAAGCGGGTTAAAAAACTGGGTCATAAATTGCCGTCCATATTCATGGGAGTTGTTCACATAGGCAATCAATGCCAGATAATGCCGAAACCCTTCATCGGCGGAATTGTGAATCTCGCCAAGCGGCGCAACATAAGCATCAATAATGGCTTCGACCGTGGGCGGCTTGGCACCCGCCGCCCGCAAACACTCATCCAGAGCATTATGCCGCGCATTGTTGACAACATCAGCACGGCGCTCAAGCACGGCATTAAACAAATCGCGTTTGGGGCCGAAATGATAATTCGCCAAAGCCACATCAACACCGGCCTGTTTGGTGATTTGCCGCAAGGTGACGCCGTCATATCCATATTGCGCAAACAGAGCTTCCGCCGCGTCCAAAATACGGGTTTTGCGCGAGGCTTTATGCGCGGGATCTGTGGGCTTTTGCGTCAAATTTGGCCTCCAAGACCGAGCGGAATAATCACTGTTATGATGCCGCTATCTGCGCGGGTCAAATCATACAAGGCGTATTATGCCTAAAACAATTATCCCAACCAATCCTTTATTGCCGGATATTTTTGCGCTTCACGGAAAATGGCGCGCTCAAAAACTGGCCGTTGTTTGCGGCGGCGAAACCCTCACATGGCGTGAATTTAATTCCCGTGTAAACCAGGTTGCAAATGCCCTTATCGGGATGGGCCTGAAGAAAGGTGACCGGGTTATTGTGCTGATGTCCAACGGCCTTCCCATGATGGAAAGCCTGTTCGGGATTATGTTTGGCGGCTTTGTTTCGGCCCCGCTTAATGTCTCGGTGAGTGATGATGCGATTGTGAACATGATCACCGACAGCGGGGCGAGCGCGATTATTGCAACACCTGAACATTGCGCGCGGCTTGAGGCGATGTCCGGCGACATTCCGCGCCTCGCCTATAGTAATAAAGTTTGTGCTGGCGACGCGCCGCCGGGCTGGCAGGACTTTTCGCAGTGGCGGGACGCCTGCAGTTCTGAGCGCCCAACCGTGACAATCCAGCCGGATGATTATCTCAATATTATTTACTCATCCGGCACAACCGGGCAGCCGAAAGGGATTGTTCATACTCACCAAGGCCGCCGGGACTGGGCCTATGACCTCGCCATTGCGCTGCGCTATGATAGCGCCTCGCGGTTCTTAGCCACCATAGGGCTATATTCCAATATAACCTGGGTCGGCATGCTCTGTACGCTGCTGGCGGGCGGGACTGTCTTTATCAATGGAAAATTTGACGCCGGTAATCTCTGGACGGTTTTGGAAAAGCAGGCGATTACGCATTTGTCTATGGTGCCTGTTATGTATGAACGCATGATGGATGTGGATCATAGCGCCTATAGCGCGCAGTCACTGCGCGGCCTGATGAGCGCCGGATCGCCGCTGCGCGAACCCGTCAAGCGGGCTATATTTGAGCGTATTGATTGCGGCATTATCGAGCTTTACGGCCTGACAGAGGGCGTCATTACAACGCTTGACCCGGAAGATGCCAGAGACCGCCTTGCCTCTGTCGGACTGCCGTTAATCGGAACGGATCTAAAAATACTCGGTGATGATGACACAGAGTGCCCGCCGGGCACGGCCGGGGAAATTGTCGCCAATGGACGTATTGTGATGCCTGAATATTTCAAGCGTCCGGACGCAACTCTAGAAGCGCTTTGGGTTGACGATAACGGCACGCATTGGCTGCGCACGGGCGATATTGGCTATTTGGATGCAGACGGTTATCTCTATATTGTCGACCGGAAAAAAGATATGATCCTCTCCGGCGGGCAAAATATTTATCCGCAAGATATTGAGGCTGTGCTCGCCCGTCATGACGGCATTCAAGACTCCGCTGTGATTGGCGTGAAAAGCCGGAAATGGGGCGAAACCCCGTTTGCGATTGTCGCGGCGAAAAATGGCGCCTTGGATTCTGAAGAGGTGCGGCAGTGGTGTAATGCCCAACTCGGCAAGCAACAACGGCTAACAGGCGTCGAGTTAATTGATGAAATCCCGCGCAATCCGAACGGGAAAATCCTCAAGAAAGATTTGCGCGCGAAATATAAGGACCGGATTTTTGACTAAGGCCTATCACGACATCACCTATGAAAGCCCTGACGGGCTTACGCTCTATGCCCGTGACTATGACGCGGGCGGCGATAAGCCGGTTTTGTTATGCATGCACGGCTTAACGCGTAGCTGCCTGGATTTTCATGATTTGGCTTTGCATTTGATGGACCGCTTTCGCGTCATCACTGTGGATCAACGCGGGCGCGGGCGCTCGGCTTATGATCCGGATAGTAGCAACTACCGCGCCGATATATATTGCGCGGATATGTTGGCGCTTTTGAGCCAGCTTAAATTGTCTCAAGTCATTGCGATTGGTACGTCCATGGGCGGGATTATGACGATGATGATGGCGTCCATGAAACCCGGCCTGTTCAAAGCGGCGATCCTCAATGATATAGGCCCGGAGATTGACCCGGCTGGCCTTGAGCGGATTGCCGGTTATGTGGGAAAGACGGATGCGTTTGAGAGCTGGGACGCGGCAGCGCAGGCTCTGAAAGCGCAAGGCCCGGATGTTTTCCCGAATTATACAGAGCGCGACTGGATGGATTTCGCGCGGCGCACCTGTATAGAAACCGACAATGAGGGCGTCCGGTTTAATTACGATCCGGCGATTGCCGAGCCTTTCAAGACGGATGATACGGCGGCGGCTCCGGTCGATATGTGGACGCTCTATATGGCGCT
Organism: uncultured Caulobacterales bacterium; assembly: GCA_964352275.1. GTDB lineage: Bacteria > Pseudomonadota > Alphaproteobacteria > Caulobacterales > Maricaulaceae > JACOMS01. Next base: position 4,228 of record CAYGRF010000121.1, read on the forward strand.
CTTTGATATCCCCGTCTTAATCATCAGAGGCGCTTTGTCCGATATTCTGTCACCGGAGATAACGGACAAGATGACAGCCGCGCATCCGGG
>CAYGRF010000121.1:4417-7914 GCA_964352275.1 uncultured Caulobacterales bacterium
GATGAGGGCCCCCGGGACGCGCAGTCGGTTGTGATGGTGCACGGATTTACATCCTCGCTCGAAACATGGGACGCACTGGCGGCGGACCTTGCCGCGGATTTCCGGACCGTTCGGCTTGACCTTCCGGGGCACGGCTTGACAGGACCGGATCCGCAAGCACGCTATACCAATGATGACACGGTGGATGTGTTAGGTCCGTTTTTGACCGCATTGAACATCGAAAACCCTGTCCTGATCGGCAGCTCTCTTGGCGGGCTTGTATCGTGGCGCTTGGCGGCGAAATCGCCGGACGCTGTGTCAAAGCTTGTCTTAATCGCTCCGGGCGGATTTTCCATAAACGGCGTCACTGAAACCCCCGCCGACGTCCCGCTAATGGTCAAACTTTATCTTACCAAAGCCCCGGAGGCGGGCGTGAAACAAGCCACGGCTGCGCTGTTCGCAGACCCTGCTAAGCTCTCGCCGGAGCGCGTCAAAACCGTTCTGGACATGATGACATGGCCCGGAAACGGAGAGGCATTTGCCGCGCGGGCCGCCGCCTTTACCCTGCCCGCTCCGGAGCAAGACCTTGCAAGCGTGAGCGCGCCGACCCTCATTATTTGGGGCGACAAGGACGTGATGGTGCCGCCTGAACACGGCGAGAAATTTACCGCCGTGATGCCCAACGCGGCTCTTAAAATTTACAAAGACATAGGGCACGTCCCACACGAAGAAGCCCCGCAACGTGTGAGTGCTGACATTCGTGCATTTCTCAGCCCGGCGGAGTAAGCCATGAATCTGCAATCCAAAAACCGCTGGTATATCCTCATTGTCCTGACCATTGTCTACGCGCTCAATCATGTTGACCGCCAAATTATGGTCATTTTATCCGAACCCATTAAACAAGAATTTGGCCTGTCCGACACGCAACTGGGCATGCTCACCGGGTTTTTGTTCGCTGCGTTTTACGCAACGCTCGGTATTCCGTTTGCCGCGTGGGCGGACCGGGGTAATCGCCGCAACATCATCGCGCTGGCTCTGACCATATGGTCGGGCATGACCGCAGTAAGCGGATTTGCCAATAATTTCTGGCAACTGGCCCTCGCGCGCATGGGCGTTGGTATTGGCGAAGCGGGCGGTACGCCCCCGGCAACCGCCATGATTGCCGATATTTTTCCGCCAAAGCGGCGGGCTTTTGCGCTTGGTATTTATACCACAGGTATAAGCCTTGGTATTTTGATCGGCTTTATTCTCGGCGGCGCCGTCGCGGCGAATTATGGATGGAGGACTGCCTTTTTTGTGGCGGGCGTTCCGGGATTGATTATGGCGATTATACTCGTCGTGACAGTGGCGGAGCCCAAACGTGGCCAATCGGAAAACCGTATTGATGATGGAAATGCGCCAAAACTGAAAGACACGTTATCGTTTTTCCTGTCCCAGCGCGCGATGGTCAGCCTTCTGCTGGGCGGCGTATTTGTATGTCTCTCGGCCAATGCGTTTCTCGCGGGTATCCCGCTTTACCTCATGCGCGTTCACGCTGTGCCGATCGGCGAGCTGGGCGTCGCGCTCGGGCTTTTGATGGGGGGCCTTGGCGGCATTGGCGCTATTGTGGTGGGCGGCCTGTGTGATAAATTATCTGAGAAAGATCTGCGCTGGCGGCCATGGACCATCCTGATTACGGGCTTAATTGCGTTTCCATTTATTGTCTGGTTTCTCTATGCGCCCGATAAAAATACGGCTTACCTTGCTTACACTGTGCCGGGTCTGTTTGGCCTACTTTACGCCTCTATTTCCTATACCGCCATGCAAGAGCTTGTCCCGGTGCGGATGCGGGCGATGGCCTCTGCTGTCATGCTCTTGTGCTTGACGTTGATCGGCATTGGGTTCGGCCCTGTGATTATGGGTATGATCTCTGATTATTACGCGCCGACATTGGGTACAGATTCTATCAAACGCGCTTTGACCCTTATCCTTGTCTTTAATGTGCTCAGCATCGTCTTTTATCTGGACGCGGCCCGGCATTACCGCAAAGGCGTCGAGACGGCTTTGACGGCATAAAACTATGCTTTGATTGATATGAATGGCAGGTAAATCTGCCTTTCACCTGCTAACTCTTGCCGACTGACTCTTGCATTGGCAGACACGCTGCGCGTCCCTATATAGACGGGGTAACAGCCGGAGGATTTCATGGGAAAAGAATTGATCAATTGGGAAAATGGGCGCTGGATTGGCCAAACCCTTGAGGTTGAAAACGGCGTCTGCGCTGTCCCCGGAGCCCCATCCGCGCATTTGGAATATACCGACGCGGTCAAAGCGGCGACAGATCATCTCTATGAGCAGGTCTCGGATTTCATTCCCGAATTTGAATGGCCCGCCTATGCGCCGCTGGTTCACGCGATCAACACACTCAAGAAAGAAAAGAACGCGGTCATTCTGGCCCATAATTATATGACGCCGGACATTTTTAATCTTGTCGGGGATTACCGGGGCGATAGTCTTGGCCTGGCCATTGAAGCGACGAAAACTAACGCGGATATTATTGTCCAAGGCGGCGTCCATTTCATGGCCGAGACGTCGAAAATTCTCTGCCCCGATAAAAAGGTGTTTATCCCGTCTATGCGTGCGGGCTGTTCCTTGGCCTCGTCGATTACCGGCGAAGATGTGAAATTGATCAAACAACGCTATCCTGGCATTCCTATTGTCACTTATGTTAACACATCGGCCGACGTCAAAGCCGAGAGCGATATTTGCTGCACGTCATCCAACGCGGTTGCCGTTGTCGAGCATATTTGCGCCGAGCGCGGCGTGGATCAGGTCATCATGTTGCCGGATGAATATCTTGCCAAAAATGTTGCCCGGCAAACTCACATCAAAGTCATTGCGTGGCATGGCCGCTGTGAGGTACATGCCCGCTTCTCGGCTCAGGACGTGCGTGATATGCGCGAAGCCCACCCCGGCGTTGTTGTGCTTGCGCACCCGGAGTGTCCGCCGGAAGTGGTGGAAGAAAGCGATTTTACCGGCTCCACCAAAGCCATGAGCGATTTTGTCCGCGATAATGAATACGGAAAAGTGATCCTTTTGACGGAATGTTCGATGTCCGACAATGTGGCGATCATGAACCCGGATGTGGATTTTGTCCGCCCCTGCAATCTGTGCCCGCACATGAAACGCATCACGCTCGAGAATATCTATGAATGCCTCAAGAACGAAACCAATGAAGTTCTGGTGCCAGAAGATATGCGTAAGCGCGCCTATGACGCGGTCATGAGGATGATCAACGTCAAGTTCGATCCCGTCAAAGGCCACTTTGACCCCGAAGCCCCGCACGTAGACGTGAAGGTGATTTAGACGATTAAGACATCAGAGTGGCGGCCTAACGACTCCCTCTTGATGACAGGCAATCGGAAATAGCTAATTTTGGTATTCAAAATATGGAGACCAAAACTTAAAACGGTCACCAAACTCACTCCCTCCCCCTTGCGGGGAGGGTCAGGGTGGGGGCCGCGGCAAAGCCGCAAATA
>CAYGRF010000122.1:0-5222 GCA_964352275.1 uncultured Caulobacterales bacterium
GTTATGATCAATGTGCAAACGGCAGTGCTGGCCAGTAATGCTTTCATGATAACCCCCGTGCTTATCGTTGAGGATGAATAGCAAGTTTAACGCCGATATACTATGACTTATTATAGCGGCTTATTCTTATCGCGAATGCGGCGATTGTTTAAAGTGTTTGCTGTGAGAGCCAGCCGAGCATAAGGGCGTTAACCTCGTCCGGGCGCTCCCACATCATCCAATGACCGCATCCGTCAATGATATGGCGTTCCAGCCTAGGCACCATCTCGGTCATGGGCGTGGTATAGGCGGCGGGAAGGAACAGGTCACGCTCGCCTGAAATCATCAAAGTAGGCTGCGCAATATGATCAGATAGGCCTTCGGCAAGCTGCCAGTTGGCAGATGTATTCCGGTATAGATTCAGCCCGCCGTGAAATCCGCTCCGCGCGTAACCGTCCACATAAACCTGCGCGTCTTTGGCTGTCATCACCGCGCCTTTGACCGGCGGCGCGCCCGCATCCAAATAGGCTTGAAACCGGGCCGGAATGTGAAACATGTCCGAGGTGAGTTTGGCGCTTGCAGGCGTTGAGCGCAGCATAAGCCGAAAGAAAGCGTCCGGATCGCTCGCAAACAAAGCGTCGGCTTTGCCGGGATGATCCGTAAAGTGGACGAAATAATGCTCATCCCCGTAGCGCTGCCGGAATATTGTGATGGGGTCAACAGGCGCGCGGCGCACATGCGGCGTGCACAGGCTGATAAGGTGGCTGATACGGCCGGGCAGCATGCGCGCGGCGTGCCAGAGAATAATGCCGCCCCAGTCATGACCGATAAGGGCCGCGCTGGCTGCTGCCGCATCATCAATGATGGCTTCGACATCAGAGACCATGTGCGCAATGCCGTAATGGGCAGGATCAAGAGGCGCATCCGAGTGGCCAAAGCCGCGCAAATCATAGGCAATCACCCGGTAACCGGCCTCTGTTAGAGGCCCGATTTGGTTCTTCCAGCTATAGGCCAGTTCCGGCCAGCCATGGATTAGAATAAGGAGCGGGCCATCATCTGGCCCAGCTTCATACAGGGCCATGTTAAAGCCGTCACGGTTAAGGAATCGAGGAGAAGGAAACGTCATTGACGGATTTTAGACACGGATATGCGTAAAATCACCCGGAAAATGACGATTTTTACCGTATTTATTGGCGATGCCTCTTTACGGCGATGGATTCAGCCGCTAGAAGCCGCGCATGTGATGAAGGCCTCACCCGATGGGGCCTATTTTTATTGTTTGTCTGGAAAGGGCAAAATACATGGTTGAAATCTACGTCCGTCAGAATAATGTTGACCAAGCCTTACGTGCGCTGAAGAAAAAGCTGCAAAACGAAGGTATCCTACGCGAAATGAAAGCGCGTAAACATTATGAAAAACCGTCCGAGAAACGCGTTCGTGAACAAGCCGAAGCTGTTCGCCGTGCCCGTAAACTGGCCCGCAAACGCGCCCAGATGGAAGGCCTTATCCCAATGAAAAAGAAGCCGCCGCGCCGTTAAGTCGCGACTGTCTTTAAGCATTTAAGCCGCCTTGAGGGCGGCTTTTCGCGTTTGAGCCTATATGTTTTCAAGCCTATCAAAATTCTGCATTTAGAGTCTACCATCTTGATTCTAGAGAGCCGCCGTGTACCGTGCGGTATGGAGGATGCGCTATGAACCGTTTTTTGATGCTGGCTTTAACGGCTGCTGTTTTGGCGGGATGCCAAGCGAATACCCATGATGACGCTGATAGCCCGCAAGTGGAGGCCGCCGAGGCCACACTGTTTTATAACGGAACTATTCTGACGATGGATGCGGACCTTCCCGCCGCGTCGGCTATGCTCATTACGGGCGATACCATCACAGCGGTTGGCAGTGACGACGCTCTCAAGGCGCAATTTCCTGATGCGGCGCAAACCGACCTTGGCGGGCAAACCGTTCTCCCCGGGATTGTCGATAGCCATGTACATGTGCGCGAGCTTGGTATGGACCGCATCAAAGCCAATCTGGTGGGCGTGAAGACCGCAGAGGACATCACCGAGCGCCTTCAGGCGCACTTCCCCAATCCAGAGCCGGGCATCTGGCTCATCGGTCAAGGGTGGGATGAGGGTTATTTCGCCAGCGTAGGTTACCCTGACCGCGCAGGGCTTGATGCCGCGTTTCCCAATAATCCAGTCGCGCTGGAAAGCCTTCACGGTTTTGCCGGGTTTTATAATGGTAGCGCGCTGACAATTGCGAATATTACGGCAGATACGCCGGAGCCAGAGGTGGGCGATATTCTGCGGCGCACGGACGGCGAACCAACTGGGACAATGCTCACCCTCGCGCAAGGCCTGGTTAATCGCCATATCCCAGAGGCGAGCCAAGCCCAGATTGAGACCGCCATCAAAGCCGGTATGATGGAAATGGCCGGGGCGGGCGTAACCTCGATTCACGAGGCCGGTATGCGCCCGCAAGATGTGGCGGCTTTTCAGGCGTTGGCCGCGAGGGGCGAGCTTCCGATCCGCGCATATGGATTGCTTGACGGGAATAATAAGGCGCTGATGGATGACTGGTTTGCCGCCGGGCCGCTGGATGATCCTGACGACTGGCTCGATATTCGCGGGATTAAAGTCTTTTATGACGGCTCGCTCGGCTCCCGCACAGCGCTCTTGAAAGAGCCCTATTCTGACAAGCCGGACGCGGCCAGCCCAACCGAGCGTATTTCGCCCCAAGACGTGCGCGCGCTGGCTGATAGCGCAGCAGAAAAAGGGTTTCAAATGGCCGTTCACGCTATCGGCGATGAAGGCAATAACCGGACATTATCGATTTATGAAGACGCCCAAAACCCTTACCCCGGTCAAGATCACCGCTGGCGGATTGAGCATGCCCAAGTAGTTTTGCCGGATTATTATGACCGGGCGGCTAAGCTTGGCGTACTCTCATCCGTGCAGTCATCCCACGCCGTGGGGGATAGCGCGTGGGCCGAAGACCGCGTTGGGCCTGACCGTATTCAGCATGCCTATGCATGGCAGAAAATCCTTGGCGCTGGCGGCGGGCTTATGCTCAATTCCGATTTGCCGGGTGAGCCGTGGACGCCCATGGAAACTCTGTATTTTGCCGTGACGCGTCAGCGCCTTGACGGAACGCCGCCTGGCGGCTGGTACGCCGATGAAGCACTGTCTGTGGACGAGGCGCTCTACGCCATGACCGTTGAGAATGCTTTTGGCGCATTTCAAGAGGGCCGGTTGGGGCAATTAAAACCCGGCTATTGGGCCGATTTTATTGTGCTGGATAATAACCCGAAAGATGTTACGCCTGCCGATATACTGGGGATTACTGTGCGCCAAACGTGGGTGGCCGGGCAGCGCGTAAAATAGGCACCGCAGTTTTCCCTTCCATATTTGCGCGCGTTTCGCTAATTATCGTCCTCTTTGGTTATAGAGATTTAAGGATATGACGCCTTTAAAACATTTTTTATCCCTCGCCGACATTCCGGCCAGCGAACTCCGCGCCATTCTGGATGAAGCCCACCGCCGCAAACGGGCGCGCAGCGGCTTCCCGAAAGGCCGCTTGGATGCTGACGCGCCGCTGTCGGGCGAGACGCTCGCGATGATTTTTGAGAAAAGCTCGACGCGGACGCGGTTCTCATTTGATATGGCTATGCGGCAACTTGGCGGAACGTCTATCACGGCAACGTCCAGCGATATGCAGCTCGGGCGCGGGGAAACGGTAGAAGATACGGCCAAGGTTTTATCCCGGTTTGTTGACGCGGTGATGCTGCGCGCCAATGCGCACGATACGCTTACCGCGCTCGCCCGTAACGCCTCTGTGCCTGTGATTAACGGGCTGACGGATTATAACCATCCGTGCCAGATAATGGCGGATCTTCAGACACTCGAAGAAACTGGCGGCGATCTCTCGGATATGATCCTGACATGGGTCGGCGATGGCAATAATGTGGCCGTAAGCTTCGTGAACGCGGCGGCTAAATTTGGCTATAGATTACGTTTGTCCTGTCCGGCTGGATACACAGTTCCGGGGCAAACCGTTGAAGCCGCGCGCCAAGCTGGAGCCAAGATCGAGACAATCACAGACCCGCTTAAAGCCTGCGCAAATGCCGATGTCGTGATCGCTGACACATGGGTGTCTATGGGCGATATGGACGCGGATAAGCGCATGTCCGATTTAGCGGATTACCAAGTGACGGATGCATTGATGGGCGCGGCGGGGCCTTCGGCCACGTTTTTGCATTGCCTGCCTGCACACCGGGGCGAAGAAGTGACAGCCTCCGTGATTGACGGGCCGCAATCACGCGTTTTCGACGAGGCGGAAAACCGCCTTCACGCACAAAAAGCGATTATCGCTTGGTGCTTAACCTAGGAAAAATATGACCAAACAATCAGATAAAGACCGCCGCAATACAGAGCGCCGTACGGGCGCGAAATTCCGCACAGCCGAAGAAGACCGCCTCGCCATGCAGGAAATAGCGGAGACGCCGCAAACGGTGCATCCGGCGTACCGGCTTGCCTTTGATGATGATGATTTCATGACCCGCGAAGAGCTACGCCCTGTGCGGTTACAGCTTGAACTGCTCAAGCCAGAAATGCTTTTGGATGAAGCCGGGATTGAATCCACAGTGGTTGTATTTGGCTCGGCCCGTATTCCTGAACCGGGCACAAAAAGCGTGCGAGATCTGGGCGGCGAAGCGGAAGCGGCATTGCGCGATAAAGCGCATTTTTATGAACTCACCCGCGACTTTTCCCGCACAGTATCCGAGGCTTGCCTTAAAACCGGCGGCAAGGAATGGGTGATTGTCTCCGGCGGCGGCCCCGGTATTATGGAGGCAGCCAACCGCGGCGCGGACGATGTCGGCGCGCCGTCAATTGCGCTCAATATTGTCCTGCCGTTTGAAGCGCTTCCTAACCCCTATGTGACGCCGTCTTTAAGTTTTCAGTTCCACTATTTTGCTATCCGTAAAATGCATTTCCTTTTGCGGGCCAAGGCGGTGGCGGTCATGCCCGGCGGGTTTGGCACGTTTGACGAATTTTTCGAAGTGCTGACGCTCATCCAAACCGGCCGTGTTGCGCCCATGCCAATTTTGCTGTTTGGCGAAAAGTTCTGGCGCGGCGTGATCAATTTCGACGCGCTCGCGGATGGCGGCACCATATCGCGCAAAGACCTTGATCTGTTCCGCTTTGTCGAAACCGCCGAAGAGGGCTGGGCCGCAATCCGCGATTGGTACGC
>CAYGRF010000122.1:5322-7873 GCA_964352275.1 uncultured Caulobacterales bacterium
GACACCATACCGACAATTCTGACGGCGGCAAGAAACCCGCTGGAGACATTAAACGCCGCGCAATATAAAATTCCTGTCTCGCAATATCCGCTCATGGGCAACTGGTTTACCGCGATCAATCACCCGGACTTTATACGCCATTGTTTTGTTGAAAACCGTAAAAATTACCGGTTTCAGAAAATCCGGCAATCCATTTTAAAACCCATTATTGGCGACGGCCTCATCACAGCTGAAGGGCCGACATGGAGCCATGCCCGGCGCGCCATGTCGCCCATGTTTACACCGAAAAACATCCGCCATTTCGGCGCGGTTATGCAAGAGACAACGGCGCGCGAAATGCCGGAGATATTTAAAGACGGTGCAGACATAAAGATCGCCCCGGCTTTATCCAAGCTGACATATCTTGTGTTGTCTGATACTTTGTTTTCCGGCGATATTGACGCGGACCAGTCTCAGGTTTTACGGGATGTGGCAACGGCGCTGGCTTATATGGGGCGGCCTGACCCGCTTGATTTTATGGGCGCGCCGGATTGGGTACCGCGCCTCACGCGCTTGCCGGGCTTAAAATCAGCCAAACGCCTGCGCAGGCTCATCGCGCAGGTTATCGATAAGCGGCAGGCAGCCCGGCAATCGGGCCATGATATGCCCGATGATTTCCTGACCCGGCTTTTGGCGGTTGGCGATGATGATATGCCCGCTTTCACGCCGCTACAAATCGAAGATCATATGATAGCGTTTATTGGTGCGGGCCATGAAACCACGGCACGCGGGCTGGCGTGGCTCTTATATCTCCTCGCCAATGATGAAAGCGTTCGGCAAAAGCTAGAGGCCGAAGTTGACGGTCTGGATGTATCGACGCCGCCGGAGACTTGGATTGACACACTCCCGTACGCGCTGGCCTGTTTTGAAGAAACCATGCGCTTGTTCCCGCCCGCGCCGATGATTGTGCGCGAGGCGATTGATGATGATGTTTACGCGACGAGCTTTATACCGGGCGGCAGTGTGGTCATGGTCAATACATGGCAGCTTCACCGGCATGAAACATTGTGGGAAAACCCAGAGAGGTTTGACCCGGAGAGGTTCATGGGAAAAGCGCGCGAAAATATTGACCGGTTTCAATATCTACCCTTTGGCGTTGGTGAGCGCGTCTGTATCGGCCAAAGATTTGCGCTGCAAGAAGCAGTTATCCTGATTGCTTTGCTAATCCGCTCATATCGGTTTGATTACGCCGGCAAGGCCGCGCCGTGGCCGATCATGCGCATTACGGTCAAACCGGACAATGATATGCCGATGCGCGCCGCGCGACGCTAAGCCACGATCGCAATAATACACTGAATGCACTGACCGCTGCCGCTTTGCGTATGTCATCGTGCCGCACGTTTATGGAAAGCATAAAACACTATTTGACAATCCCGGATTTCCTGTTATTCAACAAGCGTTGAAATTGAACGCTTGTTGAAATTAGCGTCACTAATCAGGGGAAATATCATGTCCACGCGCCATTCATTGAAACTCTCAGTCTCACTTATTGCCTTAACGGTTGCCAGCCTTGCGCTGCCTGCTGCCGCGCAAAGCGCAGATGACGAAATTATTGTCACGGCGCAGCGCCGCGCCCAGAACATCCAAGATGTACCGATTTCGGTCACCGCTGTATCCGGCGAGTTTCTGGAAAATATTGGCGCGATTGATATTACAGATATTCAAAAAGTTACGCCCAATACGACAATCGAAGTCGCGCGCGGGTCAAGTTCAACTTTGATCGCCTTCATCCGCGGCGTCGGCCAGCAAGACCCGCTTTGGGGGTTTGAGCCGGGCGTCGGCGTTTATGTTGACGATGTTTACATTGCCCGCCCGCAAGGCGCTGTGCTGGACATTTTCGATGTTGAGCGCGTCGAAGTCTTGCGCGGGCCTCAAGGCACATTATATGGCCGCAACACCATCGGCGGCGCGGTCAAATATGTGACCAAGAGCCTCGATATGGAAAACGCCACATTCAAAGCGCGGCTGAACGCGGGCTCTTACGGTCAGTTTGATCAAATTGTGTCCGGCTCTGTGCCAGTATCCGACACATTTGCTATCGGCGCAGCCGTGGCGAAATATAAGCGCGATGGTTTTGGCGAAAACCTGAACACCGGCGCGGATCACTATGATAAAGATATTCTGGCTGCGCGCATAAGCGCTGAGTGGCAGGCCACAGACGCACTGAATATCCGCATTGCCGGTGATATTACCCAAGACGACTCCAACGCCAAGCACGGCCACCGCTTACTGCCAAGCGCGAACGGTCTTTTGGCCGTCACGGAAGACGAATATGATACACGCGCGGGCGCGGGTGATGATAATGAGGTCAAAACCAAAGGCGTCTCTTTGACCGCGTCATATGAGATGAGCGATGAGATTACCCTGAAATCCATCACCGCTTACCGCGAAGGCGAAACTATTACGCCAATTGATTTTGACGCGTTGCCGCAGCCTGACTTTGACGTTCCAGCAACATATGCGGATGATCAATTTAGCCAAGAGTTCCAATTGCTTTACTCCAGTGACCGCT
>CAYGRF010000123.1:0-7872 GCA_964352275.1 uncultured Caulobacterales bacterium
CACAGAAAGGCAGGTTTTGGCCCGCGTAATTTGCCGCTAGGCAGTTTCTGTAAAATCCCTATTATCCCGCGCTATATGACATTCCCTTTGACATTAAGACGTTTCGCGCACTGCGTTTATACGCCGGGCCTTTCGCAAACGCCTCTCCACCCGGAAACTCAGGCCATGCTGGCTGGGCGGAAATCTCATCCTAAAGCGTTTGATGAGAGCCAAAAGGGGCGGATTTGCGCGCAGCGCGCCGTGCATGTCCTGACTGGCGAGATCGTCCCCATCCTGACCGGATTGTCGCGTGAACCTTTATGGCCGGAGGGGCTGACCGGGTCGATTACCCATACGGACGACTATATTGCAGCGGTGGCCGCACCCTGCCAGCAAGGCGGCGTGCGGGTCAAAGGCGTAGGATATGACGCCGAAACCACCGCGTCGGTTTCCATGGATATAATCGATAAAATTGCAGCGCCGCGCGAGCAAAACTGGATCCGCGAGGCTCGCGCGCCGCGAAACCGGCTGGCCCAGATTTTTTCTATGAAAGAGGCTCTGTTCAAAGCGCTTAATCCCGAAACGGGTATCGCCATCGGGTTTTTGGAAATCGAGATTATGCCGGTTTTAATTCACCCCGACTTTTACGGGGCGATCATAATCGATATGAGCCCGCGCGTTGCCGCCTGTGTTGCAGCCGAATATGTCTGGATTGAAAGCTGGGTAACAGATGGAGTATCACTCGCAACAGTGGTGTGGATTGAGCCGCAAGGCTTACCGTTTTGACCCCAGCAGACTGGTCCAGCCATCGATGGACGGATACGCCGTTATCAAGAGGCCTTCGGCTGCAAATGCGGCGCTAACCGTATCCGCTTGAGCGTCCAAAATGCCGGATAAAATGACATGAGCGCCGGGTTTTAAGCTTTTTGCAATATCGGGGGCGAGTCCCATAAGCGGCCCGGCGAGAATATTGGCAAAGACCAAATCAAATGTCCGGCCGGAAAGCTCCGGGCTGTCAAAGCCGTCCGCTTGAACCGCCTCAATATTATGGGCGACCCCGTTAAGTGCGGCGTTATCCTGCGTTACATCCACCGCGTCCTGATCAATGTCTGTGGCCAGGACGGTTTGCCCCAGCGCCAACGCGGCGGCAATGGCGAGCGTACCTGCGCCGCAGCCCAAATCCAGTACGGCGCGCGGCTGTTTACCCGTATCCAGTAAGTGATCGAATATGATGAGGCAGCCTTTGGTGGTGCCGTGATGGCCGGTGCCGAAGGCAAGCCCCGCGTCCACCAGTACGGGATAGTACGCAGAGGCAGGCCGCGCGTCTTTATCATGGCTGCCATGCACCCAAAACCGGCCTGCGCGCACGGGCGGCAGTCCGGCTTGGCTTAGGCTCACCCAGTCCTCATCGGGAAGTTGTGACACCGTATATTCTGTGCCGGGCGGCAACCCGAGCGTTGAGAGCGCTGCGCTGGCCTCCGCCTTGGTTTCGTAAAGCGCCTGTACAAACATGCATCCTGGGCCGTCCTGAAAGAGGGATACTGCCAAGGCCGTCATATGCGAGTCAAAACCCAACCTGTCGGATAGGTCAAATATTTCGCTCTCGCTACCGCGCACGAAAAGCGCAAAAGGCGCGCTCATTTTAAATCAGACGTGGCAAGACAGCTATCATCGTTGAGCTTCCCGCCGCGCGCGCCGCATAACATATAGAGCATAAGCTGCGGCTCAGCCGAATGTCCCATATGCGCCTGCATCGGGTCAACCATACCATCGAAAAACGGTATAACCGGATCGGCAAATTCGAGGCGCAAATCGACAAAGTCAAACCCTATAGCCGCGGCGACACTTTCGCGGCTCGCGGCATCAAAGACGTTATTCCCGCCGCTGGAGTCAACAAAGCGCCGCGTCCAAAGGTGCTCCAAAAAGGTGCCGATTTCATAGGTCAAAATATCATTGATTTCCGAAAAGGCGACAATGCGCGGTCGCCGTTTTTCAGGATCAAGAACGGGGAGGGCTTTCGGGTTTTGGCTCAAATCGCTCAACGACAGAAGCGCGATTTGATTGGCCAACATATAGACTTCGCTGCCCGCAATCATCTCGTCGACAATTGTGTCTGTATTGTCGGTCATCGCTTCGCGCATGACGTCAAATGTTATTTTGCTGCCAAGACTTTCGGTTACAAAGGCAAATTGATTGATCTTTACCGATGTATTGGTCGCCGTTTGGCAGGCCCGGGAATAGGCGATTTCATGCCCCTGTTTTTCCAGTGAATATCCGGCGGCGTCGAGTGCTGCGCTACACATCGCGCCGCGAATCGCGTTGCGAATATCCTGTCCGGCCGGGCCAAGATACATGACCGCGTCAGAGAACCCGAAATTGACAATTTCATCTTTGAGGCGGCGGTTAAGCTTGCGCCGCATCCCGGCGAGCGCCATGGACGGCCCAATACTATCATCTTGCCCTACATGGTGCGATTGTAAAGAGCGCCAAAAAACATCGTCCCAGAAAATTCGGTAAACCACATATTCTAAATTATCATCCACATTGAGGGTCTGTTTATCCATGCAGACAAGTTGATCCAGCTTGAGCTTCACCCCTGGAATAATCGTTTCGTAATAGACCGGGGTTTCGCCTGTGGTGACATAGATATGATTGCTTTTATGACCGACATTATCTTCATCTGTGCCGCAGGGCGTTTTGATAATATCCGTCGCATTTTCCAGATCATAAGACCGTGCAACGCCGCTGAGGAAATCATTGCCAAGCTGATCGTTCTCAGGATTTTCCGTCCAGCCAATGCCGTGGAGATAGAAAATATTGACCCGGTTTTTCAGCTTCCCCGGAATGGGGTCTGCGAGAAATTCCAACCCCTGAAACTCGCCGTCATCACTGGCGGCTGAGGATAGCGCATTGACGCTGTGGACTTTCAGTTTCGTGCCGTTCGTCGCGCACGCAGACAGTGTGAGCGTGAAACATGTCAGGAAGAAAAGCCGGAATAAAGTCGTCATAAATTCAAATATCAAATCTTTTTTGAAAAGCAAAGGCGCAAATCTAAAATGTGAAAGCTGATAGGCTTATGCATGACTGCACACTAAAAAGAATTTCTATTCCGAGGTTTATTGAGCCGTTTCTCTCTCTTATGATAAGACTTTAACCATGCAGATATTTGAGCAATTATGACCGATCATCACAAAGGCCCTCTATCCGGTTACACAATTATTGAACTAGCGGGCATTGGCCCGGGGCCCTATGCGGGGCAATTGCTAGCCGATATGGGCGCAAACGTCATTCTGGTTGAGCGTCCCGGCTCGGGCGGGCTGACGGGCGGCATACCAATGATTGATCGGCGGGGAAAAACATCCATCGTTCTGGATCTTCAAAAAGACGGCGCAGCGGATATTTTGCTCACCCTCGTGAAAACCGCAGATATGCTCATTGAAGGTAACCGCCCCGGCGTGGCGGAACGGCTGGGCGTTGGGCCAAAGGCCTGCCTCGCTGTGAATCCAAAGCTGGTTTATGGCCGCATGACAGGCTGGGGACAGACCGGGCCGTGGGCGAGTACCGCCGGTCATGATATTAACTACATATCTGTAACCGGAGCGCTGCATGCCATGGGCCGAAAAGGCGAATTACCGTTCCCGCCGCTTAACCTTGTGGGAGATTATGGCGGCGGCTCGCTCTTTTTAATTATGGGTTTGCTCGCGGCTCTCGCCAAGGCGGAAAAAACCGGACAGGGCGATATTGTTGATGCGGCCATTATTGATGGCACCAACTCCATGATGGGCATTGTTCACACGATGAACGGCCTCGGGCAGTGGCGCAAAAACCGGGAGTCGAATCTTCTGGACGGCGCGATGCCTTATTATCGGTGCTACGCGGCCAAAGACGGGAAGCATATGGCTGTGGGATGTATTGAACCGCAATTTTTCGCGCTGATGCTCAGCCTATTAGGCATAGACCCCAACGATTTCGGCCCGCAAAATGATCGTTCCTTTCATGCCGCTCAGCACACAAAGCTCGAAGCCGTTTTCGTGCAAAAAACCCGCGATGAATGGGCGGAAATTTTTGACGGCAGCGATGCTTGCGTCACGCCCGTGCTAGATTACGAAGAAGCCGCAGCGCATCCCCATATGAAAGCGCGCCGCGCCTTCATTCGGGACGGCCTGTTCCTACACCCGGCTCCCGCCCCGCGCTTTACACGCGCCGGGGCTGATATGAACGAAGCTGATATCAATACGGCCATTCCGGCCAAGGGCGCACAAACCTATGATATTCTGCGCGCCGCAGGGGTTGCGGATACCGATATTAAACATGCGCAATCGCACTCCATTATTCCTCCGGAGAATAGCTGATCGCCGACGCGCCGCATATCATTATCGCCGGAGCCGGTATTGGCGGGCTGACGGCTGCTCTGGCGCTGGCCAAGACCGGAGCCAGAGTTGAAATTATTGAAAAGGCTGGAAGCCTAGGCGAGGTCGGCGCGGGACTGCAGCTTAGCGCCAACGCTATGCATGTGCTGGCGGCTTTGGGGGTGGAAGCGGCCATATCCGAAACAGCCTGTAAGCCGCAAAATGCCGTGATGCGCCATTACCGTACGGGCCGTGAAGAGCTCCGCGTTCCCTTGGGGCAGGGGCACCGCGCACGCTACGGCAAGCCCTATTACCACACTCACCGGGCGGATTTACACCGCGTCCTGTCTCAAGCCGCTCAATCTGCGGGGGTCAAAGTGCATCTCGGCACAGCGATTATGGGTTATGTCCAAGACGGCGCGTCTATTATTGCCCATGCACAGGGATGTGACTTTAGCGGCGACGCGTTGATCGGAGCAGACGGCATCCGCTCCGCCGTGCAAACCATGATGCTTGGGCCGCAAGCTCCTGAATTTACCGGCCAAATCGCATGGCGAGGGCTGGTGGACGCGGCGCTCTTACCCGATAATACCTTACCGATGGACGCAACGGCTTGGCTTGGGCCGGGGCAGCACTTTGTCGCCTATTATGTGCGCGCCGGCTCAGTGATCAATTTTATCGCGGTTCAAGAGCGCGCGGAATGGACCGAAGAAGATTGGCACCTATCCGGGGACATCAATGTTTTACGCAACGCATTTGAAGGTTGGGATCCCCGCATGATACAGATTTTGGATGCGTGTGATCATGTGAATCTTTGGGGACTGTTTGACCGTCCGCCGCTTGAGCGCTGGACAGATGGCCGCGCGGCGCTTTTGGGGGATGCGTGTCATCCGATGCTGCCCTTCATGGCGCAAGGCGCGGCTATGGCGATTGAAGATGCTTTCGTACTGGCCCGCAATATCACAGAGAATGCAGATACCATACCCGCCGCCCTAAACGCCTATGCCGCGCAGCGCCAGACCCGGACACGCTTGCTGCAAACTATATCCCGTCAAAACGCCAAAACATTTCACCGGGCATGGCCTGCCGCGCGGCTGCTTCGGCGCGCCTCTTTCGGAGTGGCAAGCACCCTGCCGATGCTTGCGCATAACCGGTTTGATAAAATTTACGGCGTCAATGTCACCAAGGGCTGACGTGCGAAAAGGAAAGAAACTATTGAACCACTACGCAGGCGGGCCGAAGAGTCGATAAAAATATTGGGGAGTGCATCATGCCAGAAACAGAAGAACATATACCGGAAAACGCGAAAGCCTATTGGCGCGCAACGCTCCGGCTGACCATCGGCTTATTGATTGTTTGGTTTTTGGCGTCTTTCGGGGCCGGGATTTTATTTCGTGAAGCGCTGGATAATTTTAAAATCGGCGGCGCTCCGCTTGGGTTTTGGTTTGCGCAAAACGGAGCAATCTATGTTTTTGTTATCCTGATTGTGATTTATTGCCGCGGGATGACAGCTCTTGAGAAAAAATACGGAATTAAGGGGTAAATCATGGATCAGACCTTCTGGACATATTTTTTCGTTATTCTGACGTTCGGTCTTTATATCGGCATCGCGGTGTGGTCGCGCGCCGGTTCAACCGATGATTTTTACGTGGCCGGACACGATGTTCACCCGGTTGTTAACGGCATGGCCACCGCCGCCGATTGGATGAGCGCCGCCTCGTTCTTGTCCATGGCCGGGTTAATCGCTTTTATGGGCTATGGCGGCTCTGTTTATTTGCTGGGTTGGACAGGCGGCTATGTGCTGCTTGCGCTTTTGCTCGCGCCTTTCCTGCGTGAATTTGGCAAATTTACTGTACCTGACTTTGTTGGGGATCGTTATTATTCCAAAGCCGCGCGCGTGATCGCTGTGGTCTGCGCGATATTTATCTCATTTACCTATATTGCCGGGCAAATGAAAGGCGTCGGCGTTGCCTTTTCCGGCTTCCTGGGTATTCCCGCCAATTGGGGCATCGCCATCGGTATGGTGATTGTGTTCTTTTACGCCGTTCTCGGCGGTATGAAGGGCATTACCTACACGCAGGTCGCGCAATATTGCGTCCTTATTTTCGCCTATACAGTCCCCGCGATTTTTATCTCTTTGACCATAACGGGTAATGTCATTCCCCAGCTTGGGTTTATTGGCAATGCGGCCGGGACAGATATATCCATGCTGGAGAAACTCAATACGGTGCTCAATGATTTAGGCTTTGCGGAATATACCTCCACCACCAAAGCCAAAATTGATGTGTTCTGTATTACGGCGGCATTGATGTTCGGCACGGCCGGACTGCCCCATGTTATCATTCGCTTCTTTACAGTCAAATCTGCGCAAGCCGCGCGGGTGTCTGCCGGGTGGGCGCTGGTCTTTATTGCGCTGCTTTACACCACCGCGCCCGCCGTTGGCGCATTTGCGCGGATGAACTTCATTGATACGGTGAATGACGCCACCTATATTACCGACTCTGAGGATTATGACGCCCGCGCCGCTGAGATTACCGCGGCTGGCGGAAAGCCCGTGCCTATCTGGTATAAGGATTGGGAGAAAACGGACCTTTTATCCTATGAGGATAAAAATGGCGACGGCATCATGCAGTACCGCGGCCCGAATGCGCCCGACGGCATTGCCAATGAAGTCGAGCCGAACCGCGATATTTTCGTGCTCGCCAATCCGCAAATTGCCCGCCTGCCGGGCTGGGTTATTGGGCTTGTTGTCGCGGGCGGCCTCGCGGCGGCTCTGTCTACCGCAGCGGGACTTTTAATGGTGATCAGCTCAGCCGTATCTCATGATCTGGGGCGACGAACTTTTGCCCCAAATATGGATGATAAGACGGAGCTTCGCCTCGCGCGGTTCTCTGCGGCGGGGGCCGTTGTTGCCGCTGGCGTTCTCGGAATTTACGCGGGCCAGCTTGGGTTCGTCGCGCAAGTTGTCGCGTTTGCATTCGGGCTTGCGGCAGCCTCATTGTTCCCGATCATTTTCCTGGGAATTTTCTGGAAGCGGATGAACAAAGAGGGCGCGATTGCCGCTATGCTCACCGGACTGATCACCACTTTTGCCTATATTTATTATTTCAAATTTGGCGGCGGTACGCCCGAGGGGTGGTTCTTGGGGGTTTCGCCCGAAGGGATCGGTTTTGTCTTTATGTGGCTAGCCTTGGTTGTGGGCGTGGTCACCGCTTTGCTCACGCCCGCTCCGCCGCAACATATTCAAGACCTTGTTGAGGACATCCGCATTCCCGGAACACGCCGCAATCACGGCGAAGCGGACGCGGAAATGGGCTTTATTGATTAGGCTGTGGTGACATTTTAATCATTGGGACTCCCATATGCAGAGAACCGTGATTCAAGAGTACGCGGGCCTTATAAATAACGGAATATTTCAAACTGTCCCACTACCGGTAATGCATATAGCCCTCCACTATAAAGTATAATAAGGGTTGCGTTAGTCCCGTTAAGGTCGTATAATAGCACTGCATTTAGCACTCTGGAAAAGTCGAACTTTCCGTTA
>CAYGRF010000124.1:0-7682 GCA_964352275.1 uncultured Caulobacterales bacterium
ATATTCCTTGGAAAAATCTAACATCGCCTCTTTTATCGGAGCGCCGATTGTGTTTTAAGGCGCGCACATCTAACAAAGAGGTAAGACTATGTCAGGTTTCCCTGGCCAGAATTTTAATGATCGATTGAAGTCTCAAAAAGAGGCGAAACTCGCGATGCTCAAGCGCGCGAAAGAAAAACAGCTTGATCCCGAAGAAAAAGCGAAGAAGCTTGCCGAACGTGCTGCCCGAAATGAGCGCCGCGCGAAACGCGAAGCTGAGCGTGCTGCAAAGCGTAAAGCCGAAGAAGAGCGCTTAGCCATTGAAAAAGCGGAAGCTGAACGCAAAAGCCAGCTTGCTGAAGTCGCCCGCCTTAAGGCAAAAGAAGAGCTTGTTCGCGCGCAAAAGGCGCGCCGCGATGCAAAATACGCTGCGCGAAAATCTAAACACGGTCGGCGCTAAGCTCTAAGCCTTATTTAAAACGAGATTATGTTTACGCGCCAGCCGCGCGCTGGAGCTGTATGACTAAAGCTTGGTCAACTTCGCCTGTGGCATCAAGCCCATTGGATTTTTGGAAATTGACGATGGCGGTGCGTGTGCGCGGCCCCATAGAGCCGTCGGGCGTTCCTGCATCAAATCCAAGCTGTCCCAAAAGCGTCTGCGTTTCTTTGACAAGTGTGCTTTCGCGCTTATCGGTATCTGGCGCGGCCCATGCCACATTGCGGAAAATACCGTTGGCGGTTTCGTCAATCGGTACGGGTTTAAAGTCCTTAATCCGCGCATCGGCTTTGGCTAAATCAGCTTCGCCGAGTTGGTCTTTGAGAATATCAATGCGTTGACGGGCAAATTGGTCGCCTTGCCCGGCAGCGACGCTATACCAGACATAGGCTTCTGTGAGATTTTTAGGCAGGCCTTGGCCGGATTCATACAACACACCGAGATTATATTGGGAATCGACAACGCCGCGCTGCGCTGCTTTTTCAAACCATTGCGCGGCGGTTTTAATGTCAACACTAACATCGCCCCGGCCTTCGGCATAATAGAGCGCTAAATCATGCATGGCGATACGGTTGCCGCTGCGGGCGGCGCGCTCAGTAAGCTGCCTTGCCATAGCCGGATCCGCCGTGACGCCTTCACCGGTTTCGTAAAGCTTGGCAAGGCGGTATTGCGCGGCGGCTTGGCCTTTATTGGCGGAGGCCCGTATGAGCGTAATCGCCTCTTCGGTTTGCCCGGATTGGAGACGGGAGAGGCCAAGTTGAAATTCTGCAACCGGGTCTCCGGATTGCGCAGCCGCTTCGAGTGTGCCCGGCTCGGCAGCGATCGGCGCGCCTTGATTGTCTTGATAGTCTCCAATCGCGGGGAGGGACGCATCAGGCATAAACTCTGCGGATTGCACCGGGGCGGTCATAGTTCCGCCAACATTCTCCTCCACAAACAAGCCGGTACTTTGATCGGTCCTATCTGTGCCGCCCATAAATCCGCGCAGAGCAAAATACCCAACCGTAACGGCGGCAATCGCAATACCAGCAGCCCGCAAATGGCGGGGGTTGATTTTGGGTTTGCTGCCTGACCGTTTCTTCAGAGTCTTGAAACTACCGGGCCGCAAAATATCGGTTTCGCTGTCATGTTCGGCATAGGCAGGGTCTTCATAAGGGAGATCTTCCGGCTTTATGGTGTCGGCGAGGGTGGGTGGTATGTAGGGCTGGGGAGAGCTATCATGCAGCGGCGCTGCATCTGTATAGGCAAATGAGCCATCTGTCATAGCAGGGGTCGCACCTGCTGTTGGTACATAGGGTTCATAAGCCGTTGCTTGCGCGGCCGTTTGCTGCGAGTCCGGCCTATATTCTTGCGGGGCGAAGGGAACAACGGGCGCCGAATATGGCGCTGGCGCTGGCACATGCGGGGCTGGAGCGGGAGCCGGCATAGCCGTAACTGGGGGCACTAATGTGAGCGGTTGCGCGGGGTGCGGGGCAGGTGCCGCAACTGTCAACTCCATAGGCGCTTGATCTTGCGGCGCGGGGTCCGGCGCAAACGGATCGTCGATGAGCTCCTCTATGGGCGGCTGGCCAGAGGCGGGATGGTAGTGCGCTTGGCTTGGCGGCGGCGCAATCGTTGTCATGCCATATTCCAAACTGTCTATCCGGGCGGTGAGCCCTGCAATCGAGCGGTCTGTATAGGAATCGAGATTCCTTTGAGTCTCTTCGATATTTTCAATCCGGCGCTCAAGCTTGGTTTTATACTCTTGGAAATCTCGCTGAGTTCTAATGGCGATGCCGGAGATTTTTTCATTGATGGATTTTGTCGTTTCGGACGTGCGTTGGTTAAGATCTTGAGATAGATTGACCACGCGCTTGCCCAGATCGCGAATGGCGACCGCACTTGCTTCTTCCACATGTTTGATCTTAGCGCCGGTTTCTGATTGGGTTGTTTTGAGGGCCGTGTGAACCTGCTGGATCGAAGTTTGATGGGCTTGGCTTTCGGCTAGCAAACGTGCATCAATAGCTTTCGCGAGCATGGCAATATGGCGGTTGACTTTTGTCAGCGCGGCAGCCTGCGTAGTTTCCGCATGCGACATTCGCGCTTCTGCTATGTCTACAGCGGCGGACAGTTTTTCAATAGTGGGGTTAGCCATTGCAGCGCGTAGATCTTTGGCAACCGCTTGTTGCGTGTTGCGGATGAGGCCGGTAAGATGTTCAGATAATTGGTCAACGCGCCGGGTCAAGGCGGCTTTGTTAATATGACCGTCTTCGCTCACCCGTTTTTCAAGAACACCAAAGGCGATTTGCAGCGAATCGACACTTTGTTGGGTTAGCGTATCAGCTTGTTTAAGGCGGGATGAAATATCGTCAATATGGGCCCGAAGCGAGACGAGTGTATCACGTTTTTTTTGAGTGTTAGGCGCAGGTTTTGCCTTCTCTGGCTTGGAACTGCCAGAGGCCTTGGGGTCGTCATTCCCTGAAGGCGGTCTTTTTGTCATGTTGCCTTATCTCTTACGATCAGCACGGCACAGACCGTGCGCAAATCACTCAGTTTTACATGACTGGTAGACGTTAATTCTAGTTAACGGGGGGTTAAAAGGTTAATGGTTTTTTGAAAAAAAATGGAAAATTATGGAGTTAAAGGCGCAAAGAACCCGGGTGCGCGTGCTTTTATGGAGCCTTCCGCGCGGTTTATAGGCGCTGTTAATGCGCTTGGCACATTTTTCAGTCCGCGCATAGCATCGTAAATATCCCAGCTCTCGGCAAAACGTCCTTCAGCCGCATAGACTTGAGCCAGGCTTTGGTAAATTTCGGGATCGTATGGGTTTTTAGCCAAGGCTTCTTCGAGGAGGCTGCCAGCGCGAACCGCTTGGAGCTTCGGGGTTAAAGCGGAGGATTTAATCCGGGCGCGAGTCTGTCCAGCAATTTTAACCAAAAAAGCCGGTGCAATTTCATCTTTCACATAGGGCATTAACGCTTCAAAGGCATCCGCCCGCGTGGATTTAACCTCTGTTTGTGCGATAATTTTTGGGAGCTTGGCAAGATCTGTTTCGGGCTTTGCGCCGCTTTCAAAGTCTTTGATGTCCTCACACAGCAGCGCTGGATCATTCTCGCATCCGCCAAGGCGGTCCGCTAGGATTTTGCCCGTCAGCCATGCTTCAAAATCTTTTCGGGCTTCGCGTTGCTTATGCATATCTTCACGGAGCTGGCTGTTGCTCACCCAGCCCGGTACGTTATCTCCCTTGGCTGCGGCGGCGATGACAAAGGCGAGCGGCGAGACCGTGTCTTTCTCAAGCACGCTTTTCGCGGCCTCAGGCAGCGGAAAGTCTGCCTTTTCTGTGCGGGCTTCGGTTAATGTCCATTTGGTGATCAGCCCGTCAGGAACATTGGGGCTGACGGATGTGAGCACCATGGATTTCGGGGCGCGCTCCGGGCGGCCAATCTCGGTCAGGATGGCGGGATGAATGGCTGTGTTATGGTGCCAAAAGGCAAAGAGGTTGCGCATGTGTGATTCGCTCGGGAGTTCTGGGCCCGATAGATCCAAAGTCAATATTGTCTTGCCATCATAAGCTGCGGTTACATTTGCGCCGCTACGCTCGGCGGATAAGGTGTTAAAATCGGTTCGCGCCGTCCACCCCATACTGGCCTCAAGCCAGAAACTATCCAATGAGAGCGCCGGGCCGATTTTGATCGATTCGAGCGCGCCTGATCGGGTCGCCCTATTGACGGTATCGACATTTTTATAGGCGGCAGCATAGAGCGAAATATTGTCAAATTCCAACGCGTCTTCGGCTTTGCGAACGGTCAAAAGCCGGGCCGTGCGAAAATCATATATGCGGGTCTCTTCATCCTGCACAGACGCAGCATAATCAGGGCCGATAAGAATTTTGACCGTTCTGTCCGGGACTTTTAGGCCGCTTTTCGCGTTGGCGGCGCTGACAGTATAGGTCAATGCAATGTGCTGGGCTTTGACCTCCCGCGAAGCTCGGTATTCTGCGGCAGTGACATAAAAGGGCAGGATGCCGGGCGTATCTTTCTTCTTTGGCGGCTCCTCCGGCGTTTTTTCCAATACTATCAGGCTGGCATCATCGGTCTCCTCAGTTTGTGCGTCAGGGATTTCGCCCTCATTTGCGGGCGCAGGGGCGTCTGGGTCTATGGGGAGCTTTTCAGGTACGTTGGGTTCGGGCAGCGTGAAACCCAAGACAGGCTCCTCCGGCGGCGCGCCCAGCGGTTTGAACTTAAGGTCAGGCACGGGCGTGCCGGAAATAAAGGCGACAAAATCCTTACGCGGCGTGGTCGCGGGCATTGCCTCCGGCGCGATGATCTCGCTCTGCGCCGCAGCGGATAGGCCGGTGCCGAGCATAAGCAAAAGCGTGATATAAAGGGACTTGATAGGCATACTATCCGCGCTTTCCCATAGGGGCCGCGCGCGGTCAAGCCGGAGCAGCATATGCGCGATATTTAACTATCGTTTTCGCTGCGCGCATGAGTAGATTAAATTGAATATGAAACACCGGCTGAGCGGTTCAGCCAATGTGTTGAGGCGACCAGTTGAACTCACACCGATTTTAGGACGCTTAGCTTAGGCGAGTTGGTGGTAAATGCTGATGTTTGAATCAAAACCTTTAACCTTCTTCATTTGTAACCCGCAGTGGCCGCTTTAATCGATACAGCCACAACCCGCCAACGAGAAAGCCTCCGAACATGAAAGCCTGCATTACTATTATAACAGGAAAAAGAACTAGTATTGGCAACATCGAGGCTAAAGCTGCTCCTCGACCTTCTATAAGCTCACCATTCACAGTCATCTCACCAGTTAAAAGAGTAATTAGAAGCAGTAAGAGCAAAATGATCCCCATAAAAGCACCCCATGACAACACCCATGCTGTAACAATAAGCCTGTAAGCGCTCCCTAAGGTGAGGTCGCCATCTTTAGTCTTTAATTCCATCGTTCTTCTCCTCTAGACGACGACATCTATGCGTTCTGTTTTGGGCAATGCTACCATATCTGCAAACATTACCAATGTCCTATTTTGGGCGCTTTAAGCCCCCAAGCAATGTCTGGAAATGCCGCTAAGGTTGTCATTATGCGCCCCCAAAACAGGACGCCCAAACCAATCTATTTCCGGTCAATAGGCGGCAAATCACGTTTTTTAGATAGAACCTCAATTGCGTAGGGAAAGAACTCTAAAAAACGCTCTCCGGTTTCGATATTTTCTGCCATAAATATAGTCTGTGCCCTGAGATCTTTTAATAGGTCTTCATTCTCAGCATAGTCGCTCAAGATATTTTCAAGTTCAGTCTCATCAAACGGCGAAGAACAAGCCTTGAGCATGTTATTATCCCCTCCGGCCCATTCGATACATTCCCGCTCAATATATTGCGCAATTTCATAGGGTGTTTCTTGTCGAATTCGCCAATAGTAGCTATCGTCCAATTCAACCATTCGCTTGATGTAGGATGTTGAGCGCACTCCTGTAGCGTACCGGATGAGAAAAGTCCTGATTTCAGCGTTTGAAATCAGGCTGATACGCCCGGCGTTGCGGAGTTCTTCAAATGTTTCTTGCTCAGTTCGCCATCCGCCGACATCGCCTGCGAAATAAAAAGCGACGACTGTGTCCCATGCGCTCCCTTGATGAAATTCACCTGTTCGTGCATAGCTAAGGGCGCCTTCCCCGCTTTGGACTACCTGCTTCCATGAAGACAGGCGATCTTCTAGCCTCTCCTGATCCCGGCTGAGCTCTTCTTGAATGCGGTGGAGATAATCATTCTCTAATGCCGCATCTTTGCGAGCCGCGTTCCATTCCGTGATCTGAAAGGCGAGTAGAATGCCAATGACAACAATGAAAAAATCGACGCCGACAGCAAACCAGTTCTGATCTTTGACATGTTTGGTTATTCTGCGAAGTAACACTGTGACCCCTCTAAGCTTTGCAACCAAAGCCTAGGTCTTTTGGCCGCTCTGTCTAGGGGCTTATGGCTCCAAAATAAGCCGCTCGCTTTGAGTTGGGTTCAGGCGAATGACCCTGTATCTTCACCCTATTGACGTTAACGTCAACGTCAGCTATAGGCGCGGCATGATGTCAGCGGATATTCGCCATAGTTCACACAGCGCCCGCGTCCCGTCATGGGGCGTGCGTGAGTTTGCATCGCTTTTTGATATTACGCCGCGTGCTGTCAGATTTTATGAGGATAAGGGACTATTATCCCCTGCACGGCAGGCTGGCTCGCGCGTGTTTTGCCCCGCAGAACATGCGCGTATGGTGCGTATTTTAAGAGCCAAACGCCTTGGGTTTTCGCTGGATGATATTAAAGCCGTGCTCGATGTGACCGATGGTTTGGTCACAGACCACAGTGAATTGATGACCCGGCAGGCAAACTTTAAAAAAGTGATCGCCTCGCTGCGCCGCCGCCGCTCGGATATTGATATTTTAACCCAAGAGATGACCGAGCTTTGCAATAGTATTGAAAAGTTTGTGTCGGAAAATCCGCAAAACTCCGGCGCGTTCAAATATGCCGAAGCCTATGATGCGGTGCTGCGTCAACATATGGATGATGATTTTGCGCCTGATAGCGCGGCCAATGAAGGCCAAAGAAAGCCCTCAGCCGTAAAAACTCACAAGCCCATGAACGCGAATTCTATGAACTCTAAATCCATGACAAAAGGATAGACCTATGCCTACGTTTAAAGCCAATCTCCGCGATACCCGGTTCTTGATGCACGAAGTGCTTGAGCTCTCGCAATATTCTGATCTGTCTGCGTTCCAAGATGCTGATGAGGAAATGATCGACGCGATTTTAGAAGAAAGCGCAAAATTTGCTGAAGGGGTTCTCGCCCCGCTCAACCGTGTTGGCGACGAACATGGCTGTGTGCGCCATGCGGACGGCTCCGTGACAACGCCGCCCGGTTTTAAAGAAGCCTACACGCAAATGCGAGAAAATGGCTGGATGGGCCTCTCGGCGGATCCGCAATATGGCGGGCAGGGCCTTCCGGGCATTCTCGGTCTTTCGGCGTCTGAGATGTCATCAGCGGCCAATATGGCGTTTGGCATGTATCCGGGCCTGTCGCAAGGGTGCTATGAAGCGCTCCACCATTTCGGCACGGATGCGCAAAAGGCGTTGTATTTGCCCAAGCTGATTGAAGGCGTGTGGTCGGGCACAATGAATTTGACTGAGCCGCATTGCGGGACGGATTTGGGGCTTATCAAAACGAAGGCTGAACCCAA
>CAYGRF010000125.1:0-7682 GCA_964352275.1 uncultured Caulobacterales bacterium
GAGCGCGGGTGCGGTACTCTGCGCCTTCTTCAAAATACCAGCGATATTCATAACCGTTCATGACATAAGGGACTGACTCTTCGGTTTCGTCTGTCCGGCCTTTAAATTCTTCAAATATTGTATCGACGAGTGGTTTGTGCGGCTTGAGAAATTCTTGATAATAGGCGTTTTCGGCTTTGAGGTAATCCAGAATATCTTCGTCATCAGTCGTCGGGTAATCAGGGTCTTTGAGCCAAAAATAAGGATCAGAGAGCGTTTTTCCATGATATTCACGCTCGCTTGGCTTTTGCGCGGCCATGGGCGCGGGCGTCTCTAACTGTTTGATACGGACATAATCCGCTGCGGCGGGAGCATCAGAGCTCGGAGCTTCGGATTGACAGGCGGCGAGCGCAAGGCTGGCTGCTAAGACACTGGATAAAACAATCGATTTCATGGCTGTCCCTTTATGATTTTGAGAATGTCTACGACAAAAGTCTAAATTTGCCAAGGGCTATAGCGACCGAGTTTAAGCGCTCTTTTGTTTGGCCTTGCGTCCGCGCCAAAACCGCCGGACAAGCCATAGGCCGGGCAAGATAATGAACAACAGCCATGGCAGAATGGCAGCAAAGAAGGCTATAACGCTGGCAAGGCCTTCGGCAAAATCACCCATAAACCGTTTTAGTGCCGCGCCGATAGGCGATAGTGCGCCGCGCGAGACGGCGACCTGTTTGGTTTGGTAATTGATGTCAACCACAGACATAGAGACGCGCTTTTTAAGTACATTCAGCGTTGTTGTTGCGCTTTCAATATCGCCTTGAACGCGGGCTAATTCTCTCTCGAGGGCGAGCAAATCCGGGAGCTTAGCATCGCGGGTCTCAAGCAAGCCTTCAAGCCGTGTTCGCAGTGTAGTCTGCGCTTTAAGCCGGGCATCCGTGTCAAGAATTGACCGGGTTAGATCCTCGGCTGTCACGCCTGAATTTGTCATCTCGCCTTTGGCCTCAGTTACGCTTGACTGCACCTGGGCTGTGAAGTTCTCAAGCCATTTGGGTTCTGCGCGAATGCGCAGATAAGCGCTCACATAATCATCATTGCCCTGCGATGTGTTTGATGACAGGACTTGGCACTTTTCCGGCCCGGCCTTAAGGCACATATCGGCATGGGATTGAGCTGCCTCTGCCACAGCCTTCACCGGAAGGGAAAAACCGTAATTATAACTGTAGGCGAGGAAGGATTGTGTTGATGGGTTCTGGGCGCTGGAGCCCGGGCTAGAAGGTGCAGGTTGGTCGCTTGCCGCTTTTGAGAAAGATTGCGCTTCCATCAAGCCGGAATGGCTTTGAATTGGAGCAGGTTCGGCTTGGTAGTCACGCGCGTTGTTTTGTCCGCCGCAGGCGCTAAGTGTGAAGACGATGAGCGCTGAAATTGTCACCGTAGCAATAAGCCTACTTGTCATTGACTGTCTCCTTATAGGCCAGCGAGCGGAAGTCCGTGTGCAAAGCCGGGTCGTTTTCTGTGAACATTTGTAGCATCAAGATGCCTAACGCATTGTTTCTTGGGTCTATCCAGAAAACCGTGCGGGCTGCACCGCTCCATCCCCATTGGCCTACGCCGCGTCCACTTTCCGCAATCTGTTGCGGCGTGTCTTTTATCACTACGGATCCGCCATATCCAAAACTACTATTGGTTTCCCCGCCCAGCCATGGAAATAAGAATACAGGATTTTCTCCCATATTATCTGACATCATCAGATTTACAGTGTTTTCATCCAACACCCTGTGGCCGTTATAGATACCTCCATCCAGCATCATTTGCGCAAATTTCGCATAATCATCCAGTGTCGAGACAAGCCCGCCGCCGCCGGATTGAAACGCGTTATCGTTCAAAAACGGACTGCTTTGTCCGTCCTCAGCAAGAGCAAATGTGCCGTCCTTGGTGATATAATAATTACTGGCAAAACGGGATTTTTGCTCAGGCTTTACGTAAAACCCTGTTTCATTCATGCCGAGCGGATCAAAAATCCGTTCTTGCATAATATCGCCAAGGCTTTGGTTCGTCACAATTTCAGCGATGCGGCCCAAAACGTCAATGGAATAGCTGTAATACCAAGCGTCGCCCGGCTGCGAAATCAAAGGGAGTTGAGACAGTTTTTGCATTTTGACTGAAAGGTCTTCTGCGGGATTGAACAAGTCCGCTGCTTCGTAAAGCTCTTCAACCGGGTTCATCGCACCGAAAATGCCGTAGGCAATGCCGGATCGGTGCAACAGTAAATCCTCAACCGTCATGCCGCGGGTTTTTGGCGTCATAATAACCGCGCCGTCATCTGATGTACTGGCGACCTGCATCTTCGCCAATTCAGGGATATACTTTGACGCGGGGTCAGAGAGTTTCAGCTTTCCCTCTTCCGCCAAGTCCATAATGATCACGGATGTAACGGGCTTAGTCATTGAATAAATGCGCCAGACCGTATCCAGTTCGGCGGGCTCGCCGCGCTCTTTATCGCGCAGTCCAAAAGCGCCTTTATAGACGGTTTCGCCTTCGTCAAAAACAAGGGCTGATACAGCTACAACGTCGCCGTTTTCCACAGCGCTTGATAAAAGCATGTCCATCGCTGCCGTATCAAAATTTGGCTTTGGCGAGGTTACAGCCGCTGGTGCGCAAGCTGTCAGGCAAAATGCTGCGGCGACAAATGAGACTGTTCTAATCATTGAGCATAACCACGTCACCAAATCCTAAGTCGTTAAGGCGTGCAGCGTGGGAGGCGGCGTCGCCCACGACCACATACCGCATCGCCGCGGGCCGTAAATGCTCTGATGCCAGCGCTTTGAAATCTTCAAGAGTCATCGCCTCTATGCGTTTTGCATTTTGCGCTTTGAAATCCGCAGGATAGCCATAAGCAGCGATTTCGTTCACCATGGATAATTTATCGCTCAAAGTTTCCGTCTTTAGGGCTTGCCCGCGTAGCAGAGCGTCTTTCATAATTTGCAAATCACCCTCCGTAAAATCCGGGCCATAAGAGGCGAGTATATCACGGATGAGCGCGATAGACTCTTTGGTCACATTGGTACGGACGCTGGAGCGCACGGAGAACGTGCCCCGGTCTTTGGCTCCGGAAAAGCCTGACCGGATGCCGTAAGTATAGCCTTTATTCACTCTTAATTCCGTATTGAGCTTGGACGTGTATATCCCGCCAAGCATAAAATTCATGGCCTCGGCGAGCGGGTAATCCGGGTGTACAACCGAAAGAGCAGGGCGCTCAATACGCAGTACAGACTGTTTGGCTTGGTCAACATTATAAAAATAAACCTGTGAGGTTTCGACTGGGTTTGCCGGAGCCAGTGTGAGCGGGGCAGACGCTGGGCGCGCCCATTTTGCAGCAAGGCTAGAAAATGCCGTCTTAACCTGCGCAGGCGTTATATCGCCGACGATGCGAAGCTTGGCCTCATGCTGGGTGTAATATTCTCCGTAAAACGCCTTAAGATCATCAAGTGTGATAGTTTCGAGTTTGTCTTTAGGGCCGAAATAACTGTAGCTAAAAATATGTCCTTCAGGGTAGCGTAGTTTTGCCGCCTCGCGCACAGAAATCGCATTTGGATTAGCCGCAGACTGATCAATATCATTGGTCAATTTGCGTTTAAGGAGTGAGAACTCTTCTGCGTCCCAGCGCGGCTCCAGAAGTATTTCTTCTACCAGTGCGATGGTGGCGTCAAAATTACGAGCCAGCGTATTCCCTGTGATGTAAACGCCAAACTGTCCTGCGCTTATAGAAATGGAAGACCCCAGAGATTTTATGGCGTCTTCAAGCTCTGCAGGGGTTTTATTGGCCGTCCCTTTTTCCAGCATAGCGGCGGTCATGTCGGAGACAGCAGGTTTGTCATAGTCGCCGCGATTATTCCCGGCATCGATCACCATCGAGAAATAGACAAGCGGTGTCTCGCTGCTTTCTATGCCATAAACGCTTACGCCGTTTGAGAGCGTGTTTTGCCATACATCCGGCTTAGGCAGAGTGTAAGCCGGTCCAAAGTCCGGTTCAATTGTTCGGTCAAAGCTTGATGGTGTGGGCGTTTCGATAATCCGGGATGCGGGGTCGAAATCAGTTTCGCTTTCTGCTCCCTGAACGATAGCTTCCTCTACAATATCCGCTTTGACTGAGCCTTCAAGTGCCAGACCCAGCGCGCCCTTTGGAACAAAGCTTGTATAAATACGCGGTTTGTCTTTGATATATTGGCCGTATACGCGCATCACATCGTCCGTTGTTACGGCTTGAATGCTCGCGATGTCTTTTCTGTAAAAACCGGGATCGCCGGTAAAAAGATTATATTCGCTGAGTTGTATAGCTTTCCCCAAAGCGCTTTGGATGTCGCCGTAAAAATCGACTTCGATACCGGCTTTAATGCGGTCAAGATCCGCTTGGCTCATGCCGTTTTGCTCAAACCGGGCAAAGCCTTTTTCAAGCGAGGGTATCAAATCATCAATATCACCGCCCTCATTCGGGCTGATAAAGAGATACCATTCGCCGGATATTTCTTTTGTATAGTGAAACCCGCCAACACTGGAGGTGAGTTTGTTCTCATCGACCAAAACCTCATTGAGCGGCGCGCGTTTCCCTTCGGTTAAATAATCAACCAAAATATTCAGAGCATAAGCATCCGGGTGATATTGCTCAACCGTGGGCCAGACCATGGTAAGCTGTGGAACGGTTGCGAAATTATCTTCGTGATATAGCCGTTTGGACTCCGTCAGTACGCCTGCGCGCGGAGCGTAAGGCGTAATGTCGTCGCCGGATGGAATTTCGGCGAAATATTTATCAATCAGTGACTTGGCCTGTGCCACATCAAAATCACCGGACAGCGTTACGGTGACATTATTGGGCACATACCATTTTTTGTAAAAATCTTTCACATCTTGAAGACCTGCAGCATCAAGGTCTGCGAGCGATCCAATAACCTGCCAATTATATGGATGGTCTTCAGGGTAGAGCGCTTTGTTGACGATATATAGATTGTGGCCGTAGGGCTGGTTATCCACGCGCTGGCGTTTCTCATTTTTGACCACTTGTTTCTCATTGTCGACAACGTCTTGGGTCACCGTGTTGATAAACCAGCCGAGCTTATCCGCCTCTGCCCAGATGATTTTTTCAAGAGCGTCTTTGGGCACGGCTTGGTAATATTGGGTCATATCGTGAGTTGTAAAACCATTCGTGCCTTCACCGCCAATACGTGTGTTCATCTCGTCAAGGCCGCCATATCCAAGGTTTTCAGAATCAAGAAACAGCAAATGCTCAAACAAATGCGCAAATCCTGTGCGGCCGGCTGTCTCGCGCGCCGAGCCGACATGGGCCGCAAGGTTTATGGCAACCACAGGGTCAGATCGGTCAACATGGAGAACAACGTCGAGGCCGTTATCCAGAGTGTATTTTTCATAATTGATCGATAGCGTTTCAGTCGCAGACGATGTGCCCGTATTGGTTTGCGTCTTGGCTGTTTTGTCCTGACACCCGGATAGAAAAAGCGTAGTCGCTGCTAGCACGGACATTGAAAGCTTGAAGGCTTGCATGAGAACCTCTGATAATAGGGAACGATATGCAAAACTATGTCTAATCTCGTCTCATTTGTCTATGGCTCAGCGCATAGCGCGCGAAAATATAATTCTTGTTGTCACAGGGTTGTGACGTGCAGGTGAACCAGCCTGATACTATCCTGATACTATCCTGATACTATATAGTACGTTTTACAGGGGACATAACCATGCCAAAAAACCTTCCATTATCATTACTCATCATGCGTATCACCATTGCCTTATTTCTTGCGCCTTGGGTGATAGACAAATTCACAGCCGAAGGCGTTGAACATACGGCCAAGATTTTTGCGCACTTTTATAAGATAGAGGGACTGTCGCAGACGGGGTCCTATGCGGTCGGTGCGTTGTGGGCGATTTTGCTTTTGGCATTTGTAACGGGCTTTAAGAAGCGGCTGAGTTACGGGCTTGTGATGGTATTTCACGGTATTGGAACACTGTTCACATGGAAAGTGTTATTGCCGTGGTCGGATTCGCACAATATGCTTTTCCTTGCGGCGATCCCGGTTCTGGGGGCGATGATTGCGCTTTATCGTTTACGGGATCACGACACTCTGTTGAGTGTGGGATAGCGCCCGAACCTTTGTCGTTCATTACGTTTTGTTCAGATTGGAAACCGGGCGGCGATCGCTCGCGTAGATAGATTGTCTTCACCAAAGAAGACTTTCACAAACTGGAGAGACATATGAAACCCTCAATAAACCGCGCGCGCCGCGGAGCGTTATCCCTTACCCTCATCACAGCTACAGCCCTCATGGCTGTCCCCGCCTTTGCCGGTTCATGCGGCGATAAAACCAGTAAAACTGCCTCCATGACGAATGCGCCACAGCAGGTCGTATTAGGATCTGATTACAAGAAGAAATCCATGACCATCGTAGACCGCGCCGTCAAAACTGAAAGCCTGTCGACTCTTGTCGCGGCAGTCACTGCCGCCGGTCTTGTCGATACATTATCCGGCCCCGGCCCGTTTACCGTGTTTGCGCCGACAAACACAGCGTTTGACGCCTTGCCGGACGGTACGGTTGCCCATTTACTCAAACCCGAGAACAAAGATGCTCTTACAGGCGTTTTGACTGCGCATGTTGTTGCTGGAAATCTCGCGGCTGCGGACATCATCAAGCTAGCGAAAGACAATGGCGGCACTGTTGATGTGACCACGCTAAGCGGAGATACGCTCACGGCTGTGTATGCAGGCGAAACGCTTTACGTCAAAGACGAAAAAGGCGGTCTTGCCAGCGTAAAAAAAGCGGATATTAAGCAATCCAACGGCACGGTTCATGTCGTAAGTAGAGTGTTATTGCCTAAATAAGGT
Organism: uncultured Caulobacterales bacterium; assembly: GCA_964352275.1. GTDB lineage: Bacteria > Pseudomonadota > Alphaproteobacteria > Caulobacterales > Maricaulaceae > JACOMS01. Next base: position 6,863 of record CAYGRF010000125.1, read on the forward strand.
GCATAACGTCCCTAGTATTTTCGTCCCCTTTAAATACTAGGCTCCCTCTTAAGCGCCCCGGCCCCCTCGCCGGAGGCGCTTATTTTTTGACGGATTGGTACTCACCAAGTCCTGCAATCGTCGTGCGGTGCAGGAGGCGGTCATATCCCTCATATCCGCCTGTTGCCATATGCAGCACACTACGATTATCCCACATGACAAGCATATTCGGTTGCCATGTGTGGCAGTATTGAAACGCCTCCGATCCTTGATATTGATAAAGCCGCATCAAGAGTGGCCCGCTCTCGCTCGCATCCATGCCTTTAAAGCCTAAAATATAGCCCATCGTACTGTAAAGCGCGGACTTGCCCGTCTCTTGGTGCATGCGCACAAAGGGGTGCTCTTGACGGATGCGGGCGTGATCTGAGGCGATAATTGTCATGCTCCGGTCAGCTTCTGTGGGTTGTTTGTGCGAATAGGCACCATCAGGCGCGTAGGCGAGTTCAGCGGAATGAATGGCGATCAGATCTTGCACGGCCACGCGCAGGTCATCCGGCATGGCCTCATAGGCCGCGTGCTGATTGGCAAATATCGTATCGCCGCCATGAGGCGGTATTGTGATCCCGTAAAGACAGGTGCCGCTGGGCGGGTTGGCTTGAAAGCTCCAATCCGTGTGCCATGTGCTGGCAAAAATCGGCGCTTTTTCATCTGCCTTGCGCTGGATCGCGGCAATGTTGGGATGGCCATCAACAGAGCCGAAAAATGCATCCTCGCCGAAATCGCCAAAATAAAGCGTGAAACGCTCAAGGTCTGTATCGCTCATAACTTGATCCGGAAACGA
>CAYGRF010000126.1:0-7529 GCA_964352275.1 uncultured Caulobacterales bacterium
GTTTGACGGGTTAATGCGCCCTGATCGAAAATGGATCATGTATCTTGGAGACAATCTGTATAATTTTCTGCTCTGGGCGAATACAGAGCTTAACGCTCTACGCCGAATTTTCGGATTACCTTATTGGTCATTATCCAAAGCCCTGAAATCACGCACGAAACGAGCTATGAATTTTATTCATAGTTTTGAAAATCACGTCGCCAGCTATTGTCGCCGTAAAGGCTATGACGGAGCCATCTGTGGACACATTCATGTTGCGGAGATGCGCGATATTGACGGTATAACTTATATGAATGATGGGGACTGGGTAGAGAGTTGCTCAGCACTAGCAGAGCATCACAACGGACACTGGGAGCTTATTGCTTATAAAGTGCCTGAGGCAAAAACATCACACCCGAAATTTGTTCATACCTCGAATACGCAAACCGATCCTATTGTAGACCCATCTTAAGTATTCATACTGTCGAAAAACTCGGCATTATTTTTCGTGTCTTTAAGTTTTGAGAGCAAGAATTCAATCGCATCCATCGTCCCCATCGGATTGAGAATACGGCGAAGCATATAAGTTTTGTGCAGCTCTTGCGGCGGCACCAAAAGCTCCTCTTTCCGGGTTCCGGATTTCGTCACATCTATGGCCGGGAAGACCCGTTTGTCAGCAACCTTCCGGTCAAGAACGATCTCGCTATTGCCTGTTCCTTTAAATTCTTCAAAGATCACTTCGTCCATCCGCGACCCTGTATCGATCAAGGCCGTTGCAATAATGGTGAGCGATCCGCCTTCTTCAATGTTCCGGGCTGCGCCGAAAAAACGTTTCGGGCGTTGCAGCGCGTTAGCGTCCACACCGCCGGTTAGAACCTTACCTGAGCTTGGCACAACCGTGTTGTAGGCGCGGCCAAGGCGGGTGATCGAGTCGAGCAGGATGACGACGTCCTTACCGTTTTCTGTCAGGCGTTTGGCTTTTTGAATGACCATTTCCGCAACCTGGACGTGGCGGGTGGCCGGTTCATCAAAAGTTGAGCTCACAACCTCGCCTTTAACAGAGCGCTGCATGTCGGTCACTTCTTCGGGGCGCTCATCAATCAGCAGTACCAGAACATAACATTCCGGATGATTAGCCTCAATCGAGTGCGCGATGTTTTGCAAAATCACGGTTTTACCGGTCCGCGGCGGCGCGACAATCAAAGCGCGCTGCCCTTTGCCGATTGGCGAGACAATATCGATCACGCGGCCGGATTTGTCTTTCAAGGTCGGGTCTTCGACTTCCATTTTGAGGCGCTCATCGGGATAAAGCGGGGTCAGATTGTCGAAATGCGCTTTATTACGCGCTTTCTCCGGCGTTTCAAAATTGAGCATCGCGACTTGGGTCAGCGCGAAATAGCGTTCATTATCGCGCGGGCTACGGATTTGGCCGGACACTGTATCGCCAGTCCTTAAGCCGAATTTACGAATTTGGTTCTGGCTGACATAAATATCATCCGGGCCAGGAAGGTAATTGGCTTCGGGCGAGCGTAAGAACCCAAATCCATCGAGCAGAACTTCGAGAACGCCGCCGCCATTGATTTCAATGTCATCTTCGGCGAGGTCTTTGAGTACAGAGAAGAAAATATCCTGCTTGCGCATGCTCGGCGCATTTTCGATACCCACTTCTTCGGCAAACTTAATCAGCTCTGCTGGTCTCATTTTTTTCAGATCGTCAAGACTGATGGATTCAATCTCGTCCAGATCAATATCTATAGGGGTCATATTTTTCCATATGGTTTAAAGTCTATCTCTTCATCACGCATAATATCTGGGGAAGAGAGCGCCAAGAATAGGCGCGTTAGAATTTTCATGTAACAGAGTTATATAAAACGTCAAGCGCTTAAAAAGGCTCTACTACGGCCATGATCACAATGATAATCGCTATAATTGGCGGGACTTCATTGATAATGCGGTAAAACTTCTCAGACCGTGGGCGCTCGCCGCGCTCGAACTTCTTACGATCCGCCGCTAACATGCCATGGAAGGCAAAAAGCACAAACACGCAAAGAACCTTAATATGCATCCATGGCCGGGAAAACAATATGTCCGCTTGGACATAGAGCAGACCTGATCCGAATATAAGCGCGGCAATCATGGCCGGATTCATAATGATTCTCAGGAGGCGGCGTTCCTGAGTTTTCAAAGTTTCATCAAGCTCTCCGCCAAGCGTGGCTCCGCTGTGATAGACATAAAGACGCGGTAAATATAAAAGTCCGGCCATCCAGAAAATAACAGCAATAATGTGCAACGCCCGAAGCCAGTCATAATATTCATACATAATCGCCGTCTCCTGTGCGTATATGGTTGATCACCGCATGGACATTTTGAATTTTTACATCCGGCGAGACGCCGTGGCCGAGATTGAAAATATGCGGACCTTCGATGGTGTCCAATACGGCCTGAACGGCAGTGCGTAAAGCATCACCGCCAATCCTAAGTGCCAGAGGGTCCAAATTACCCTGAACCGGCATACCGCTCGGGATCATGGCGCGAAACTCAGGCAAGGGTACATCCGTGCCGGCCGCAATAGCGGTAATAGAACATTTATGAGCATATGTCCCGGCGTTGAGCCCGGCCCCTCTGGGAAACCCGATAATCGGTATCTCTATACCGGCAGCTCTGACGCGGGTTATAATATCTTGCGTCGGCCTAATAACCAGACGCTCAAACTGCGACGGAGTTAAGCCTTCAGCCCAGCTTTCGAATATTTTTAGAACGTCTGCTCCGGCCCTTGCCTGCCCAATCAAATACTCCGCGCTGGATTCTGATAAAGCCGCCAGTAAATCATCTATCGCGGCGGGATGATTATAAGCAAAGCGTTTGGCGACTTCTTTGGACGGGCTGCCGCGTCCTTCGATCATATAGGTGGCCACCGTCCACGGCCCACCGCAAAATCCGATCAGCGCTTTATCTTTTGCTAAACCTGCGCGTACACGGGACACGGTCTCATAAACACTGGAGACCCGGTCCGCCGCACCAGTGATCGTTAGGTTTGATATATCTGACACAGTTATAGGGTCGAGAACCGGCCCTGTGCCTTTCACGAAACGTACGTCACGTCCCAATCCGATAGGGATCAGCAATATATCGGCAAATAATATGGCTGCATCCATATCATAACGCTCAACGGGCTGAAGCGTAACTGTAGCGGCCTTGTCAGGCGAGAAACAAAAATCGATAAAATCTTTGGCGGTTTCCCGTACAGCTAAATATTCAGGAAGATGACGGCCTGCTTGCCGCATCATCCAAACCGGAGGGGGTGATACTGTCTCGCCCGCTAAGACATTTATAAGCTTGGATGTCACAAATATACACCTTCTTGAAATATGATTTTATCCGTCTCCCTTATATAAAAAGAAGTGATAGTCGTAATCATTGTGGATTTGTGGATAAAATTAACCTTTTGATAAGGAATTTTAATATCTATTAATATTCCTATACTTTATCCCCTTATGTATATGTGTACAGCTTTATCCACAATACTGAATAAGCTTAAAAACCTGCGGCGTTTCAGATGTTAAAGCTCTGTATAAAATCCCGTAAAAACCGGGATAATTTTTTATCCCCGTAATTCCCATTTTGCATGCGTAAAAACAAACACAGACTCATAAAAACCAGCGGTGAGACCAAAAAGTTAACAGCCGTTAACATTTTATTAAACTTTGGCTTCCCCCTGTGGACAAGGGTGGATGGTTTGCTTTTTTCTGCTCCGAGCCGCGGCGGCTAGTAAGCCGCACGCCACAGAGTATAATAAGCTTTAATTTCCGATTCCTATTGCGCCCAAATTACATTAGAACAGCAGACGTGCCCGCCCATAAAAAAAACATATCGATATATTTTCATGTTCATCTGGTCTCCGACTCGACCGGGGAGACCTTGGTTGCCATGATGAAAGCCTCGTGCGCGCAATTTCGCAACGCAACTCCGCTGGAACATTTACATGCGCTGGTGCGCACAGGAGAACAGCTTGAGCAAACTTTGCAAGACATAGAAGACAGGCCTGGTGTTGTGTTGTATACAATGGCGAACTCGGAAAAACGCAAAAAACTGGAACAGCGCTGCGCCCAGCTTAATATCCCGGCCACATCTATTCTTGATCCATCGCTGGCCATGCTCGGGCGCTATCTGGGCGCAGCGCAAACCCATGAAATTGCCGCGCAGAGAACGCTGGATTCGGATTATTATGACCGGATCGCCGCGCTTGATTTTGCCATGGCTCATGATGACGGGCAAAATGTTACTGGCTTAAATGATGCGCAAATCATATTACTGGGCGTTAGCCGGACATCCAAAACTCCCACCAGTATCTATCTGGCTAACCGGGGATATAGAACGGGGAACATTCCGCTTGTCCCCGGCATGCCGCTTCCGGCCATACTTGACCGGTTTGACGCGCCCTTTATTGTCGGCCTAGTGGCGTCACCGGATAGGATTGTCCAAATCCGGGAACAGAGGCTGATGGGGCTAAACCAAAATGAGGCAACAGATTATATTGACCAAGACCGTGTTCGCGAAGAAATGCGGGCGGCCAAGCGGCTTTTCGTCAAAAAAGGCTATGCGGTGGTTGACGTTACCCGCCGCTCAATTGAAGAAACATCCGCGCAAATTATCAACCTATACCAAGCTTATAAACCCCAATGACCCAATCACCTTCCAGACCCCCCATTATTCTCGCCTCGGGGAGCGCGATCCGCCGCCATATTATGGACGGTGCCGGGCTTGATTATTCTGTGATTATCAAACCCGTTGATGAAGGGGCAATTAAATCAGCCATGCTTGCCGAAGGAGCCCTGCCTCGCGATATTGCCGACGCGCTGGCCGAAGCAAAATCAAGACGGGTGAGCCTCACAAATCCCGGCCTTGTTATTGGCGCGGACCAGATCATGGTGATGGATGGAGATATTTTCGACAAGCCCGCCACGATGGCGCAGGCGCGTGAAAGGTTGTTACATATGCGCGGCCGCGCGCATCACTTGATTGGGGCGGTGGTGATTTGTGAATATGGACAGCCTGTTTGGCGGCATATGAGCAAGACAACCTTGACATTGCGAGATTTTAGCGAAGAGTTTCTGGACGCATATCTTGAGGCTGAAGGAGACATAATTTTGAAAAGTGTTGGAGCATACCGGTTTGAAGGTCGGGGCGCGCAGCTCTTCTCGCATGTTGACGGCGACTTTTTCTCTATTCTAGGATTATCGCTTCTACCTGTCCTGGATTATTTGCGCATACGCGGCGCGGTCTTAGCATGAGCGAAATACCTGTCGCTGATATACCCGATAGCGAATCCGCCCCTGAGGCCTTAAAGCTGGCGGGTGTCTGCGGCTGGCCTATTCACCATTCTTTGTCGCCTGTTCTGCATAGTTTTTGGCTCCGCCATATGAACCTTAAAGGCGCTTATGTGCATTTTGCCGTCCGGCCCGATACGGCTTTGGATGCGTTTCGCTCGCTGAAACGCACATCAATAACGGGCGTCAATGTCACATCCCCCCTGAAAAAAACTGCTTTTGACGCCGCTGATGAGCATACGCCGGATGCGCGTAAATTAGGCGTAGCTAACTGCCTTTATAAACGCGGCGATAAGCTGGTGGCCCACAATACAGATCTCGAAGGCTTTGCCGCGCCTTTGTTGCAACATTACGGCGCGCATTCTGTGATGAATGTCTCGGCGCTTGTGATTGGAACGGGCGGCGCGGCGCATGCGGTTATTGGCGCGCTTATGGCGCTGAACTGCCCGGAAATTCGCGTCATAGGCCGCACGCCTGGCCGCGCAGACGCACTGGTCAATGATGTTAATGTCCCAAGTCTTTACGCGGTGCCGTGGGAAGACCGTCATCACTGGATTTCTACAACGGGATTAATTGTCAATGCCAGCGCAGGCGGCATGACAGGAAAACCGGAGCTGGATGTCAGTTTGGCGTCCGCAGTGCCCGGTACTTTTGTTTATGATCTTGTCTATACTCCGCGCCAAACCGGGTTGATGAAAAAAGCGGAACGGCACGGTTTGCCCCATATTGGCGGGCTGGAAATGTTGATCGCGCAGGCGCGCCCCGCATTTAAGCTGTTTTTTGGCCAAAGACCACCGGATCATCTCGATCCCACGGAAGACCTTTTGCGCGCGCTGAAATCTGCCGAAAAACGAGCATAGGCGCTGGTTTGTGATGATCATTATCGGGCTGACAGGGTCTATCGGAATGGGGAAAACGGCATCGGCGGCCATGTTCCGTGCTGAGGGCTGTCCGGTTTTTGACGCCGATAAAGCCGTACATGATCTATACGCCAAAGACGGTAAGGCCGTTCCCCTCATCAAGGCCGTGTTTCCGGACGCCATAAAAGACGGAGCCGTCGACCGTGCGGTTCTGGGCGGGCATATGCGCGCCGACCCTTTGAACCTGACCGTGCTTGAGAGCTTTATTCATCCGATGGTCAGCGAAAAACGCCGGGCTTTCCTAACGGACGCGCAGCAATCCGGGGCCGATATAGCCGTCTTTGACGTCCCGCTTTTGTTTGAAACAGGAGGGGATAAACATGTTGATATTATCGTGGTTGTCACCGCGCCGCCGGATATGCAGCGCGCACGAGTTTTGGCGCGCCCCGGAATGATGGCTGATGTGTTTGAATCGCTTTTGGCGCGGCAAACGCCTGACGCGGAAAAACGCGCCCGCGCAGATTTCATCGTTTATACGGATAAGGGGCTGGAACATGCGCGCGAACAGGTGCAAGCTATTCTCAGGTCGATAAGACAGGGTGAGTATAAAACAAGGGGCCTATCGTGAGCGGTAAACGCGAAATTGTGTTTGATACGGAAACCACGGGTTTTGATGCGCGCGGCTCTGACCGCATTACAGAGATTGGCTGCGTTGAAATTATCGATTTCATGCCCACAGGCGAAACATTTCACACCTATCTCGACCCACAGCGCGACGTGCCTGAAAAAGTCACAGAGATTACCGGATTAACGACAGAGTTTTTACGTGGTAAACCGCTATTTGCTGATCAGGCCCAAGCCTTTTTGGATTTTATCGGTGATAGTGATTTGGTGGCGCATAATGCGGATTTTGACCGCGGCTTTGTGAATGCGGAGCTGGAACGCGCCGGTTATGACCCGATTCCGAAAAAACGCTTTGTTGATACGCTGCGGATTGCCCGCTCGAAATTCCCGGGCTCTCCGGCATCACTGGACGCGCTGTGTAAGAGGTTTGATATTTCTCTGACAAGCCGGAGCAAACACGGCGCGATTGTTGACGCGGAATTATTGGTCGAAGTCTATCTTGACCTTAATGGCGGGCGCATGCGCAAGCTGGATTTGGGCGATTTGGGCACAGACCTTGATACGGTATTGGTGCCGGTTGCGGCGCAGCGCCCACAGCCGCTCGCGCCTTTATCGACCGAGGCTGAGCGCAGCGCCCATGAAGCTTGGATAAAATCCCTCGGCGGTGAAGACGAGACTATGGTTTGGCAATATTATTGGAACAAATCCGCGCGCGGGTAACAATTAACGGGAGCTTAGA
>CAYGRF010000127.1:0-7520 GCA_964352275.1 uncultured Caulobacterales bacterium
AACTATTTTAAGGCCGCTAAATATGTACGCAATTAAACGCAAAATGCTCTAGAGCGCCGGATTCTTAAAGAATAAACCTATTTAATCGTGATTTTTGTGAACATCGCTTTGGATTTTTTGACGTCTTCGGGCTTACCATAGACCACAACTTCGCCAACCCCAGACGCGCGGACGTCAACACTGCTCGACGCATATACCGACATTTCGCCAACGCCGGATAGGCTGACATCCGCGTTGCTACATTTGAAATCTCTCGCATCCAGTTCGCCGACACCGGACACGCGCGCCTTAAGGCTCTTACATGTCCCATCAATATTGACTTCAGCAACGCCTGAGACTGACAAGTCGAAATCATCCGCATCCACCCCGGTAATGTCGCCGGAAGCTACGCCCGCAACGCTAAGCGCGCTAAGTTTGGGAAGCGTAATATCGGCGGTAATGCCGTTATTATGCTGTTTGCGTTTCTTTTTATTATTTTTTGTATCGAGATTTAGCTCGCTGCCATCCAGATACACATTCACATCATCCATCAACTGGCTATCACCGGACAAGGTGATGCTATAATCCGGCCCAACCGTGACGTTCATTTTGTAAACACCGCCCAGTGCGATCCTCTCGAACCCTTCAAAGTCATACGTCTCGGTGACGTCTGCCCCGTGACTTTTATCATCATGAGCATTAGCCGTCAGGCCAATGGCAGCGACGCTCGCAAGGGCTAACGCCGTGCCGATAAAGATTGATTTTCGCATTTCCGTCTCCTTTATTATCGATTATCAATAATAACGACACGCGTCTAAGTCAAGTCTTTATCAGGACTATTTATCATGCGCCTTTGATTTGGGCGTCTTTGATTTCGGGGCCTTTTCATCTGCCAATAGTTTCAAATCTTCATTAGATGCCACCATACCGCCCGAAATAATCATCTTGGCCCCTTCTTCGGGTGTCATATCCAAAATTTTCACATCCTCGCGCTTAGAAAAAAGCAGAAACCCTGACGTTGGGTTCGGCGTGGTCGGCACGAAGACGCAAATATAATCCCCTTTTAAATGCTCAAGCGGAGCGCCTTTAAGGTTGGAGGTGACAAATCCGATCGCCCACAAACCGGGCCTTGGATATTCAATCAGGCAGACATCTTTGAAGGCCCTATCTTTTTGTTGCGCCATGGTTGTGACAATTTGTTTGAGCGCACTATAAATATTGCTCACCAAAGGGACGCGGCCGAGAAGCCGCTCACCAAAGCGCAGAATGCTGGTGCCAATGAAATTCGACGCCAAAACGCCGAGCATCCAAAGCGCGACAACGGCAATCACTAAGCCAATACCCGGAATACTAAAGCCCGTTGCTTCTTTGATCCAAAGGTTTGGGTTGAACTCCGGCGGCACGACACTCAGGACCCGGTCATCGACGAGGCGGATAAACCATGTCAGAAGCCATACCGTGACCGCAATCGGCAAGGCAATAATAATACCGGTGAAAAAATTATTGCGAAGGCTGATAAAAAACCCAACCTTCTTTTCAGGGTGATCGTGTTCGTTATTATCAAGTAGCGACATATTATCGGTTCCATTAAAACTGGGCCATGATTTGCATGCTGGCTATACATAGGGCATATTTAAGCTATGCCTATACGCGGTAACTTGTGACTTTGGTATGACGAAATGCGGTTCAGATCGGTAAAATCGATAATCGGCGTAAGCACAGCAGTATTCATCTTGCTGCTTATCGCGCTCGCATTATTTTACCGTGATGACATCTTCCAATCGCTACAAGATCCCGGCGAGCCGTTCCAGACCTATGAAAAACCCGCCCCGCCGGATTATAACACAATTGATGCATGGATTACCCGGCCAGACGTCACGGCCGATCCGTTTCATGACACCACAGCGGGCGACATTTTTGTTGTCGTGCCGAGTATTTATAAAGGTGGTGAGCATTGGAATCTGCCCATCGATGATGTGCGCCGCCGCAACCGTCTTGAGAGGATTATCCGCCCCAATTATGTCACGCCTTACGGGAGCACCGGTCGCCTGTTTGCGCCGCACTACCGTCAGGCCTCAACCTACACCTTTATGACCAACCGGGAAGATGCCCGGCAAGCCCAAGACTTTGCCTACCAAGACGTTCGCCGGGCCTTTGAATATTTCCTTAAATATTCCCCGCCAGAGCGGCCCATCATTCTTGCAGGCCATGGCCAAGGCGCGAGCCACGCGCAGCGCTTGCTCGCCGATTTTTTCCAAGGCAGCTTAAAAGACCGATTAGCCGCCGCTTATATTATCGACCACCCTTTGCCCTTGGATAAATTTGATAACGCTTTAAGCGGGCTCAAACCCTGCGAGGCAGAAACAGACACGGGCTGCGTAATTGCGTTTGGCGCCTTTATGCCGGGTGATGATGTCATTGCCCGCCGTTTTGTAACGCGCCTGACCGTTTATGATGGCAGCGATTACGCGATGGTAAGCGAACGCCCACTATTGTGCACCAACCCGCTTTTATGGAACCGCTCCAGCGATTACGCGCCGAGCCGTTTACACCTTGGGGGACTGGCAGCGGAGGGCCTTGATGCGGACATGGACCCCGCGCCGCTTGCCAAACAGGCCGGGGTGCAATGCCAAGACGGCATTCTCTATGTGGATCAACCCAAGAGCCGGGCCTTACGCCGCCCCCTAAAGTTTGGCGGTAAGTTCAGAACGCTCCGATCTAACCTATTTTACGAAGATTTGCGGGTCAACGCCAAAAAGCGCGTTGAGTCCTTGCTTGAAACAGGCACATTGCCCCGGAGGGTTGAGACACTCGATGATCTGGACGTGATTGAAATTATCGACAGCCCAGTTACTCCGGTTAAAGAGGACTAAGCGCTTGAAGCCGGGCCGGAGGCGGAGTAATCAAACCTATGCGGCTCAATAGTCCATCTTCATCAGCCAGCGGCACAATCCGTCCGCCTCTTGGCCTTGCACTCGGCGGCGGCGTTGCGCGCGGCTGGGCCCATATCGGCGCGCTGCGGGCTTTGATCGAAGCTGGTATACGCCCGGATATTATTGCAGGCACGTCGATTGGGGCTGTTGTCGGCGGCGCGTATCTTGCCGGAAAACTTGACGTCTTAGAGAACTGGGCTCGAGCGCTTAATCGCCGCCGGATGCTCAGCTATATGGATATTCGCTGGGGCGGCTCCGGGTTCATGCGCGGGGAGCGCCTCGCCCGTGTTCTCAATCAATATTTAGGTGATGTGCATATTGAAAAGCTTGACCGTAAATTTGCCGCTGTCGCGTGTGATCTTCGCACAGGCTATGAGGTTTGGTTGCAAAAAGGGCCCATTGTGCCCGCCATGCGGGCCTCCTATGCTTTGCCCGGTGCGTTCGAGCCTGTACTTATTGATCGCCGCCATATGATAGACGGCGCGCTCGTCAACCCTGTACCCGTCTCCGCATGCCGAGCTTTGGGCGCGCATATGGTTATCGCGGTGAGCCTGAACGGCGATGCGTTCGGCCCCATTGGAAGCTCCCACGAAATCGATGTTAATGAGGATGACCATCCGACGATCGATCCGTTTGAACTGGCCAGTCAATCTCTGAACAAATTGCGCCCTGACAGGCTGCTCATTCAAAGCATGATGGGCACTCACAAGCCCGGCGAAGCGCCTAAAATGGGCTCTGTGATGATGAGCACGCTCAATATTGTCATGGACAGGATTTCGCGCTCACGTCTTGCGGGCGATCCGCCGGATGTATTCATCGCTCCCCGAATCGGTCATATCGGCATGCTTGAATTTACCAAAGCGGACGAGCTTATTGAGCGCGGTTACCGCGCTATGCAGCATGAGATCCCTCTGATAAAATCCGTCATCGATGTCCTCAGCCAAATCCCGTCAGGTCACGCTGGCGGTTAGAGCCAATAAACGTAGCTTTCGCCATTTGAGCGATTTTTTCAAAATTTTTGCCTTGCAAGATGAACACGCTGCATTTGTGCACGGGACTTGCATTACTGTGTCTCTATGGACGGCACACTTGATATTATCGTAGCAAACGACAATGAATGCATTGAGACACACCCGCGCGGCGACGCGGTAGGCTTCCGCGCGCTCCTGCTGGATCGTAAGCGGCACTATGTGTCCCAAAACACAAACCTGGTCATGGAATTGACGCAAGAAGTCCGCCACTCTCACATCAGCCTCGCATTGTCGCTGATTTTCTGGCTCGCGTCTGTCACGGCCTGTATCTGGAGCTTTTACACCAGCCAGTCTATTGGACTGCGGATTTTCACCAGCATGGCCACAATCTGGACAGGCTTGTGGACGGCCTACCTCGCCAAAAGCCTGTATAAGCCGCGCCTTGGCGAACTGACCGTTTTATCTGCGCTTGTCGGCTTTGTCGGCATGTTGTTGACGGCTTCAACGCAGCTCGGATTACCGCTCAACACCTCTGGTGGTATTGGTCTTTTCGCGGCAGCGGCTTTGCTTGTAGCCTATTTTACCTACTCCCGTATCGGCTTGATAACGTCAATTTCGGCGTGCCTGATTTGGGCCGCGCTGCAATTTGATGGTTATCTCGTGGCGTCGATGATGCTTTTGATCTTGCCGGTATTGATTACGGGCCAAATTTGGCTCGGCGCTAAATTAAAGTCACCCATGGCCGTCTTTGCAGCCATGCTTGTCTGTTATGTCTGGATTGGCAGTTTTGCTTGGGGCCAATATCAAATTGGCGCTCTATCCCCTTTATACTTGGCGGCCGGGATTTCCCTCATCGGCGGCGCGCACCTTCAAGCCGCGAAAGCCGCCGAGGATGAAGGCGCGGGCAGCACGTCTATGCATGTGCTTTTTGCGTGGCTTTTAACCATTGCGGGCCTGATCGGCGTGCAGCATTACGCCCTCTTTCCCGGTCACGACATTTGGGTCAACGCGCAGGACACTGCCCCGATTGTTAAAGTTGGATGGGCTTTGGCCATGGGCCTTAGCCTTGCCATTCTTAGCCTCTCCGCCCTTATCCGCCGCCGTCATGGCCGGATTACGATTGGCGCAGCATTTCTCTTGACGGTTTTATACGCGCTCCTACCCGCAGCTGTATGGCTTGAAGCAGATCTGACCGCGATGTTCACACTGCAAACAGGGCTGGAGCCATATCCGGCAATCGGTATGTTTATGGGCGGCATTATAATCGCAGGCAGCATTGTGTTTATCGCCAATAATACGCGCCGCGCACGCCTGCCATTGTCTGTCTTTGGCATTCTCATTATTGCAATGCAGGCCGAGCTGTCTCTCACACCTGAGTTTTTGACGCTTGAGAATATTGTCGTGCTCAGCATGGGAATATTTTTGTGTCTTTGTTTCGCGGTTATCATTGCGCAAGCCCAGTTTGATCCCAAAGCTCCGCGGCAACGTCTGCGCACGATGCGGCAGGTCTAACCATGCAAAATCCGACCTTTTCCGGCGTCATAATTTCTGGGTTTATCCTCGCAGGTCTGCCTTTTGCCGCCATCGCACAGCATTGGCACGTAGCCAGCAAAGATGTTCTATTTGCGGTTGCCTCTGATCTCAGCGCACAACAAAACATTGAAAATGTCGATATTCAGTCCGAGATTAACACACTTGATCTGAGTGAATTAACCGGGGTCAATAATATCCATGCATGGGACACCGTCTTCGTCCACATGGCTACGGGGCCAGGTAAGATCGCTTATCCGTTCGGTTTAAGCCGGGAAAAACCCGTCATGAACACAAGCGAGCATGCCTTTGCTGTTCGCGGCACCGTCACCGCGCGCGAGGGCGATATTATAACACTGCGTTATAATTTTGAGACGTTTCTACCCACTCAAGAGATGCGCCCGCTTGTTGCAAACGGGCTCAAACCCGGCGCAGAGGTTGAGCTTGCGGTCAACCGCAAGGCGGTTGCCCGGCTTGTCGCGGTAAAAATAGACGGCGTGCGATACCCCTACCGGGTGATCGAAAAACCCGTGCTAAAGGGCTTTACCCAATAGGGCGCGAGAAGCGCTCCGGCAACAAATCCGCCAACATGCGATGGCCAAGCGATAGGCCCTAAAATCGACGCGCCGACAATAAATATCACATTGATCAGAGCCCAGCCCATACCATATTGTATCAGGCGCGTACGCCCGCCCATGGCCCAAGCCGCCGCCGCAAACAACGCCGACCCGCCGCCGGACGCCCCAAGCGCCGCAGCCTGCGAAGCCTCTATAAAGGCCCACCAACCCCACTGAAACAGGCCGCCGCCTATAATCCCGGCCGCCATAATCAATAAAAAAATAATATTCGCATCCAGGCCCCCGCCCTGCTCCCGCCTCTGGGCGCGTACGCCGCGCATTGTAATCACAGCAAAAGCGACCATCATGCCGGCGTTAACCAGAACATGCGTCCAGCTCGCGTGCAAAAACCCGTGCCCTATGAGGCTGAAGAGTTGCCGCGAGAGCGGTACGCCTTCAAGCTCCAAAGGCACCAAAAGCGCCGCATTATAAAGCAGTGAACGCAGACTTGGCGGGCCAAAGGACGTGATCGCAAAAATCACAATAAACACACCGCCCAGCCAAAGCGGAACACGTTCCTGAATATTAAACATAGGTTCACGAGACATAGGCACCGCATATCGGGGTTTCGCGCTCTGTGCAAAGGGTTATATCGGGTCGTTTGTGCTTAAATACAGCCCCTTATCGCCCGTTATATGGATTAAACGCGGGCACATAAGGCTCGCCGAGAATAATCGCGGCCAAAGCGATGCTAACAATAAAGTAGGCGAATATATAAGATCGCCAGCCAAGCTTAAGCTTGGCCCCGGCCTTAAGGGTTAGGACCAGCAACACAGCCACAACGGCGATATGCAGCGTCCACGTTCCTAGGCCTAGCCATGCGCTGATGCGCGCTTCATCATTGGGGTTGTTCGCGCTCATGAGCATCGCAACAATCCGCATAATCAAAGCTGAAAAAACAAAAGCGAAAGCCCCGAACCATTGAAATTTGCGGACTAGCAGAAAGCCGATCAGAGCTTGCAAGACCGTTATAATCGGCCCTGCTGCTGAGACGAAATGTGTATGCCAGTCTACACTATACTGCCCCCTTGCCAGTCCCGCGCTATTAAGATTGACCCACATATCATATCCGAGCGCCTCGCCCGCCGCGAAGTGTGCGCCCTCATGCAGAATAAAGGTCAACAGCGTTGCCACAATCAAGATCGGAATATGCCGCCAATTCATCCAGAGTCCTTTGATTGATTACAGTCGGGATTTCCATGCGATTATGAGCCTTCCGTCATGGCTTGTATATGGCTGTTATTTCGGCTACCAAAAGCTGTACAGTTGGAGACCTAGGGCCTGTGGACACTTAGGGTGGAGATTAAGATATGAATCAAAATCATCCAGTTTTAGGAGGATAGGTGAAGGCGTGCGTCCGCACGACGAACGTATTCGACGCGAAAATGGATGATTTTGGTCATACCGAGAAGCGGCGGGGCGCTTTTGCGCGACTTTCGCGTCACAAATGCTCGAAAGTGCAAGCACTTCCTTGCGCTTTGTTCCTAAAC
>CAYGRF010000128.1:0-7399 GCA_964352275.1 uncultured Caulobacterales bacterium
GGCCCGAAATGGCCGCCCATTGATATATTTGACCCCGCGCGGGGCGCCGCTATCGCAGAAACGCGTTAGAGAATTGGCGACCGGCAGCGGCGTTATTGTGTTTTGCGGGCGGTTTGAAGGTCTCGATCAGCGGGTCATAGAGGCTCGCCAGATGGAAGAAATATCCATTGGCGACTTTGTTTTGGCCGGCGGCGAGGTTGCAGCGCAAGCCATGATAGAGGCCTGTGTCCGTCTTCTGCCCGGTGTTCTGGGGGATGCGGAGAGCGCTTCGGAAGAAAGTTTTGAAGACGGTCTTTTAGAGTTCCCGCTCTATACAAGGCCAAGAGAGTGGGAAAGCCGGGCTATTCCGGACGTGCTTTTGTCAGGTGATCATAAAAAGATCGCGCAGTGGCAATTGAACGAGAAAATTAAAATAACCAAGCAGCGGCGGCCTGATCTTTACAAGGCATACCGCGCAAAAGGAGACAGTCATGAACGTGATTGAGAAGCTAAACCAAGCCGAAGAAACCCGTCTTTTAGAAGGCGGTAAAACCATTCCTGATTTTTCTGCGGGAGATACACTTGTTGTTCAGGTGCGGATTACTGAGGGTGAGCGCACGCGTTTGCAGGCTTTTGAAGGCGTATGTATTGCGCGTTCGGGTAAGGGCCTGAATGAGAGCTTCACGGTTCGCAAAATTTCTTACGGTGAAGGCGTTGAGCGCGTATTCCCTGTTTTCTCCCCACTTGTCGAGGAAATCGAAATTAAGCGTAAGGGTAAAGTGCGCCGTGCTAAGCTTTACTACCTGCGTGACCGCCGCGGTAAGTCCGCGCGTATTGTCGAGCGGACAACAGGCCGCGGTATTGAAGCCACGCGCAAAAAAGGCGAAGCTAAAAATAAGTAGCTTTGTACTGCCCATTATTAGGGCTTTGATGAATAATTGAACCCGGTCGATTAGGCCGGGTTTTCTTGTTTTGCGGCACAGATTCTACAAAATATATAAATATAATGATTTTTTTATATCATTTTATTTTTCCATGCTCTATATGCTCTCTATGGAGAGAATATCCACTGCATTAAAAGTCTTGGGCCATCCAGAGCGGCTGCGCATTTTGGCGCTGCTCTCGCGCGGTGAACTCACAGTTAGTGAACTCGTGCAAATTTTAGGGCTCTCGCAGCCCCGCATTACGCAATATATTAAATCCCTCGAAAGTGCGGGAGTTATAGAGCGCCTGAAAGAGGGTAGCTGGGTTTTCTCGCGTCTGAGCCGGGGGAATGAGGCGATTTCGGCTATTGTCGCCACCACATTAGCCGCTTTGCCGCAAGATGATCGTATGCTGCTGACGGATCGCCGCCGCCTTGAAGATGTTCGGGCCGACCGTGCAAAATCTGCGGAAGCCTTCTTTGCGGATGTCGCCAATGATCGCGGGCAACTGGGCGATGAATATTTACCGCGTGAGAATATTGAACACGCCATGCGCGAAATTGTGGGTGAGGGGCCTTTCGAATTTATGGTCGATTTGGGAACCGGCACGGGTCATGTCCTAAACGTCTTTGCAGACCGTATCCAGCGTGGCTCCGGAATTGATAATAATGTCGATATGCTCAAAGTCGCGCGGCATAATCTATCCGGCGCTGGCCGCTCGCACATTTCTGTTCGCCAGGGCGACATTCATTCGTGTCCACTGGGCGCAGATGTGGCGGATCTTGTGACCCTACATCAAGTTTTGCATTTCCTTGAGGATCCGCAAGACGCCATCGTCGAGGCTGGACGGTTATTAAAACCCGGCGGCGCGCTGCTTATTGTTGATTTTGAAACCCATACTCATGACGAGTTTCGAGATAAATATGCCCACAGGCGCCTCGGGTTTACAGATGACTATGTCACGGACTGGATGCGGGATGTCAGTGTTGACCTTGTAGAATCCCGCACAGTTCAAACCCGCGAGGGACGGCCTAATGTCAAATTATGGCACGGCCAAAAAACAGATCATTCACGGAGAGTAAAATGGCAAGAGCATTAGCCAGACAGGGCTTTAAAGACAGTAGCCTTGGGCCAGTAGCACGAACCGCAGGCGCGTCTTCGGACGATGTCCATGTGAGTTTTGAGTTTTTCCCCCCGAAAAACGAAACCATGGAAACAACATTGTGGGAGTCTATTCGCAAGCTTGAAGCCCTCAATCCGGATTTCGTATCTGTGACTTACGGCGCAGGCGGCTCCACGCGTGAGCGCACTCACCGTACGGTAACACGCATGGTATCTGAAACCTCATTGAAGCCTGCCGCGCATTTGACGTGCGTGGGATCGGATATGTCCGAAATTGACGAAATTGCCAAAGATTACTGGGAGCACGGCGTTCGCCACATTGTGGCTTTGCGCGGCGATCCTCCGGAAGGAATTGGCGAGCGTTATGAGCCGCATAAAGGCGGATATGCCTATGGGTATGACCTTGTAGAAGGCCTGAAAAAGGTTGCTGATTTTGAAGTCTCCGTGAGTGCTTATCCCGAGCTCCATCCCGAGAGCGGAACCTGGGAAGCAGAGATTGATAATTTAAAACGTAAAGTCGATGCCGGGGCAACCCGCGCCATTACGCAGTTCTTTTTCTCTCCGGATACATTTATGCGCTTTCTTGACCGGGTTTTGGACGCCGGGATTGATATTCCGATCGTTCCGGGCCTGATGCTTCAGCCTAATTTTAAGGGCCTGAACCGCATGTCAAAAATGTGCGGCGTTGATGTTCCGCATTGGTATGCTGATTTGTTCGAAGGTCTTGATGATGACGCGGAAACCCGTCAATTACTCACAGCGTCACTGGCCTCGGAATTAACGGCAGAGCTGCATGATCGCGGCGTGCGCCATTTCCACCTCTATACGCTGAACCGCGCTGAGTTGGCCTATGCCGTCAGCCGCGTTTTGGGCTTGCATCACCGCATGAATGCTTAAGCGCACCGCCTGTACTGAATAATATTGAAAGCCTGATATGACTGTTTGGACACATATAGAAGACGCCATAAAACACCGTATTGTTATGCTTGACGGCGCGATGGGTACGATGCTGCAAAAGCAAAAATTGGAAGAAGAAGACTTTCGCGGTGAGCGTTTCAAAGATTGGCCATCGCCGCTAAAAGGCAATAATGACTTGCTGGTTTTAACCAAACCCGAAGCCGTAACCAAAGTGCATGATGCGTTTTTGGCTGCCGGTGCAGACTTGATTGAAACCAATAGCTTCAACGCGACAAGCATTTCACAAGCAGATTACGATATGGGCGATTTGGCACCGGAAATCGCGCGCGCTTCGGCTGAGGTTGCCCGCGAGGCGGCTGACCGCTGGACAGCGAAAACGCCGGATAAGCCCCGCGCGGTTTTGGGGTCGATTGGCCCGATGAATAAGACATTATCAATCTCGCCAAAGGTTGAAGACCCGGGCTTCCGCGATGTCACATTTGACGAAGTTATGGACTCCTATAAAGGGCAAGTCCGCGCTATGGTGGATCTTGTTGATGCCATACTCATCGAGACGATTTTTGATACGCTTAATGCCAAAGCGGCTATAGCGGCTGTCCGCGGCGTATTTGACGAGGTCGGTTATGAAAAGCCGATTTTGATTTCAGGCACGATCACAGACCGTTCCGGGCGAACCTTATCAGGACAAACAGCCGAAGCGTTCTGGCTATCGATCGCCCATGCGCGGCCTTTTGCGATTGGCCTGAACTGCGCGCTAGGCGCAGATGAAATGCGTCCGCACATTGCTGCGATTTCCAAAGTGGCAGATGCCCATGTTATGGCCTTCCCGAATGCTGGTTTGCCAAACGCTTTTGGTGAATATGATGAAACACCCGATGATATGGCACGGCAAATTAAGCCGTGGGCCGAGGAGCGTTTTGTCAATATTCTGGGCGGATGTTGCGGATCAACGCCGGATCATATTGCGGCTATCGGCAAATCTGTCGAAGGTCTTCCGGTTCGAACAATCCCGGCGATCAAACCAACCTTGCGCCTCTCAGGCCTCGAGCCGTTCCAGATTGCCGTATAAATTATTGGCTATGCCGCCGGCCTCATCGGCCTATTACTTTTTCCGCTCCTAGCAGAGATATACATTATGACCAGTACAGCACAATTCATCAATATTGGCGAACGTACCAATGTAGCGGGATCCGCCCGTTTCAAAAAACTCATCGTGGATGGTGATTTCGAAAAAGCCCTCTCTGTGGCCCGCCAACAAGTTGAAAGCGGCGCTCAGATCATCGACATCAATATGGATGACGGCTTGATTGAAGGCGAAGAGGCGATGACGCGGTTCTTGCAACTTCTTGCGGGCGAGCCGGATATTTCGCGGGTTCCGATTATGATCGATAGTTCAAAATGGTCCGTGATCGAAGCTGGTTTGAAATGCGTTCAAGGCAAAGCTGTTGTGAACTCAATCTCTATGAAAGAAGGCGAAGAAGAGTTTCTCAGACACGCCCGCATGGTGCGCGATCTCGGCGCAGCGACTGTGATCATGGCTTTTGACGAGGAAGGCCAAGCTGAAACAGCGGATCATAAATATGAGATTTGTGAGCGCGCTTACAGGCTGTTGACCGAAGAGATCAATTTCCCGCCGCAAGATATTATTTTCGACCCGAACATTTTCGCCGTCGCTACAGGCATTGAAGAACATAATGATTATGCGGTGGAGTTTTTTGAGGCCTGCCGCCGGATTAAAGCCAATCTCCCTCATGCCCGGATTTCAGGCGGCTTGTCCAATGTCAGTTTCGCCTTCCGGGGTAACAATCCTGTCCGCGAAGCCATGCATAGTGTCTTTCTTTATCACGCGATTCCGGCCGGTTTGGATATGGCGATTGTAAACGCCGGGCAGCTCACGATTTATGATGACATCCCGGACGAGCTTCGTGAGCGCGTTGAAGATGTAATCATGAACCGGCGTAGTGATGCCACCGACCGGCTCCTAGATATTGCAGAGCAGTATAGGGGAGACGGTAAAGCCAAAGCGCGAGTCGTTGACAATAAATGGCGCGAACAGCCTGTGGGCAAACGCCTAGAACATGCGCTTGTCCGCGGGATAACGGATTATATTGTTGAGGATACCGAAGAAGCTCGCCAAGCGGCAGACCGCCCGCTTCATGTGATTGAAGGGCCACTGATGGACGGCATGAATGTCGTAGGCGATTTGTTCGGGTCTGGAAAAATGTTCCTGCCGCAAGTGGTTAAATCTGCGCGCGTCATGAAGGCCGCAGTGGCGCATTTGATGCCTTATATGGAAGCTGAAAAAGAATTGCTAGGTACGGCCGGGAGTTCAAACGGTACAATTTTGATGGCGACCGTCAAAGGCGATGTGCACGATATTGGTAAAAATATCGTCGGAGTGGTGCTGCAATGTAACGGTTATGATGTGGTCGATCTCGGCGTTATGGTTACATGTGATAAAATCTTAGCTGCCGCGCAGGAGCACAAAGTCGATATGGTCGGCCTATCCGGTCTTATCACGCCAAGCCTTGATGAGATGGTATATGTCGGCTCCGAAATGCAGCGCCTAGGTATGAATATTCCGCTTTTAATCGGCGGAGCAACAACGTCCAAAACGCATACGGCGGTCAAAATCGAACCGGCCTATAAAAACGATGCGACCGTATATGTGACGGACGCTTCTCGGGCTGTTGGCGTTGTCGGCGCTTTGCTGGGCGAAGAAAAAGCCGCTTACGTTGAAAAAAATCGGGCAGATTATGTCAAGGCGCGCGAAGCCCATTTAGCCGGGCAGAGCCGCAAAGCGCGCTTGACCCTTAAAGAAGCTCAAGGGAATGCGTGGAACGCGGATTGGGACAATTACGTGCCACCAAAGCCGACCTTTACGGGCACAAAGACATTTGTGAATTACGATCTCGCAGCCTTGCGTGATTTTATTGACTGGACTCCCTTCTTTGCAACCTGGGAACTGAAAGGCCGCTATCCGGCGATCCTAAAAAGCGATGCCTACGGCGAGGCGGCGCGGGATTTGTTCAAAGATGCCAATGCGATGCTCGATCAGATTATTGCTGAAAAATGGGTGGAGGCTCGCGCGGTCATCGGTTTCTGGCCCTGTGAGCGCAACGATGATGACATCCGCGTCTTTGCTGATGAAAGCCGGAGCGAAACCGTGGCGCATTTCCATGGTTTGCGGCAGCAAATCAGCAAAGGGTCCGGCGGGAAACCCAATTTCAATATTTCTGATTTTATTGCGCCGTCCGGAGATTATATTGGCGGTTTCTGCGTGACCGCAGGTCTTGGCGAGGATGGCCGAGCCGAGAAATTCAGAGAGGCTGGTGATGATTATAACGCCATTTTATTCCAAGCCTTGACCGACCGTTTAGCCGAGGCCTTTGCGGAGCACATGCATAAACGTGTCCGGCAGGAGTTTTGGGGCTATGCGCCGGATGAAACTTTTATGGGTGATGACCTGATTGCCGAGAAATATGCCGGTATTCGCCCGGCCCCCGGTTATCCGGCTCAGCCTGATCATACAGAGAAAGCAACATTATTCCGTCTTTTAGATGCGACCGAAGAGGCTGGTGTCACGCTCACACAAAGCTTTGCCATGTATCCGGCGAGCTCGGTTTCGGGCCTGTATTTAAGTCACCCTGAGAGTGTATATTTCGGCGTCGGTAAAATTGAAAAAGACCAAGTCGAAGATTATGCCCGCCGTAAGAAAATGGCGATTGATGATGTCGAGCGGTGGTTATCTCCGATCCTGAATTATGATCGTTTTTAGGCTTAATACCTTACCATTGAAACTAAACGCTTACTGGTACGTTCTATAGTTATGAACTCACCTATAAGCTCAAACCTTCCGTCCTGTCCGGTCGCAATCCTCAATTCAGCAGCCGGTAGCGCTGACGATATTGCTGACGAACTCACGGCGCTTGCCTGTGAGCAGGGGCTTTCACTTGAACATATAATTGCCTCTGATCCGGTTAACATTGAAGCTGATTTCAGAGCGGCGATTAAAAAAGGCGCGGATCTGCTCATTGTTTACGGCGGGGACGGAACGTGCAAGACGGGCGCTGCGTTTGCCCGCTCCGAAAATATTCCCCTGATCCCGTTACCGGGCGGGACAATGAATTTGCTGCAAAAATGGGTCTACGGAACAGATGTTTGGCAGGAGGCACTGACGATTGCGCTCACTGCAAGAACACTGCAATGGCTGCCTGCGGGATTAGCGAACGACAGCGTGTTTTTTGTTGCGGCGATGCTCGGGGATTCCATTATTATGGCTGATGTCCGGGAAGATTTACGTAGCGGAGATGTTCTCAGCGCGGTCTCGCAGATGCCGGACATCATAGATATTATGTCTGATGCGGATGTGTTTCGCTATAAAATTCGGAACGACGGAGAGGCCCAAAAAGCAGACGGCATGATAATTTCATGTCCCAGCATGGCATCGGGAGCTA
>CAYGRF010000129.1:0-7271 GCA_964352275.1 uncultured Caulobacterales bacterium
AAAACAAAAGGGAATCCCATAAATGAATCTATTCAACCGCAAAACGCTCTAGCGGGGGGAAGTGGGCTTTTGGCGAAAGCCAAAAGGTCGATGGGGGGAGTTTACAGGCGAAAACCACAGGCGACCGGATGGATAGAGCCCCCCATCCTCCTACGCTGCGCTCCAGGTACTTCCCCCCGCAAGCGGGGAGAAGAGGGTCTTGAGCACATGCACTCCCTGGATTGCCCTGCCGCAACCACAGTGACAGCAAATTCCGCGCCGCTCCAAATTTTACGCTGGCGCGATGCGATAGGCGCTTTATAGTCGCATTATGAAATTGTGGGCTTTTTCAACATTACCGCGCCGCTCCCGCCTCGCTATATCGGGCTTAGCCTGCGCCGGATTTGGCGGACTGTGGGCAGCAGCCCAATCCAGCGAAAGCTTTGACGCGGCGTTTCGCGCGCTCAAGCGCAATGACGCGCTGCAATTTGAACTGCCGGAACCGCCGCCCGAAGCGGCGGACGAACAATCCGATCCGCCCACTTGGCTTGAGTGGCTGGGCAATTTGATCGAGGGTATTTTCCAATTCCTAGCCCCGTTTTTTGAATATATTTTCTACGGGCTTTTGATTTTGAGTGTCGGCACAATATTATACTTCGTGCTGCGTGAGGTCATACGCATTCGCCGCCCGGCGCCGATCATCACAACAGACGCTCCCGCCGCGCAAGCCCCGCTTTACGCGCCCACAACCGATGAGGCGCGGGTGCTCTTGGAAACCGTGGACGCATTGGCCGCCAAAGGACTTTACGCCGAAGCTGTGCACACGCTTTTATACCGCTCGATCCAAGACATTGATTTAAAGCGCCCGAATATGATCCGGCGCTCACTGACCAGCCGCGAGATTGCGGGGCTGGATATTTTAAAACTAGAAGCGCGGCAGGCCTTTAGCCTGATCGGGCGGGTCGTCGAGGCCAGCTATTTTGGCGGGCAGCCTTTGGGCGAGGCGGATTTTCAAAAATGCCGCGCAGCCTATGAACAATTCGCTGTGCCGAAAGCGTGGGCTGCATGAGCCGCGCGCCGAAAAATACGTTGGGCGGACGCACGCGGACAGGCGGCATTGCGGCCTTTATGACGCCTATGGTGATCCTCGCCCTTGTGATTATCGGCGTGTTTTCACTGGGCGCTTTGATTACCCTCTCTGGCTTTGCTGATGATCTGCGCGATACGAATAATGGCCAAGCCCATGCGCTATCGAGTTCCGCTATTGGCTATGCTGGGATTGTCGAGCTGATGCGCGCCGACGGCACAGATGTGACGCTCGACCGGCGCGAATTTGAAACTGCGGATACAAACGGCGTTTTGCGAGTTATCACTTTGACCCGCCCGTCCCAAATGCCGGACGCGGACGAAATTGACGCGAGTGTCCCGACCTTAATTGTCATGCCCAAATGGATTGTTACCCCTGTGCGTGAACGCCGAGGCTGGGTGAAGCGCCTCCCGCGGCCAAGCAGCGCCGCCTACTCGCCTAGCTCGCAGACGCGCGCGCTGGAAAAAATTGTGCCCGGACTGTCGCTCGCCCGCATCAAAGACGCGGATGATAATGGCACGCTGATTTACGATATGGAGACGCCGCGCGCGGATTGGCCGATTGGCAGCGGGTTTAACATCCGGTATTTGCAAACCTTGGAAGGCGAAACCTTAAGCCCGCTGGTGAGCGCCAACGGCAAAGCGGTTGTCGCCCGCAAAGATGATACGAACCTGTTCATTATATCGGACCCGGATTTTCTCAACACACAGGGCATTTCGCAAAAAAGCCGCGCCCGTTTTGCCCGCGACCTTATTCACGCAGCGATTGGCACAAGCGGCGGCGCTGATGATGAGGTTATATTTGACCTTTCCGTACACGGCTTTGGCAGCACACAGAACCTTGTCAAAATGATGCTGACCCCGCCGTTCCTTGCCGCTACGCTGTGCTTGCTCGCGGCGGGCGGGTTGATCGCGTGGCAGGCCTTTGTACGGTTCGGCGATCCGGCGCGGCAAGAGCGCGATTACGCGCTCGGCAAATTTACGCTGGCCGATAATGGCGCGCGGTTTATCAGCATTGCGGGCAAAGAAACCACCATGGGCGAAGGCTATAGCGCGCTGATCCGGCGGCAGGCGGCGAAAGACTTCTATATGGATCAGCACAGCCAGGATGCCATTGCCGAATTTTTTGACGCTCGCGAGCAAAAAACCGGCGCGAAAAACCGCTGGCGCGCCATCACGGCCCGCTTGCATAATACCACAGATGTTGCCGCGTTTTTAGCGGCTGCAAGAGCGCTTTATGCGTGGAGACAGGAGATCACAGATGACAGTCAATGACGTTCAAGATTTGGCCGGGACCATTCGCGGCGAGATCGGCAAAGCCATCATAGGCCAAAAAGACACGGTGGACATATTGTTGATTGCGCTGTTTTCCGGCGGACATGTTTTGCTCGAAGGCGTCCCCGGCACAGCCAAAACATTCCTCGCTCAGATATTCTCCCATGTCACCCAGCTTGATTTTGGCCGCATCCAGTTCACGCCGGATTTGATGCCCGGTGATTTGCTCGGCACGAACCTGTTTAACTTTCAGACTAATGAGTTCTCGCTCGTCAAGGGGCCGATTTTTTGCGATCTTTTGCTGGCTGATGAGATCAACCGCACGCCGCCCAAAACTCAGGCTGCGCTTTTGGAAGCCATGCAAGAGCGCAAAATAACCATTGACGGGGACACGTTTCCGCTCGGCGCGCATTTTATGGTGATCGCCACCCAAAACCCGATTGAGCAGCAAGGCACCTATCCGCTGCCCGAAGCGCAGCTTGACCGTTTCCTGTTTAAACATGTTTTGGATTACCCGACGCGCGAGGAAGAAATCCTGATCGTGCAGCGCCACGGCGCGCGCTCCGGCACCGCAACACCCGCGGAAATGGGCATCGAAGCCCTTGTCTCGCGCGAGCATATCGAAGCCGCTTTAAGCGCCGTTGCCAGCGTGCGCCTAACCGACGAAGTCACCCATTATGTGGTCGATTTAGTGCGCGGCACGCGCAATAATCCCTTATTTGAAACCGGCGCATCGCCGCGTTCTGCCGCCATGATTTCGGCGGCGGCCCGCGCCCACGCTGCGCTTGATGGCCGCGACTTTGTCATCCCCGATGATGTTAAGGCCATTGCCCTGCCCGCACTCCGGCACCGCGCCATATTGTCCCCGGCAGCCGAAATTGAAGGCCGCACCGCCGATGAGGTTATCGGGCAAATCATCGAACAAACCAGCGCGCCGCGCTAGACAAACCTATGATCTATCCCACACAGCGCGCGACGATTTTAATGGCGATTGGCTTGCCCATCACGCTGTTAATTGCTGTGTTTGTTCCGGCCCTGTGGACGCTGGGCGCGGCTTGGATTGCGGGCGTGACCGGTATGATTGTCCTTGATAGTTTTCTGGCGGCTCCGCACGGCGATCAGCACCTGTCGCCCCAAGCCCCGCCGCTATGCTATATTGGCGAGAGCGAAGACTTGGTGGTGATTTATGAGAACCGCTCAAAGCGCCCCGTGATAAACCCCGAATTTCGGCTGACAACCAATGAGCGGCTGACCTGTGAGCCCGAAGTCTATAAGGCCGCGCCCCAAGGCCGGGAGACGATGGCGGTGTTTAAACTAACCGCCAAACGCCGGGGCGAAGGCAAGGCCGAACGTCTCTGGGCGCGCTGGCAGGGGCCTATGGGTTTGATTTGGAAACAGGTGAAAACCCCGCTTAATATCCGCATTCCGGTGATCTCTAATATCCGCATGGTCAAAGACACGGCGCTGGCGATTTTCTCGCGCGATGCCGCCTTTGGACAAAAAGTTCAGCAAGAGCGCGGCGAAGGCACAGAGTTTGACGCTCTGATGGAGTTTCAAACTGGCATGGATAGGCGCGCCATAGATTGGAAACATTCGGCCCGGCACCGCAAATTACTCGCCAAGGAATTTCGCACCGAGCGTAATCATAATATTATCTTCGCGCTGGATAGCGGGCACCTTATGTGTGAACCCGTTGGCGGCGTCACCAAGCTGGACCGGGCGCTGAACGCATCGCTTTTAATGGCCTATGTGTGCCTGAAAATTGGCGACCGGGTGGGCTATTACGGGTTTGACGAGCGGCCTTATTTATTCACCCAGCCCATCGCCGGTATTGGCAGTTTTGGGCATTTACAGAACCTGACCGCCAATATTGATTACTCGCTTGCAGAGACTAATTTCACGCTCGGACTGTCGCAATTATCGCAAAATCTCAAACGCCGGTCTCTGATTGTGATTTTCACAGATTTTGTTGACAGCACAAACGCCGAGTTAATGATTGACAATGTTGCGCGGCTCATTCGGCGGCATATCGTTATTTTTGTCGCTTACCGTGATGAAACGCTGGAGACTATGATTGGCAAAGAGCCGGAGACACCGGACGATATTTCCCGCGCCGTTATTGCCGAAAGCCTGCTGCGCGAGCGCGACATGGTCATTGCGCGGCTACAGCGCCTCGGCGTTCATATTGTCGACACGGATGTGCGTGACCTGAATATCGCTGTCTTGAACAAATTTCTCGACCTGAAGCGCCGGGAGATGATTTAGTGGATGTGATAAAGCTCAAAAGTCAGCGCTTCCGCGAAGAACGAGAAGCCGGATGGAAGCAGCTCGAAGCGCTGCTGTTACAAATCGAGCGGCGCGGCATACGATCCTTGGATACCGGCCAAATCACGCAGCTCCCCAATTTATACCGCGCGACCCTGTCGTCTCTGTCGGCGGCGCGGGCGACATCACTTGATCAAAATGTGATTGAATATTTGGAAAGCCTGTCAACGCGGGCTTATTACATTCTCTACGGGACGCAGCAAAACCTGTTCCAGCGCATGGGCCGGTTTTTCTCGCGCGACTGGCCGCGCGCCGCCAAAACCCTCGGTATGGAAACGCTCATTGCGGGGCTGATTATGTTGCTCGGCGCGGTTGTCGGTTTCGTGCTCGTACAGTCCAATCCGGATTGGTATTTCTCATTTATGCCGGAAGGCCTTGCGGGCGGGCGCAGTCCGGCCAGCTCGACCGAACAACTGCGCGATACGCTTTATCATGACGGCGACGAGGACGGCCTTGCCGCCTTTGCCACCTTCCTGTTTAGCCACAATTCCCGGGTTGCTATCCTGGCCTTTGCGCTTGGCTTTGCCTTTTGCATCCCAACGGCCATTTTGCTTTTGTATAATGGCTGTATTTTAGGCGCGTTTTTCTCGCTCTTTGCCAGCCGCGGCCTCGGGTTTGAACTGGGCGGATGGCTTATTATTCACGGCGCAACCGAAATCTTTGCGATTATTTTGGCGGGCGCAGCGGGCATTCATATTGGCCGCGTTCTGGCCTTTCCAGGCCAAAAATCGCGCATGGCCGCCGCCGCGCAGGCCGGGCAGCGGGCCGGGCTTTTAATGGCCGGTGTTGTCATTATGCTATTTTGCGCCGGCCTGCTCGAAGGCTTTGGGCGGCAACTCATCACCAATGATTTTGTCCGCTACGGGGTTGGCATTTCGACATTTACCCTATGGTGCCTGTATTTTTACGGCCCGCGCGCAGCGCGTGATGATGAGCCGGTATCGTGAGCGCGCCCATCACATATGCCAATCATAAAGCCCGCTATAGCCGGGAGCTCATAACCCCCGAAGGCGTTGATTTGCGGGTTACTTTGGCGGATCTTGGCGCGCGCGCCGGAGCGTTCTTGATTGATATTTTCATCATGATCGTCGTTTTAATTGTCATGACCATCATCATCGGTTTCGCCATTGAGGACGATAACGAAGAACTCGGCGTCATTATTTGGGTTCTGATCTTTTTCTTCCTGCGCAGTTTTTATTTCATGTTCTTTGAAATGGGGCCCAAAGCCGCAACCCCCGGCAAGCGGCTTTGCAAGATAAGGGTAGCGGCGCGGGGCAAAGCGCGCCTGACGGCCAATGCCGTATTTGCCCGCAACGCCCTGCGCGAAATTGAGTTTTTCCTGCCGCTATCTTATTTGGGCGCGAACCTGACATCCGTCGATGGCTGGATTTCCACATTCGGGCTCATATGGGGTCTTATTTTTTTACTGTTTCCGATGTTTAACCGGGACAGACTACGCGCCGGCGACCTCATTGCCGGAACCTGGGTTGTGGCCGCGCCGCGCCCCATGCTCGCCTCGGATCTGGCCGATAAAGCCCGCTCGGGCGCCAGCGCAAACTTCGCCTTCACGCCGGAGCAAATCGACGCCTACGGCGTCCATGAACTTCACGTTCTCGAAGACGTGATAAGGCGGCGCGAGCTTGATACGCTCAGAGATGTCGCGCAAAGAATACGCCGCAAAATCGGCTGGAAAAAAGCCATCAACGAAAACGATCTCGCCTTCCTCCAAGCCTATTACGGCGCCCTGCGCGGACGGCTGGAAACACAATTACTGTTCGGTAAAAGACGGAAAGATAAGCATGATCGGGTTTAGGGCGGGGTGATGGGGAAATTAAACATTTTGACTTCATCTTAACCCGCCTTCTCGCGCTCAAATATTACGACATAGTGACGCATTCGGAGTTGGTGGGGGGCATTCCTGTTAACAATACTTCGGAAAAGTGTTTTCATTTTCAATCGAATTATGGTATGTGCGCGCACAAAATGAACACACATGAATGTGTGTCATCATAATGAGGTGAAACAATGGCTCAAAAAAAATTAAGCGAAGAATCCAAAGTTATCGACCGTCACGTAGGCATGCGCCTACGGCTTTTGCGGCTCAATCATAAAATGTCACAAACCGAACTTGGGAACCAGGTTGGCGTCACATTCCAGCAAATCCAGAAATATGAGCGCGGTGCAAACCGGATCGGCGCAAGCCGTCTGTGGAGCCTGTGCGAAATTTTCCAAGCCGAGCCTAACTTCTTTTTTGACGGCCTCGCCGACGAAGCCAAAAGCGGCGATGCCCCCAACCCGCTGGCCCAAGACAATTGGAGCGAAAAACTTCTCAGCAAACAAAATCACCGCCTGATGATGTCGTTTGACAATATCGATAGCGGCGACACTCGGGCGGCACTGCTGCGCCTATGCGAAGCGCTGGAAGATACTGAATAATAAACAACACATGATAACGCTTGGTTCCCGGGCGTAATAACTCTATAAAACCAAAGCTTACGGGCTTTGGTTTTTTTCATGGTGGGGATGATGTTTAGCGAAAACGGCCTGGGCGAACAAACGCTGACCGCGATTACCGCTATTGAACAGCAAGACGATAAGTTTGGCGT
>CAYGRF010000130.1:0-7046 GCA_964352275.1 uncultured Caulobacterales bacterium
GAACTACCTCAAAGCCGCAGGATATGTTCTTACATAAAATCACGATGCTCTAAGTATTGGAAAGAGAAGGCAGATGAACACAAAAAAAGCGAAACTCTTTATTAATCACAAGCCGCGCATTATGCGTTTGGTTGCGTCATTATATTGGTGATACTATTCATCGCTGCCTTAAGTAATTCTGAGTTTTTTGATCGGAGACACAGTCTTCAATTTACAATCTTAATCGGCGGACTAACACTGACTTTGACTACAGTAGCAATTTGGATTGGGCGGATACTCACCCGTTTGTTTTTGTCGGAAAAACATTTACGCACTGACGCCGAGGAACGCGTCGTCATGATAACAACCTATTTGGCGCTGATCAATGAGGGCGGTGCCGCAACAGATAAAGAGCGGGCTTTGGTGCTCGCCCCGCTGTTCCGCCCAACCGAAGACGGACTCGTCAAAGATGACGGCGCTCCGTTTCTTGATATCATCAAACTGATGAAATCATAAGAATGAACGAGTCTGAGCCAATAACTAAACCCATGTCCAAAGGCTGGGCCGCGTGGTTTGAGAAACATAAGAACCGATTCTGGTTCTTACGCGGTGCTACATTTGCGTTGATGCTAATGACCTTAGTGCCCGAGTTTGTGAACCTTTCTAGGTTCGACTTCTTAAGAGCATTTCATGCTTTAATCCTTTCATGGAACGGGGTTGCTGAATTGATTGGCCTTTGTTTCGGCTGGCTACCGTTTGTACCAGACATTCCGTACTGGCTCATAAATACTTTTACGATAATGCTGATTATTGTATTTCCAGCTTTGATACAGGCACCCGGCGCCTCCGCATTTCATTATGCGTTTGAAATTACTTTCTTAAGAAACCGGAATGGGGAGGAAGTCATTGTGAATGCGCTTAACACCAAAGCAGAAAACGAAGTAATGCAATTCAAGTTTTACAAACTGATAGAGTTTTTTATGCTTTTCCTTTTGGTGTCCGAAGTTTTCTCTCCAAACCATTCCACTTTCTATTTCAGAAACGTGAAGAGTTTCGGAGCCTTTTCACATATCGTTTATATCTCGACGTTTTTTTTCCTTGGGTTGGGAATCTTAAGCTTGTTTCTATTGTTTTTAACAAAGACTCCAAGCTTTAAAAACGGCCTACTTTTTGTAATTGGAATCGTAGCCATAATGGAGTTGTCATATATGATTGGCCTTCCAATAGTCGGAGATTGGATCACGGCGTGGACGAACAGTGTTTTAGGGCCGTTGCCCGTGGGTGAGGTTTATGAGTGAGAGACAGGTAATCTAACCTGAAGCTTCACATCGACAACACGGCACCATCCCGCCGTAAACTGGCGCAGAATGGGCATGTCGACGGTGAAAACGCCATAGTACTCCCTACGAAGCTTATAGAGCCGCAGATGCCAACCAATATTTTTAAGTAACACAAAGACTTAGATGCAGCTATAAAAGCAATAACGTGGAAAACAGGAAAATGGTGCCCGAACCTGGATTTGAACCAGGGACACACGGATTTTCAATCCGTTGCTCTACCAACTGAGCTATTCGGGCTTAATCAGAGCCGCAGCTCGTGATAGCGCCGCGTTATAGGGCAATGTATTTATCGTGTCTATGCTCAAAACGGCAAATTTTTGGTGAAAGTGCCGCGCAGAAACATCTATAATTTTCTTTGCAATTAAGAACAGTTCGCAGTAATGGCTGGGAATGACTTTACGTGACTTACCCAAACAAGCGCTTGGCCGCGTCACCGGATTTGCGCCCGATCAAGACGGGCTTGAAACCCGGCTGCGGGAAATCGGCTTTGCCGAGGGGGACAGCGTAGAGATCCTGCATTACGGCCTGTTTGGCCGCAACCCCATGTCCGTGCGCCTGAACGGGGCTTTGATTGCGATGCGCAAGTTGGAGGCCGCCTGCATCCTTGTTGAGGTGATTGATCATGCGTGATGCTGCTGTTGAAACATGGCCCATGCGCTTTGCGCTGCTCGGAGCGCCCAATTGCGGGAAGACCTCACTGTTTAATGCCTTAACCGGCGGGCGGGCAAAGGTTGCTAATTACCCCGGAGTCACGGTGGAATACCGCAAAGGCACATTTGTTTTGCCCGGCGGAGCGCGCGCAGACCTGCTTGACCTTCCGGGTGTTTACGGCAATTGCGGGCACAGTATGGATGAACGCGTGGCGATTGACGCGATACGCGGCAATCTTGACGGGGAAACTGCGCCGGACGGCCTCATTGTGATGATGGACGCGTCCCATATCACAACCCATTTGCACAATGTACTGCAAGCCAAAAATTACGGCCTTCCGATGATTTTGGTTCTTAATATGATGGATATGGCGGCGCGGGACGGGATTGATATTGATATAGCGGCCCTGGAGATCGCCCTCGGCGTGCCGGTGATACCCTGCGTGGCGGTGCGCAGCTCCGGGCGGGCTAATCTGGTTCATCACTTGGAAGGCTGGACCCAAACGCTCACTACTGGCAGTGCGGCCAAGCCGAGCCCGGAACCAGAAGCTTTAAAAGATCTGCAAGCCCGGGCCCGGGCGATTTCGGCGCAAACCGTTGTGCGGCACGAAAAAGCGCAAACTTTTACCGACCAAGTGGACAAATTTATCCTTCATCCGGTGTTTGGCGTGATTTTACTGATGGTGATTTTATTCGCTATGTTCCAAGCGGTTTATTCTTGGTCTGCGCCCGCGATCGGGGCGATTGAAGGCCTGTTTGATATTGCCAAAGGCGGCGCGGAAGCCGTCCTGCCGGAGGGGTGGTTTCGCTCCTTGATTGTCGACGGCGTCATAGAGGGCGTCGGCGCTGTGCTGGTTTTCATTCCGCAAATCGTGATCTTGTTTGCGTTTATTTTGGCGCTGGAGGCATCGGGCTACATGGCGCGCGCCGCGTTTCTCGTCGACACGCTGATGGCGAAAATCGGTCTGAACGGACGGGCCTTTATTCCGCTTCTGTCCAGTTTTGCCTGCGCGATCCCGGGTATTATGGCCGCGCGCACGATAGAGAATGAACGCGACCGGCTGACAACGGTTTTGATTGCGCCTCTGATGACATGCTCCGCACGATGGCCTGTATATTTTCTGATTATCGGGGCCTTTATCCCGGCCACATCTGTGGGTCTGTTCAACTTACAGGGCCTCGTGGCCTTTTTCCTTGTGATCGTCGGCGTGGTATTTGCCTTGATTATGGCCTTTTTATTCAAACGCACATTGCTCAAGGGCCAAGCCTCGACGCTGCTGCTTGAGCTGCCGAGCTATAAAATGCCTGTGTTTAAGGATTATGTTTTAGGGCTGTGGGAGCGCGCGATGGTCTTTGTCACCCGCGCCGGACGGATTATTCTCCCGGCAACCGTCGTGATTTGGTTCTTAAGCCGTTATCCGTCCCGCGTTGACGGTATCGACAGTACATTTGCGGGCATGATGGGCCGGGCGCTGCATCCCATATTTGCGCCGATCGGCTTTAATCTGGAAATGGTTATATCTCTCATTCCGGCGATGGCCGCGCGCGAAGTCGCGGTCAGCTCGCTCGGCACAATTTACGCGCTTGATGAGTCGCAAGTCGACGCACAGCTTGGCGCGGTCCTAAGCGGAGCATGGACATTGCCGATGGCGCTGGCCTTTTTGGCGTGGTTTGTGTTCGCGCCGCAATGTTTCTCGACACTCGCGATTATGCGCAAAGAAACCAATGGCTGGAAATGGCCCGCTTTTGCCTTTGCTTACCTGATGCTACTCGCTTATTTTGCTGCGGGCGCGACATACTGGATTGCAAAAGCCGCAGGGCTTTAATACACCCTTTAAAACAATTTACGAGAATGCGGCGTTAGCAGCGCAAACGCATTCCGCACAAGGTGATATATTATGAGCGGTCTTTCCAAATCAGAAATTGAGCATAAACGCATGTCGGGCGCGATTGCGGCTTTGTCTATGGACGCCGTGCAGGCCGCCAATTCCGGCCATCCCGGCATGCCAATGGGCATGGCGGATGCCGCGACTGTTTTGTTCTCAAAATTCCTGAAATTCGATCCCAAAGATCCTAACTGGCCGGATCGCGACCGCTTTATTCTCTCCGCCGGGCATGGCTCTATGCTGATCTACAGCCTTTTGCACCTGACCGGGTATAAAGATATGACCATGGAGCAAATCCGTAATTTCCGGCAATTGGGCTTTATCACCGCCGGGCACCCTGAATACGGCCATGTTCCGGGCGTTGAGACAACCACAGGCCCGCTCGGCCAAGGCATTGCCAATGCGGTCGGGTTTGCTCTGGCCGAGCGCCATATGAACGCGCGTTACGGCGACGAACTGGTCGATCACCATACCTATGTCATTGCGGGCGATGGCTGCCTGATGGAAGGCCTCAGCCAGGAAGCGATTGCGCTGGCCGGGCATTTGAAACTCAGCCGCCTCATCGTTCTTTGGGACGATAACAGCATCACGATTGACGGCGCGGTATCGCTCTCGGATAGCACGGATCAGCATAAGCGCTTTCAGGCGTCGGGCTGGAAAACCATCGCCGTTGACGGGCACGATCCGCGCAAAGTCGCGAGCGCCATACGCGCAGCGCATAAATCCGACAAGCCTACTATGATTGCTTGCA
The DNA here is from genome assembly GCA_964352275.1 of uncultured Caulobacterales bacterium. Taxonomy (GTDB): domain Bacteria; phylum Pseudomonadota; class Alphaproteobacteria; order Caulobacterales; family Maricaulaceae; genus JACOMS01. The sequence continues at coordinate 4,607 of CAYGRF010000130.1, forward strand.
AAACCACTATCGGCAAAGGCGCTCCGACAAAGGCCGGAACCTCCAAAGCGCACGGCGCGCCTCTGGGCCCTGAGGAAATTGCGGGCGCAAAAGCGGCCATCGGCTGGGATCACGGCCCGTTTGAGGTACCGGATGATGTCTACGCGCTGTGGAAACGTCCCGGACGGCGCGGACGGCGCGAGCGGCGCTTTTGGGCCGAGCGCCTGAAATCCAATCCGAACGCGCTTGATTTCTTGCGGGCGGTCAGCGGCGATCTCCCGGATGGTTGGCAGGCGGCACTACAAACCTATAAGGACGCGGTTGCGGCGGATAAGCCCAAACTCGCGACCCGCGCCTCGTCTGGGAATGCCTTAAAAGTCCTGACCGAAAACATCACGGATATGATATCCGGCTCGGCGGATCTGGAAGGCTCCAACAAAACCCGAACGCCAGCGACATCATCGGAAATCCAAGCCGATAATTACGGCGGACGCTATATCAATTACGGCGTGCGCGAACACGGCATGGCCGCAGCTATGAACGGCATGGCGCTTCACGGCGGTATTATTCCCTATTCAGGAACATTCCTTGTTTTTGCCGATTATTGCCGCCCGTCCATCCGGCTATCGGCTTTGATGGAGCAGCGGGTGATTTACGTGATGACTCACGACTCAATCGGAGTCGGCGAAGACGGCCCGACCCACCAACCCGTAGAGCATGTGGCGTCTTTGCGCGCGATCCCGAACCTCTATGTTTTCCGCCCGGCGGACGCATTGGAGACGGCCGAGTGCTGGGAACTGGCGGTGCAACGCACTCAAGGGCCATCTTTGATGGCGCTCACGCGGCAAGGTTTGCCCGCTGTCCGGGATGACGCGTCCCGGAATATGAGCGCGCGCGGCGGCTACGTACTCTCCCCCGGGCAGGGCGCGGATGATATCGTCTTAATGGCGACAGGCTCCGAAGTGCATTTGGCGATAGAGGCGCAAGCGCGCCTTAAACAAGACGGGATTTCGGCGCGCGTCGTCTCAATCCCGTGTATGGAGCTGTTTATTGAGCAAGGCGAAAAATATGTGCGCTCAGTGCTCGGCAAAGACCTGCCGAAAATCGCAATTGAGGCGGGTATTCGCCAAGGCTGGGACGGGCTCATCGGTATTGGCGGCGATTTCGTCGGCATGAGCAGCTTCGGCGCGTCCGCCCCCGGAGCGGCTTTGTTCGAGCATTTCGGCATTACCGCAGAGGCGGTAACGGCTAAAGCCAGAACCATATTGGAGCAGCCATGAAAGCCTTAGACGATACCGTATTTGCCAGCATCCAAATTCTCCCCGAAGACGTAGCGGCTCTGGCGAAGGACGGGATTAAAACCATCATCAATAACCGCCCGGACAATGAAGAACCGGGCCAGCCAAGCAGCGCCGAGATGGCGGCCGCATGCGACGCGGCGGGCATTACATATCACCACATCCCGATGGCCGGAACTATGCCGAAAGACCTAATTGATGCGTCGAATGAGGCGTATAAAAACAGCTCCCGCCCCATCGCAGCCTTTTGTAAATCCGGCACGCGCAGCGCCGCGCTCTGGTGTTTTGCCGCCGCCGGTACGCAAGGCACGGATGAGGCTTTGCGCGCAGCGGCCGCCGCCGGATATAATCTCGAGCAGCTCCGGGGCGGAATTACCGGCTATTTGGCCATGCAATCTTAATCCACAAGCGGCGTCTGGTGGCCGGGCGCGCAACCCTATTGCCCGCCAACCCGGCGCGCATTTAGGCTTTACAGAGGCCGCATTTCTTTATAGGTGACAGCACGCATTCGGGGCGATAAAAGCCCCAAACCGCCGCGGTAGCTCAGTGGTAGAGCGCATCATTGGTAATGATGAGGTCGGGAGTTCAATTCTCCCTCGCGGCACCAGTCTTTTTCTCTAAAGACCATCCTTAATTAGGTTTACTGGCTCCATAATAAGGTGGGGAATCCCATAATTTATAACACCGCATTATGTATACAAGTGTAGAAATATTGGTGCCTACGCGCTCAAAGACGTTCAAAATTGATTCCAATGCGTTGTCGCTTCAGGTTGAGTTATCCGCCCCTCCAAAATCTCACCGAGGCGAATCCTCTCTATGGCAAAAAGATTTTGATAAAATCAATGGCACCCTAATACACATAGCAGACCCAATTGAGATTATAGTCAAAAGGGATAGGTTTTATGCCATCCATGTTTTAGGTCTAATTTTAATGCGGATTTAGCATGTTATAATCTCGTCTCCCTAAATTTCAGTCAGATGGGAGATTTCAACATGACACAATGGGTAGACTTTAAAACGGTGCGTGAGCATCTATCATTTCGTGATGTGCTTGCGCATTACGGAATAGAGGAAAAGGGAAGCGGCGATCAAATCAAGATTGTCTGCCCTTAGAGCGTAATGATTGAACGTAGAATCGTTTTTTTGGATTCCCTTTTGGTTTG
>CAYGRF010000131.1:0-6996 GCA_964352275.1 uncultured Caulobacterales bacterium
CAGGCGCAAGCCATTGAACGCTATGGGTTTTATGAAATTATAAAGTTGGAATATATTGCTTTGGCGTCATAGTGGTTCCGCTTGCGCTGCAAGGCGCTCAATCATTCTGGCGCGGGCATCAGGGAGTGTTTTGTTCACGCCCCATTGCACCCGAGTCTCCAGAAAGTATCCCGTCAACCGAAGCCCGTCCATTATGTCACCCGATTCGATGCGGCCTTCACCGCGCATAAATCCGGGCAGCGGGAGTAATTTATCCATATAGGGCGCGGCGGCGGCGGCGCAAACGGCTCGGCCTGAACGCGGAGACACATGGGTTAAATCACTCGTGGCTCCTGTTGAGGCGCAGGATGATAAGTCCAGACCATATCCCATAGCCGCCAAAAGCCCCGCCTCCCACGATATGTAAAGCGCGGGCCAGACCTCAGGATTATCAAGATTTTCGAGCAAAACTTCAAACGCGTCAAAGACGCCGGGATGCGGCTCACGCTCCGGCAAAGTTTCGCGGGCGATGGCGCAGGCCGCATTCAGTCCACAGAGTGACAGACGGTCATCCATGAGGTCCGCCGCGCGGGCCGTGATCGCCTCAACCGTAAAACTACCCAGATGTTCAGACAGCCGGGCCTGCCAATCTGCTTTAACCAAGTTTCCCGCTTGAAGCACGGGCCGCATGCGGCGGCTGACCCCGCCCCGTACAAGGCCGAGGTGACGGCCCCGGTCGCGGGTGAAAATCTCAATAATAGCAGAGGTTTCCCCGTGTTTTTTCACGGAGAGTATATAGCCTTCGCCGGACCAGTTCATAAACACACGGCTCCGCTAGACATCAAATTCAAGACCGCTTTCGACATACCGCGCCCGGTCATCACTCCATTTTTCGCGAACTTTCACAAACAGAAAGAGATGGACTTTGACGCCCAACCAATCCTGCATCTCGCTGCGCGCGCTTGCGCCAATATCCTTGATGGTGCGTCCGCCTTTGCCGAGTACAATCGGTTTTTGCGAGTCGCGTTTGACGTAAATAATTTGATCGATCCGTATGTCGCCGTTCTTCTGCACCGTCCATTTTTCGGTCTCGACCATTGAAGCGTAGGGCAATTCGTCATGAAGCCTGAGGAACAGCTTTTCCCGCGTGATTTCTGCGGCCATCAAGCGCGACGGAATGTCTGCGGCCTGATCCGGCGGATAGAGGTATGGCCCTTGCGGCATGGCTACGGCCAAGGCCTGACCAATATCCGCAACCCCGTCCAGATTGAGCGCGGATATAAGAAAGATTTCCGCATAGACATCTGTAGCGCTAAACTCTGAAATCAAATCGAGTAATTTATCTCTCTCAATCTCATCAATTTTGTTAAGCGCTAAGAATATTTTGGCGCTGCCTCTGTTTTTGAGGCCCGAAACCACGCGCTGTGTGTCTTCTAATGACAGACGGTCTTGGGCACTGCCCTCGCCTGATTTACGGCGGTAATAGGCGGGCGCGTCAACCACATGCACAATCGCATCGGCATCATCAACACCTGTCCAAGCGGCGTGAACCATAGAGCGTGCCAAGCGGTCTTTTTCTCCGGCTTTGAAAATCCCCGGCGTATCGACAAGGATCACCTGCGCGCTACCAAGCATAGCAATGCCGCGAATTTGAAACCGCGTCGTTTGGACCTTGTGGGTCACGATAGAGACTTTCTCGCCGACAAGGGCGTTGACGAGTGTGGATTTCCCGGCATTTGGCGCGCCGATAATGGCCGCGAAGCCGGAGCGTGTATCTTTCATATCTGTGTGTCCCAGTGGGTTAAAAGAGCGGCGGCCGCCATACGTTCAGCAGCCTTTTTTGATGAGCCCCGGCCTTCGGCGCGCCCGACGGGAGCAACGCTGACACTAACAACAAATTCAGGCCGATGATCCGGGCCTGACCGGGTTTCTAATGTGTATAAAGGCGGCTTTGTCCCGCATTGAGCCGCTTTTTCTTGCAAAGCGGTTTTCGGATCCTTACCGCCGTGACCGAGAATCGCTGTGATTTTATCACCCCAGTGACGATCATAAAAATCAGAGACAGCGTGCAGGCCGCCGTCAATATAAATGGCCGCTAAAAGCGCCTCACACGCATCGCCAAGAATTGAGGTTTTGCACCTACCTCCTTGTTTTTCCTCAGATTTTGACATCAAAAGTGCATCGGACACGTTCAACTCGCGGGCGATTTCCGCGCAGGTTTCCTTGCGCACTAAACCGTTAAGACGCCGCGCCATAGAGCCTTCTGACGCGCCGTTATGACCGTAAAGCTTCTCGGCTGTCAGTAGTCCTAAAACACGGTCGCCTAAAAATTCCAGCCGTTCATTATCGACGCGCTCACGACGGCCATCCCCATAAGACGAATGGGTTAAAGCGGTTTGTAGTAAAGCCCTGTCTTTGAACGTATATCCCATGCGGGCCTCTAAGGCTTTAAAGCTTGCTGGCTCCCTGATCATGACTTTACGGCTTCGATGACAACAAAGGCCTGAGCGTAAGGGTAATCATCGGACAGGCTAAGATGCGCGTGATGAGCGTGACCCTGCGGCGTGTTTTCATTCGCTCTCTGCGCCGCGCCGCCCGTAAAGCGTAAATTTGGCCGCCCCGAAGGATCATTGACGACTTCAACGTCATGCCATGACAGGCTCCCCGTATTACTGCGCGCGAGCGCTTTAGCTGCCGCTTCCTTTGCGGCAAACCGTTTGGCGTAATAGGCGGCTTTGCCGGACTTGGGTTCGCAATAATCCCGTTCATTTTGCGTGAAAATGCGCGCTGTAAAGCGGTCTTTGTGGCGCTCAATCGCGCGTTCAATGCGGCGAATGTCGCAAATATCCGTACCAATCCCGATAATCATGCGCGGGCCGCATCCATAAGGCTGCGCATTTGGGTAATGACGGGTGTGATGCCGGAGAAAATCGCCTCGCCAATCAAAAAATGTCCGATATTGAGCTCGGCCAATTCGGGGATTGCCGCAATGCTAGAGACATTGTCAAAAGTGATGCCGTGTCCGGCGTGGACTTCGAGGCCAAGGTCGGCGGCCCGTTTGGCACCGTCTTGCATCTGCACCAGTATTTTGGCGGCGCGCTCATCATCGCAGGAGTCTAAAGCATGGGCATAAGCGCCTGTATGAATTTCGATTACGGGCGCGCCTGTCCGCGCTGCGGCTTTAATTTGCACGGGGTCAGCCTCAATAAACAATGATAGGCGCGATCCTGCCTCGGATAAGGCACGAACAACAGGCGTCACGCTATTATGCTGCCCGGCGACATCCAGGCCGCCCTCTGTGGTGCGCTCTTCTCTTCGCTCCGGCACAAGGCAAACCGCACGGGGCTTAAGGGCCATAGCGATTTCCGTCATATCTTTGGTTGCTGCCATCTCCATATTAAGCGGGATGTTTTGACTGCTGCACAAGGCCTGCAAGCGCGTCATATCATCATCAGTCATATGGCGGCGGTCTTCCCGCAAATGCGCGGTAATACCGTCGGCTCCGGCTTGCATTGCAGCATACGCGCCTGCGACCGGGTCCGGATGATCACCGCCGCGCGCATTGCGCACAGTGGCAATATGATCAATATTGACGCCGAGACGAAGCGGGCTGGTCATGACTATGACAGGCCCCTGCTGCCGGGTTTGACAGCGGGAATGGCCGCCAGATCCGGCGGAAGACTATCGGCGGGATAGGCCGGAAATTGCCGCGCGGCCAAACTTATGAGCGGTACGCCAATATCCGCGGTGCCGCCAGAGCGGTCAAAAATGCAAGCCCCGCCAATGACTGTAGCGCCGGTTTTCTCAATGCTTTTGATACATTCACGCGACGACAGCCCTGTGGTGACAATATCCTCAACCAGCAAAACCTTTTGTCCCGGAGCGAGCGCAAACCCGCGCCGCAGCGTAAATTCTCCATTTTCACGCTCCGTGAAAATCGAGTCGAGCCCCATATGGCGGGCTGTCTCATATCCCGGGATAATGCCGCCCATAGCGGGGGCTACGATAATGTCGGGTACGTCGCCGAGATCCGTTTTAACTTTTTCGGCCAAGGCCTTGCAGAGGATTTCTGTGAGAGCCGGGTTCTTAAAAATAAAGGCTTTTTGCAGAAACACAGGGCTTCTCAGGCCTGAAGAGAGAATAAAATGTCCCTCAAGCAGCGCACCAGCGCGGCGAAATACATCCAAAACATCATCAGTGGTCATGCTCATGTGATCAATTCTTCTTTTTGCATACGAGCGCGGTGCGCGGACACAACATAGGTGCTGGCACGCATTGCGGCGATAATTTGTGATAGATGCCGATTGTCGCGGACTTCGACAACCATTATCATATCAAAAAAGGTTGAACTTCGTTTCACGGTTTTAATCGATGTTAGATTGCCGCCAGCCTCGCCGATGATTTTAGTGACGTCCGCCAGCGCGCCAGGAACATGTTCCAGCGTGGCCGTAATACGCCCGGTTGATGCGGCCTGCTCGGCAGTGCGCCGCCAGCCAATATCCAGCCATTCGCCATTATCATCGATATATTCAAGCCCCTCACAATCAATCGTATGAATAATAATGCCTTTTCCAGGCGTTTGCACACCAACAATGCGGTCACCGGGAATGGGCGAACAGCAATCTGCGAAATGCAGGCTTACGCCAGCCGTTAATCCGTCGCCTTTGACATAGAGTTTTGCCGTATCATCACTGATAAAGTCCCGGTTGGCGTAATTATCCAGAACGCTCTCGCTCTTGCGGCCGGGAAATACGGCTTGCATTAAGGATTGTATGGATAAGTCTCCCCGACCAAGGGCTTCGTAAAGAGCATCCACAGAGTCCATGGATAAGCGTTTCAGCGTATCGGACAGCGCGCTTTCGCTAAATTCCTTTTTTTCGCGGTTAAAGGCATGCTCGGCAAGCATGCCGCCGATACGGCGCTGCTCTTGCGCTTCGCCTGTCCGTGTCAAACGCCTGAGCGCGGACCGGGCTTTGCCTGTGACGATCATGTTTTCCCAGCCGGGTTGCGGCTCGGCTTGTCCGCCGCGAATGATTTTAACCACGTCAAGGTTCTGAAGCTCTGTGCGCAGCGGTTTTTGGCGGTTATTGATGACGGCGCCTATACATGTATCGCCAATGTCCGTATGCAGCGCATAGGCGAAATCAATTGGTGTGGCCCCGCGCGGCAGAGCTATCAAAGCGCCCTTTGGCGTAAAGGTGAAGACCTGATCGGCGAACATTTCAAGCTTGGCATGCTCTAAAAACTCATCGGCATCCCCGCTCTGTTCCATCATTTCGACGAGTGGCCGGAGCCGCTTTAGTGGATCGCCGCCGCTCCCCTTAGCGCTTTCCGGGTCATAGGCATAGGATTGATCTTTATAGGTCCAGTGCGCGGCCACCCCTCTCTCGGCCACGTCATCCATACGTTCTGTACGAATTTGGATCTCCATGCGCGTATTATCCGGGCTGAGGATGGTTGTATGGACGGACTGATAGCCATTGGGCTTGGGCACAGAAATAAAATCTCTGAACCGCGCTGGAACGCATCTGAAATGGGTGTGAAGCGCTCCAAGAACCTTGTAACACGTCGTGACATCATTAACGATTATGCGAAAGGCATAAATATCAGCGACGTCTTCGAAGGTGATGTTTTGGCGCTCTAATTTACGCCAAATGGCGTAAGCGCGTTTTTCACGGCCGTATACGCGCGCTTTGACAAACTGCGCATCCATCAAATCCCGGATAGCAACGCTCATCTGAGAAATGGCATTGTCTTGGGCCTCTCGCCAGGCTTTCAGCCGGTTTGAAATATGCTCAAAAACAACAGGCTGGAGGTGTTTAAAGGACAGATCTTCTAATTCCGAGCACACGCGGTCAACGCCAATTCGCCGCGCGAGAGGTGCGTAAATGTCCAGCGTTTCTGTGGCGATTCTTCGCCGCGAGGCTTCTTTCGGGTGAAATTGCAATGTGCGCATATTATGCAACCTGTCGCACAGTTTCACCAACAACACTCGCACGTCCCGGCTCATGGCGAGGACGAATTTTTGAAAGTTTTCGGCTTGCTTGCGTTCGCGGGTCGCATCGGGATTGGATAGCTCAACCTGCCCTAATTTCGTCACGCCATTGACGAGATCAGCGATTTCTCTTCCGAACAGAGTTTCGAGCTGCTCATAAGTGGTGCCCGTATCTTCAAGAACGTCATGCAATAGAGCCGTGCAAACGCTCTGAACATCCATATGCAGAGATGTGAGAATTGTCGCAACTTCAACCGGGTGGGCGTAATAGGGATCTCCGGAATGACGCATCTGGATGCCGTGAGCCGATTTAGCAAAATCATACGCCCTGCGCAGCAAGCTTTCATCAACGGACGGATCATAGGCCTTGACCCGCGCGACAAGTTCGTCCTGCGAGAGGCAGCCTTGCCCGCTGGGCTTATCGGGCTTAATGTCAGAGACTTCATTCATAGTATGGATATAGGCATGCCCGGCGCTGTGAGCAAATCATATTAAGGCGCAAAGCCCGGAGATATTCAGGGTTCCCCGCGGTCTGTTCTCATGACCTTGTCCCAAAACCGAAAATATAGACCGTAATTGCCCGTAAACTTTGTGTGGTGCTGATTGTGATGTGTGGCCGTAATCATAATCTTGCCAAACCAGCCGTTCAGCCATTTTTGCGGATATATTTCCCAGCCTGCATGATTAAAAACCGCATTGATGGTCATAATCATCAATAGCGCCAAGGCAGTGCCGACATGCAGCGGAATGAATAAGGCCATGACGGGCAAAAGCCACGCCGACAAGACTGCTTCGGCCGGATCGAACGAAAAACTGGCCCAAGGCGTTGGCTGAACCGATTTATGATGCCCTGCATGGCTCCACGAAAAAAAGGCTTTTTGGTGCATAAGCCGATGCGTCCAATAAAAATAGGTATCTTGGATAATCAAATAGATAGCGGCGCTCACCAAGACATAAACCCATGCGGTAAATGATGTTACAGGGCCGCTATAGAGAGCAGTTCCGCCAGCTTTCCACATTTC
>CAYGRF010000132.1:0-6977 GCA_964352275.1 uncultured Caulobacterales bacterium
ACCAAAAGGGAATCCAAAAAAACGATTCTACGTTCAATCATTACGCTCTAGGAGGTCGGGGGATCCGTCAGATTGGCCTATAATCTTACTTCGTGATGCAAACTATCGCATATGGGAAAATATGCGATCTGAAACTTCTTCTCCCCACTTGTGGGGTTTAAGCCAAAACGGGCTTAATAAGCTCGTGACGCGAATGGTACCCGGAGCACAGCGGAGGGGGATGGGGGGCTTTAAAGGTTTGTTTTTATAGGGTTCTGGCTTGAAGACATCCCCCCATCGACCTTTTACCATACGGTAAAAGCCCACTTCCCCCCGTAAACGGGGAGAAGAATCCATATCATATGCAAGCCTTGTTGCGAAGGAAGGACGCTTATTGAGCGTTTCAAGGCTTGCTCTTCATAGCGGAAACCGTATCTTCGGCTTCGGCGATCATGCAGGCAATATGATAAAACGTACTGGCGGGGATGGTTGACGCGAGCGGTTGATTGCAGGCCCCGATTTGGTCCATCCATGTGCCGTCCGGCCTTAGGTAAATATCCATGAACCGATCAATCAAAGCGGCGGCGCGGCTTGCAGCGTTCGCATCGCCGCGCTGCGCCTGTGCAAGGTGGGCTTTAATCAGCTCCGTTTGCACCCAAAGGCGGCGCGTCTCGCGGCGCGGCTCACCGGCAATATCTTCTTCGTCATTTTGAAAGCCGTCTCCTTTGGTTAGGAGCTTGGCGTAAAGCTTTGCAGCATATTTCGATGTATCGATGCCCGCGCGGTCTTGATACATTTTCAAGAGCCATATCCATTCCGCCGCGTGGCCGGGCTCCGCGGTTTCGCCCAAATCGCCGCTTGCAACCGTCCAGTCATCTTCAAAAAACTCGCGGATGATATGGTGCTTTCCGTCAAAGAAATGGGCCTCAAACAAGGCATAAACCTCGGCTGCATAAGCAAGATAAGCCGGAGCGCCGCTAACGTCATGCCAGGCCATGCACGCCTCTAAAAAGTGCATATGCGGGTTTTGGCGACGGGGTATTTGTGCCGGGATGCCTTCTGTCCAGCCGCCATGGGGGGATTTGAGAGACCCATCTAAAAAATCAAACGTGGTTTGCGCGGTTTGCAGCGCGGTCTGGTCATGGGACAGACCGACAAGGCTCGCGCAGGCGAGGAGATAAAAGGCATGATCGTAAAAGTCCCGGCGTGGATTGTTGACGCTATAATCGGGATTGAGAAGATGAATAAACCCTGGCTCGCCGCCTTTCTCAAAGCCGTGTTTCATCATGAAATCAAATGTACGTTCTGCGACGGATTGGCCGGGATACCATCCGCGCTTTTCGGCAAGCGCGTAAACATAAATCTGCCGGGCTTGAACGCGCAAGCGGCGCACCACATCAGTGTTAGGACGGCCTTCAAGATTGAGATGCTCAAACCATCCGCCGTGCGCGTCAATTCCCGTGTCAGCCCAAAAGGGCAGGGCGCGGTCCGTGACCCAGCGGGTCAGGCGCGCCGATTGTGCGGCAAGGGGGCTTTGGTTTTCGTCTAAAGCGACTTGCATTGCTCTCTCAGCAGCGCCCGGGCCTCATCTGCGATTTCCGGGTGGTCAATAGCGTAGGCAACGACCGCTTCAAAATAGCCGAATTTCGAGCCGCAATCATAGTCTTGGCCTTCATATTTAAGGGCATGGAATGTCTGCATTTCCATTAGTCGCGCCATCGCGTCGGTAAGCTGGATCTCTCCGCCTGCGCCCGCCGCTTGGTCTGATAAAAGTCCTAAAATTTCCGGCTGCAAAATATAACGCCCTGTGATTTTCAAATTGGACGGGGCTTTGTCCATAGGGGGTTTTTCCACCATGCCCGTCATTTCGATAAGGTCGGCGTCCGGATTGCTACCGGGTTTGGGCGCAATCACGCCGTAAGACGAGACGCGCTCTTGCGGAACAGGGTCAACCGCAATGATATTGCCGCCGACCTGCTCATAGGCTTTGACCATTTGCGCCAGGCAGCTTTCTTTGGATTTCACCAAAACATCAGGCAATAAAATCGCAAAAGGCTCATGACCAATGACATCGCGGGCGCACCATATGGCGTGGCCGAGACCTTTCGGGACTTGCTGGCGGACAAAGCTTGTTGATCCCGCTTCCGGCAGTTCAGCCGTTAATTGCGCCAGAATATCAAGCTTGTTTTTATCGCGGAGCGTGGCTTCAAGCTCATAAGCCCGGTCAAAATAATCCTCGATCGCGCCTTTATTGCGGCCCGTAACAAAAATGAAATGTTCAATTCCGGCGGCGCGGGCTTCGTCTACCACATATTGTAAAGCGGGCCGGTCAACCACAGGCATCATCTCTTTGGGGATGGCTTTGGTCGCAGGCAGAACCCGCGTGCCAAGTCCGGCGACAGGTAATACGGCTTTCCGAATTTTTTGCATATGACGTCTTCCCTTAGTCAATTAGCGCGGCCCACATGTGAGGCTTAACGCGAAATTCGCAAGGAAGGGTAAATGCGCTACTCGACTGTGACGGATTTCGCCAAATTACGCGGCTGATCCACATCTGTCCCCAGATGGACCGCTGTATGATAGGCCAGAAGCTGCATGGCGATTGTCATTATAATCGGTGAAACAAACGTATCACTGGTTGGCAAAGTGATCAAGGAGTTTGCCATATGGCCCGCAGCTTCCGCGCCGTCTGCATCGGTAACAAGCATAATATGCGCGCCGCGTGAGGCCACTTCTTGGAGGTTGGAGATCGTTTTCTCAAACAAATCATCAAAGGGCGCGATGACAACAACCGGCGTGCCTTCTTCGATCAGCGCGATGGGGCCGTGTTTAAGCTCGCCCGCCGCGTAGCCTTCGGCGTGGATGTAGGAAATTTCCTTAAGCTTTAACGCGCCTTCAAAGGCAATCGGGACATTCACGCCGCGCGCGAGATAAAACGCGCTTTTGGCTTTAGAAAATTCATAAGACATGGTCTCGATTTGGTCATCGAGCTTGAGCGCTTCTTTGATCAGGCGCGGCGTCTGAATAAGCGATTTCGTCAAAGACTTTTCGGTCGCGCGGTCAAATGCGCCGCGCGCCCGGCCAGCAGCCAGCGCGAGAGACGCCAGCGCGGTGAGCTGTGATGTAAACGCTTTGGTTGAGGCCACGCCAATTTCCGGCCCGGCATTGATCGGCAATGCAATATCGGCTTCGCGGGCCATGGTCGAGGTCATGACGTTGACCAGCGCCGCCGTTTTTAGCCCCGCGTCTTTGCAATAGCGTAAGGCCGCCAGCGTATCCGCCGTTTCGCCGGATTGTGATACGGCTATGAACAGGGACTTTTTCGACAGCACAGGGCGGCGGTAACGGAACTCGGAGGCAATATCGACATCCGCTGCAAGCCCCGCGACCTGCTCGAACCAATATTTCGCTACGCTTCCGGCATAGCTAGCCGTGCCGCAGGCAATAATAATTACGCGGTCAATATCAGCAAAATCGAGCCCCGCAGGAGCGTTGGCGGTGAGTTTAAATTCATCGACATAATTGCTGAGCGTGCGGCCAACTGTTTCCGGCTGCTCATAGATTTCTTTGAGCATGAAATGACGGTAACTGCCTTTTTCCGCCATGGCCGGGCCGCCGGAGATTGTCGTAATCGGGCGCTCGACCGCATTGTCATCTTTATCAAAAATACGGTAAGTGTCCGGCGTAATAACGGCCCAATCGCCCTCTTCGAGATAGATCATTTGCAGCGTAAGCTGCGCAAGAGCCAGCGCATCAGAACCCACATACATTTCGCCGTCACCAATACCAATCGCGAGAGGGGATCCGGCGCGGGCAGCAAAAATATGGTCCGGACAGTCATCAATGATCAGGCCGAACGCGTAAGCACCGGAGAGCTTTTTGAGGGTTTTGCTAAACGCATCAATGGGCGCGAGGCCTTGCTCCAGCGCGTGATCAACCAAATGGGCAACGACTTCCGTGTCGGTTTCGGTGGTAAATGTCCGGGTTCCGGCGAGCTCTTTGCGCAGCTCCAAAAAGTTTTCGATAATGCCGTTATGGACGACACCGACACGTCCGGCAAAATGCGGGTGAGCGTTGGTCTCATTAGGCACGCCGTGGGTGGCCCAGCGCGTATGCGCGATGCCGGCGGCGCCATCAACGGGATCTTGGTCGATTTTGGCTTCAAGAAATTTAATTTTCCCTTCAGCGCGGCGGCGTTTTAGTTTTCCGCCGTCAAGAACAGCAACGCCGGAGCTGTCATATCCGCGATATTCCAGCCGTTTCAGACCGTCAATCAACCGCTCCGTCACAGTGGTTGAGCCCGCAATACCAATAATGCCGCACATATGTATCCTTTTTATTTTTTCTCGCTGCTCTATGGCAGACTATTTCGATAAATCTATTATTATGCGCCGCGCCCGACACTGCTATAGGTAAAGCCGAGGGCGCGCATATCATCAGGGGTGTAAATGTTGCGTAAATCAATGATGTTTGGCTTGGCAAGTAAAGATTTGATACGGCCTAGATCTAGCGCGCGGAACTGATCCCATTCGGTCACGATGACCAACGCATCAGCGCCTGTGATACAATCATAAGCGCCCTTTGCATAGTCAACGCCTTCCAGCAGTTTAGCGGCCTCACTCATGGCTTCCGGGTCATAGGCGCGAATGATTGCGCCGCGCGCTTGCAGATGCGGAATAATGGTTAGGCTCGGCGCGTCGCGCATATCGTCCGTATTGGGTTTGAACGCGAGGCCAAGCACCGCGATGGTTTTTCCGGCGACATCTCCGCCGCAGGCTATGATTATTTTTTCGGCCATCCTGGTTTTACGGGCTTCATTGGCTCCGACAACGGCTTTGACGATGGATAATTCGACATGAGCTTCATCAGCGGTGCGCACAAGGGCAAGCGTATCTTTGGGAAAACATGAGCCGCCATATCCGGGCCCGGCGTGCAGGAACTTGCCGCCGATACGTTTGTCCAGACCAATACCGCGCGCGACTTCCTGGACGTTACCGCCCACGGCTTCGCACAGATCCGCCATTTCATTGATGAAGGTGATCTTGGTCGCCAGAAACGCATTAGCCGCATATTTAATGAGCTCTGACGTGCGCCGTGATGTGAACACAATGGGGGTCTCATTGATAAAGAGCGGGCGGTAAAGCGCGCGCATGATCTCTTGGGCGCGGGGTTCTTCAGTGCCGACTACCACGCGGTCGGGCCGTTTAAAATCATTGATGGCCGCGCCTTCACGCAGAAATTCAGGGTTGGAGACCACAGCAAAATCACCGTCAGGGCTGGCAGCTCGGATGATGCGTTCAACATCGTCGCCTGTGCCGACGGGGACGGTGGATTTGGTAATCACCACGGTAAAGCCTGATAAATTGGCCGCGATTTCTTCTGCGGCGGCGTGCACATAGGACAAATCCGCAAATCCGTCTCCGCGCCGCGAGGGCGTCCCGACAGCAATAAACACGGCGTCTGCTCCGTTCATGGCCTCTGATAAATCTGTCGTAAAGGACAGGCGTCCGGCCTCGACATTGCGGGCTACAATCGTTTTCAGGCCCGGTTCAAAGATCGGGATGCCGCCTGCATTGAGCGTATCGATTTTGGCGGGGTCTTTATCGACGCAAATAACATCATGTCCGAAATCTGCAAAACAGACGCCGGACACCAGTCCCACATATCCCGTGCCTACCATGACGACGCGCATAAACGCCTCCAACCTATTGAAGATTTGCGGCCTTATGACAGTTTGGCAGGGGTCTGACCAGCCTTGCCTGCACAGAATTCCTCAATTGACATTTCGAAATGTTAGGGGTTGATAGGGCATGCCGGAATTTCCGCAAATATTGATGTATGCTGCGCCGTTTTTCGCGTTTTTCGTCGCCCTTGAATGGTGGCTAGTTCGCCGAATGTCAGTGGCGGGCGATTATGAGGCCAAAGACGCCTTTGCCTCCATGAGCATGGGCGTGGGTAATCTGGTGTCTGATTTGTCTATGGGCTTCATCGGCTATGTCTTTTTGTTGTGGGTATGGCAGTTCCGGATTTTTGATTGGGGGTATGGTCTTTGGGCGATCCTCGCGGCGCTTATCGCGCAGGATTTTGTCTATTATTGGAAACATTTTATTGCCCATAAAGTCCGCTGGTTCTGGTCGGCCCATGTGGTGCATCACTCATCCGAGCATTATAATCTCAGCACTGCCCTGCGTCAGCCATGGAACAACCATATTACGGGGCATGTAATATTCTCCGCGCCGCTTGTGATTTTGGGAGTCCATCCCTTGCTTTATGCTTTCGTGGGATCGCTGAACCTGCTCTATCAGTTCTGGATTCACACCGAAGCGATTGATAAAATGCCGCGCTGGTTCGAGGCTGTGTTTAATACGCCGAGCCATCACAGGGTGCATCATGCGACTAACCCGCGCTATCTGGACAGCAATTTTGCAGGCATCTTGATTATTTGGGATAAAATTTTCGGTACATTTGTGCCGGAATTGCCGCATGAAAAAATTACATACGGCATTATCAAACCTGTCGGGACGTTTAATCCCGTCAAAATCGCCTTTATTGAAATGATCAATATCGGCAAGGACGTATCAGCGCGCGGCCTAACCGCCCGGCAGCGCCTTGGATATATGTTCGCCCCGCCCGGATACTCCCATGACGGCTCGCGCCAAGGCAGCGGCGGCATCAAAGCCGATTACGTGAAAGACCACCCGGAACAGGCGGGGACGCCCGGATTGCCGGGTGCGCCAAATCTTTGAAATTTGGGGCGAATCTGCATGTTTTTATGGAATCTACAATGGATTCTACCCACGAGGGGTAGAATGACGGTGTGGGGTATGGGCGCTATCCTCCCGTAAATCCACACCCTTACACTTTTCGTCATGACCGCCGCCCATCGCCAAATAAGCGGCGGTCATCTACCATTGACAAAGAGAAATTACTTTCGGGCACCGCGCTTAATGAAGCTGGTAGATTACCGGAATAAATCCGGCAATGACGGGGTTGGGTAT
>CAYGRF010000133.1:0-4289 GCA_964352275.1 uncultured Caulobacterales bacterium
TCCCTGAACGTGTTTCAGGGTCTCGTGAAATGCGGCACGTAATCTCAAGGAGACCCTGACCTTCGTCAGGGATACGGAGTGTGTTGTTTGCTTGGGCGTCTTAACGTGCCCGAATCCTTCCCAATTCCTCCAAAATTTCCCCACACCCGCCTCCCTGAACGTGTTTCAGGGTCTCGTGAAATGCGGCACGTGATCTCAAAGAGACCCTGACCTTCGTCAGGAATACGGGCTGTGAATGTCTTTAATTATTCCGCTATCCGCGTTTATGGCGGTTATTGGCGCTTAAAAACCCTAATCATTTCAGTTCCTTATAAAAAACCTTAGAAAAATAATCCTCGCCTGCGGTTTTCGGGGTATTGTGTACCCATGAAAAACCAAGAGCCATACGCCCCGGAAATATCCATTACGCCCGCGCTGCAATCCAGCGCGCGGCGCGCCTATTGGGCGGCCTTGCCACCTGCGCTACGGGCTTTGATCTCGCATATGATCGTTTGGCTGCGGGTTTACGGGCCTGTTTTGGCTTTCCCAATATCGTTTCAATCCATGGACACGGAAACCATGATCCAAGAAGCGCAGACGCGCCTGCATCCGGCTTTGGATCGTCATATGCCCACAACAAGGCTCAAAGCCCGTCAAATTTCTATGGTAACTGCGCTGTACGGGTTTAACCTTCGCTATGTTCCGCCGCCTTCGCCCAAGCGCCGTTTAACACCAAGGCAGCGCATAATCCGCGCGCGCCGCTCGGCTGTCCGCCTGTTTCAGCGTATCAGCTGGACGTGGCATGATAGATGTGTGCGGCTTGCATCAACGCTTACCCCGCAAACGACTTTAGCAGGGTTTGGTCATGCGCTTCCAATTTTACAAAAACCGCCATAGCGCACTGCACAGCCGTAAATAAACTCAATTGCCGCGCCAAGGAGGACTTCGCGCGGGTATAGCTACTGGAACAAGGCGGAAATCTTCATAAAACCCTATATAATAGCCCCAAAAAGCAGGTCCAAAGGCCTTGCAGGGCGCTTATAAAGCTTCTATAGACCGCGCGTTCGGCGTGGATATTTACCCAGCCTTGGCGATTTTCCGCCAATTAGACTTAAACCCTAAGAGCATTTTAAAAGCCCGGATTGGCTGGGCTAGACCGCAGGTACCGCCCTGTTGGCAGACACTGTACTTTGGAGTACCCCTATGAGCTCAGCTCAAGAAACCATGACCCCCACCACCGATGATTTTGCTTCCATGCTGGAAGCGTCCTTTGAGACTAACGATATGAGCGAAGGCTCCGTTATCAAAGGCACAGTCACGGGGATTGAAAAAGATATAGCCCTCATCGATGTGGGCCTTAAAACTGAAGGCCGCGTGCCTTTGCGTGAATTTTATACGCCCGGATCCGACGAAAAATTGAAAGTCGGCGACACAGTTGATATTTACCTCGAACGTATTGAAAACGCTCTTGGCGATGCGGTTCTGTCACGCGACAAAGCCCGCCGCGAAGAAAGCTGGATCAAAATGGCGAAAGTCTTCGAAGCCGAAGAACCCGTCACAGGCGCGATTGTGGGCCGCGTTAAAGGCGGCTTTACGGTTGACCTTGGCGGTATCAATGCCTTCTTGCCCGGCTCTCAAGTCGATATTCGCCCAGTTCGCGACATCGCGCCTCTGATGAACCAAGATCAGCCTTTCATGATCCTCAAAATGGACCGCTCTCGCGGCAATATCGTTGTTTCACGCCGCGCGATCCTCGAAGAAAGCCGTGCCGAACAGCGCGCCGAGCTTGTGAATGATCTCGCTGAAGGCGAAGTTCGCGAAGGCGTCGTCAAGAACATCACTGATTACGGTGCGTTCGTTGACCTTGGCGGTATTGACGGCCTCTTGCATGTTACAGACATGTCGTGGCGACGCATCTCTCACCCAAGCCAGGTTCTGACTGTGGGCGAGACTGTTAAAGTCAAAATCGTTCGCATCAATCCCGATACGCAGCGCATCAGCCTCGGCATGAAGCAACTGCAAGAAGATCCATGGACAGCGGCCACAGCGAATTACGTTGTTGGCTCACGCCACAAGGGTCTTGTTACCAACATCACCGATTACGGCGCATTTATTGAGCTGGAAGAAGGCGTTGAAGGTCTTGTCCATGTGTCGGAAATGTCTTGGACGAAGAAAAATGTCCACCCGGGTAAAATCGTCTCAACCTCTCAGGAAGTTGACGTTGAAGTTCTCGAAGTTGACGAAGATAAACGCCGCATCTCTCTGGGTATCAAGCAAACACAAAGCAATCCATGGGATAGCTTCTCTGATCGTTATCCTGTCGGCGCAACCATCAGCGGCGAAGTTCGCTCTGTCACAGAGTTCGGCCTGTTTATCGGTCTTGACGGCGACATTGACGGCATGGCGCATTTGTCTGATCTGTCTTGGGATAAATCCGGCGAAGACGCTTTGAAAGACTTTAAGAAAGGCGACGTTGTTGAAGCCAAAATTCTTGAAGTCGATATTGACAAAGAGCGTATCAGTCTGGGTCTTAAGCAGCTTGTTAAAGATACAGCCCCTGCTGGCTCGCGGTTCGGCGCAACTGTTACCTGTACGATTACAGCCGTTCAGCCCGTCGGTCTTGACGTCACATTCGGAGACGAAAATGAGATCAAAGCGTTTATCCGTAAGGGTGATTTGTCTCGCGAGCGTTCCGAGCAGCGTCCTGAAAGATTTGCCGTTGGCGATAAAATCGATGCGATGATCACGAAAGCGGACAAAGCCAAGCGTCAATATAGCTTATCTATTCGCGCTCTCGAAATCGCGGAAGAAAAAGAAGCGGTCGAGCAGTATGGCTCCGTGGATTCCGGTGCATCTCTCGGCGACATTCTAGGCGCAGCCTTAAAAGGCGATAACTAGTGCAATTCTACAGGCTGGATACGCATATGCGTTATTCAGCCTGAATACATATTTCAAACGGCCCTCTATTGAGGGCCGTTTTTTTATGAGCGCGAGGCCTATTCTATTTCGAGCGTTTTGAGTTTCGTGCGCAGCGTATTGCGGTGAATGCCAAGGTTCTCGGCGGCTTTCGCGCGGTTCCCGCCTGTTAGTCGTAGGGCCTCAATAATCAGAGGCTTCTCGATCCATGCGAGCGCAATTTGGTGCGGCGTTTCACCATTGTCTTCCGGTGGCTGCCGCATCAGGCGGCGGCAAGCTTCTTCGAGAAGGGTTTCCAGCTTTTTGGCATTTTGCGGAACGGGGTTTTGGTCCACGTCGCGGGAGAGTTCTTGTAGCACCATATCCGCCGTGATGACATCGTCGGAATAGAGTAGCGCAAGGCGGCGAACAAGGTTTTCAAGCTCTCTGACATTACCGCCCCAATTATGACGGTGCAGAATATCGAGCGCTTCAGTTTCAAAACGGCGATTGCTGTTCTGCGCAATGGATGACAGAAAATTAGCGGCTAGCTCATAGGTGTCGCGGTCACGTTCCGAGAGTGAGGGAATACGGATTTCCGCGACATTGAGGCGAAACAGTAAATCATCCCGAAACTCCCCGGATTCGGCCAAGCGGCGCAAATCTTTGCGGGTTGCTGACAGGATGCGGGGCCTTGAATGGGCCGGGATCATTTCGATCTCAGTCATCAAGGATAAAAGCGCTTCCTGCTGCGCTCCGGAGAGGGACGCAACTTCGTCAATATAAATGTCGCCGCCATTGACCTTTTGCAGTGTTAAAGAGGTTTGTGAAAATTCTGACAGGCGCAGAAAAGGTCTGGATTTTCGGTGTCCGCCATCATGAAGAAGGCGCGCGACGAGGTCTTTGCCCGTGCCAACGGCTCCTTGTATGAGTACGGGCAAGTCACCCGACGCAAACCGGGATACTGCGCGGTAAACTGGCTGCATGGCCGGGCTGCGGCCAATCATTGGCAGTTTGGAGAGCTCGCTATTGACGCGGTTTTTACGGGGGTTAACGCTTTGTCCTGCGCGCGCAACCGCTTGGGTCACATCGCCCAGATCAAAGGGTTTCGGCACATATTCAAAGACCTTGTGCTTACCGGCTTTTAGCGCCGTATTGACCGTATTATTCGCGCTGATAATAATGACGGGCATGTTGGGGCGCTTGGCCGTAATTTCCGGCAAGCGTTCAAAAACTTCGTGCCCGCCCATCATTACATCGG
This sequence comes from uncultured Caulobacterales bacterium, assembly GCA_964352275.1. GTDB lineage: Bacteria > Pseudomonadota > Alphaproteobacteria > Caulobacterales > Maricaulaceae > JACOMS01. The sequence goes on from CAYGRF010000133.1 coordinate 4,136, forward strand.
TCAGGACTATGTCGCCTTGTCCGGCTTCGGCCCATTTGACCAATGTGTCGGCATTATTGGTGGCCCTTACCGTATGCCCTGCGCGGGTCAGAGCTTTGCTGAGGACTAGGCGGACACTGTCATCATCATCGGCGAGTAGAACATCATATTTCAT
>CAYGRF010000133.1:4389-6801 GCA_964352275.1 uncultured Caulobacterales bacterium
CTGATAAGGTCAGGCGAGGCGGATTGAATAATGAGTTTGGCCTGCGCGAGCAGCTCGTGAATATTGACGGGGCCGACATTTTCCGGGTCGCGCTCGCCGAGCTTTTCCATCCGGTCTGCAAGGCGGCGGATGCGGTTGATTTCCGAGCGGATGAGGTCAATCAGCGCGCGGCCCTCTTCAGAATGGACATCATCGGCCAGCAATTGCGCCGCGCCGTCAATACCGGCCAGCGGGTTTTTAATCTCGTGGGCCAGCATCCGCCCCATGGCCGAGACGGCGCGGCTACCGGTTGGCGCCGGGCTGGGCTGTTCATTTTTAATCTGAAAAATCAGCCCGACATTATCTCCGGACGGAAATAAGGATACCAGCGCGGTTTCGTCCGCGCGTTCGCTAAAGCTGAGAACAAAATCATACAGGCTCACCCGCGCAAGATCAGTACTGCAGCGCTTCACCGCCTTATCGATCGGCGTGGCATTTGTGAAAAAATCACTCAGAGTTTTACCGGAGAGATGCCGCATCGAAAACCCAAGCCATGCCTGCGCCGCTTGATTGGCCCAGTTAATGTGAGAGTTTTCGCCGATGGAGATGACCGGAAAGGGAACGTCGTCTGCGATAATGCCGGGATCTGTCATGCGGCAATCTCCGAAAGCTCGCAGCCATATATTTGCGCGAGTGATATTTCGACAAAAGCCGGATCAAGTGATTGGCACATGGCTGATTTTAACTCGGACAGGCGGTGCTCGCTCATATTATGAGGCGTATTTTCCGCATATCCGGCCAGATGTTTACGGGCCACGCGAATGCCTTTGCCTTCGGGGTAAAAGTCCAGCATGTCTCGGTAATGCGCAATGGCGATTGATAATTTGTCGGTAGGGCTTAAGTCCGGCAAATCTATGCCGTCCACTGCGCGGATAATATTATATAGTTTCCACGGCGCGCCGATAAGACCCCGGCCCATCATCACCCCGTCGCAGCCCGATTGCTTTAAGGCGGCAAGCGCGTCTTCGGGGGTTTCGATATCTCCGTTTACAAACACCGGTATACTGACTGCGTCTTTGACAGGTTTTACGGCGGCCCAATCGGCGGAGCCCTTATAAAACTGACAGCGCGTACGCCCGTGAACGACAAGCATCTGAATACCCGCCGCTTCTGCGCGCTGCCCAAGCTCGGCGGCGTTGAGCATATTATCGTCCCACCCAAGACGCATCTTCAGGGTCACGGGCAGGGTAGTGCCTTGAATGGTCGCCTCTATAATGGCCATGGCATGGTCTAAATCCCGCATCAGCGCGGAGCCGGACAGACCCGTTGTGACTTTGCGCGACGGACATCCCATATTGATGTCAATAATCGCCGCGCCAGCCGCTTGCGCCATTTGCGCGCCGTTAAACATCCAGTCCGGCTCACGCCCGATCAATTGTATGACCAGCGGGTCAATGTCGCCCCGTCCGGCGGCGCGGGCGGCGGTCTCGGGATCGCCCTTGAGCAAAGTCTCACTTGCGACCATTTCAGAAACAACAAGGCCCGGGCCAAATTTTTGCAAGACGCGCCGGAATGGCAGATCGGTCACGCCGGACATCGGCGCGGCCAAAACGCGCGAAGCCAATCTATACTTGCCGATGTGAATGTCAGTAGTCATTATGGGCTGTGTAAGCACTTCCGTCCGCTTGCACAATAATTCATCACGTAAATTAGCTGCGGTAGAAAGTCATGACCGAATAATGAGCACAAACGCACTTATTTTAGTCGCAGCCGGTCGCGGCGAGCGCGCAGGCGGCGACACCCCCAAACAATACCGGGTTTTGGCAGGGCAGCCTTTGATCGCGCATACGCTAAAAAACCTGATCAGCGCGCTAAAGTTTGACCATTTTGTTATAGTGACAGCCAAAAATGATGACCGGATCACAGGTATCGCATCAAGCTTGGATATATTCCCGATCATAGCTACTGGCGGGGCCACGCGCACGGATTCTGTGCGCTCCGGGCTAGAGGCGCTAGCGGGCTTAGGTGTTGATCACGTATATATTCATGATGCAGCGCGGCCCTTTGTGACGGCTCAATTATTACGCGCTCTGTCGGTTGCGCTTGATGGCAGTAAAGCCGCTGCGCCGTCTCTAAAGGTGCCTGACGCGGTCAAAACTCTGGACGGTGATTGTGTTGACCGGGACGCGATTGTGCGCGTTCAAACCCCGCAGGCCTTTCATTATGACGCCATTATTGCTGCGTTTGACACCATCCCGCCGGGCCAGTCCTTTGCCGATGATATTGCCGTAGCGCGCCATGCCGGGCTATCGATCGCATTTACCGCTGGTGATGATAATAATTTTAAAGTGACATTCCCGGAAGATTTCGCCAAAGCGGAGCACATGATGAACGCGGATAACTCAACACTCCCAACCTACACGGCCTGCGGAC
>CAYGRF010000134.1:0-6722 GCA_964352275.1 uncultured Caulobacterales bacterium
GAACTATTTTAAGGCCGCTAAATATGTACGCAATTAAACGCAAAATGCTCTAATACGCTCGCTCTTGGCGTTTAATGCCTATTCAGAAGGCTGGGCATTATACGCGCAGCAAATCGCGGATGAACTGGGGGTTTACGATGATTTTCCTGTCGGGCGTTTGGGCTATTTGCAATCACTGGCGTTCAGGGCTTGCCGCCTAGTTGTCGATACAGGCCTCCATGCTAAGCGCTGGACGCGGGAAGAGGCGAACACATGGTTCGTCACCAATAATGGATCCAACCCCGAAGAGGTTCGCGGCGAAGTCGACCGCTACTGTGCGTGGCCGGGCCAGGCCTGCGGGTATAAGGTCGGCCATTCGGCAATTAACCAATTGCGGGCCAAAGCCAAATCCGAACTGGGCGATAATTTTGATTTCCGACGGTTTAATGACGCGCTAGTGCTGGGGGGCAGTGTGCCTATGACAGTTTTGGGACGCGTTATTGACGATTATATTGCCCGCGAAAAAGCGGTCTAAATTCGCCGCAAAAAAAAACGTAGCCCCGAAGGGCTACGTCTGAGTTTTTTAAGGATCGATATTCAGTCTATTTGAGATCGAAACGGTCAAGGTTCATGACCTTATCCCACGCCTTTACAAAATCTTTGACAAATTTTGTCTCGCCATCAGCGCAGGCATAGACTTCGGCAACGGCGCGAAGAATTGAGTTGGATCCAAATACCAAATCATTGCGCGTACCCGTCCATTTTGTTTCTCCGGTGGCGCGGTCTTTGCCTTCAAACGCGTCTTCAGCGCCCGATGTGGCTGACCACTGCGTGCCCATATCGAGCAGATTGACAAAGAAGTCATTGCTAAGCGTACCCGGAGCGTCTGTAAACACGCCATGGCTTGATCCGTCTGTGTTGGTACCAAGAACCCGAAGCCCGCCGACAAGCACTGTCATTTCAGGCGCTGTAAGCGTGAGTAATTGTGCACGGTCAACCAGCGTGTCTTCTGCTTTTAGAGGTGATTTATCACCGAGATAATTGCGGAAACCGTCAGTTTTTGGCTCAAGATGGGCAAAAGTGCTGACATCGGTCTGGTCTTGAGCTGCGTCAACACGGCCGGGCGTAAACGGCACTTTGATTTTGTGGCCCGCGTCTTTCGCTGCTTTTTCAATAGCCGCGCAGCCACCGAGAACAATCACGTCAGCCAGCGAGACATTGCCGTCAAAGTCTTTCTGCACGCCTTCGAGGACGGCTAAAACCTTTGCGAGTTGTTTCGGATTATTGACATCCCAGTCCTTTTGCGGGGCTAGGCGAATACGGGCGCCGTTGGCTCCGCCGCGCATGTCCGAACCACGGAAAGTCGAAGCAGAGGCCCACGCTGTTGAGACGAGCTCTGATACGGATAGACCGGACTTCAAAATCGCCTTTTTCAGGGCTTTGATGTCTTTCTTTCCGATGGTTTTCTTGGGCGCTTCGGGGAGCGGGTCCTGCCAAAGAAGCTCTTCGGATGGAACCATCGAGCCGAGATAACGGCTTACAGGGCCCATATCGCGGTGCGTGAGTTTGTACCAAGCCCGCGCAAATGCGTCAGCAAATTCATCGGGGTTTTCGTGGAAGCGCTTGGAGATTTTAGCATAGTCTGGATCCATTTTCATGGCCATGTCTGCTGTCGTCATCATGAGCGGTTCTGAGCCGTTGGCATCGCTGGCGTTAGGCGCTGTTGGCGCGCCGGAGTCTTTTTTCGGTGTCCACTGATGCGCGCCAGCGGGGCTTTTGGTGAGTTCCCATTCATAGCCAAGAAGCACGTCAAAATAGCCATTGTCCCACTGTGTTGGGTTGGCTGTCCACGCGCCTTCAATGCCGCTGGTTGTCATATCCGCCGCTTTACCGGTCCCGAATGACTGCTTCCAGCCAAGGCCCTGTTCAGCCATGGTCGCGCCTTCAGGCTCGCGGCCCACATATGTGTCCGGATCAGACGCTCCGTGGGCTTTGCCGAATGTGTGACCACCCGCAACAAGCGCGACTGTTTCTTCATCATTCATAGCCATACGGCCAAATGTATCACGGATGTCAAAAGCAGATTTCAGTGGATCGGGGTTACCGTTAGGCCCCTCAGGGTTCACGTAAATCAGGCCCATCTGTACCGCGCCAAGCGGATTAGCCAATTCCCGGTCACCGGAATAACGCTGGTCTCCAAGCCATTCTGTTTCAGGGCCCCAATAAATATCCTGCTCCGGCTCCCAAATATCTTCGCGGCCGCCGCCAAACCCAAAGGTCTTGAAACCCATGGTTTCCAAAGCGCGGTTACCGGCGAAAATCATCAAATCAGCCCACGACAGGGCTGCGCCGTATTTTTGCTTAACTGGCCACAAAAGACGCCGAGCTTTGTCGAGGTTGCCATTGTCGGGCCAGCTATTGAGCGGAGCAAAACGCTGCGAGCCTGATCCGCCGCCGCCGCGGCCATCATATTCGCGGTACGTACCGGCGCTGTGCCACGTCATACGGATAAAGAACGGGCCATAATGACCATAATCGGCTGGCCACCAGTCCTGCGAGTCTGTCATAATAGCGTCTACGTCTGCTGCAAGAGCATCAAGATCGATGGCTTTAAACGCTTTGGCGTAATCGAAGTCAGCGCCCATCGGGTTGCCTTCAGAGGTATTTTGGTGAAGCATTTTAAGGTTAAGCTGCTCCGGCCACCAATGTTGATTAGCGCTTGCGCCTGTGGCTTTGTTCTTATTCGCACCGTGCATAACGGGGCATTTGTTTGCATTGTTATCCATTGTATTCTCCTCAATATGAGCACTGATTATTCTAGGCGGTAAATGCCGTACGGTTTGGATGTGTGGGTATAAAAACCGACTCACTTTTGCCGCTTATAGCTTTGGCTAGGCGAATCTTCATGATATGTACAATTGATTGTTTGCATGATTGTGATAAGTGTTGATTATGAACTTGCGCGCCCTCACATACATACAAGCTGTTGCCCGCTTGGAGCATTTTGGACATGCAGCAGAGGCATGCCATGTGAGCCAGCCCGCGCTTTCCAGTCAGATTAAAAAATTGGAATTAGAACTGGGCGTAACTTTGTTTGAGCGGGATAACCGTTCTGTGAGGCTTACCGATGTTGGCCGGGAAATTGTTAAACTCGCTGAAGAAGCCTTATCCGTTGTCGAGGCTATCCGGGACACGGCGCAAATGTCGCGTGATCCATTATCGGGTAAATTTCGGCTCGGTTTTATTCCGACGGTTGCGCCCTATCTGGTGCCGCATTTTGTCCGGCAAAGCCGGCAGGCGCTCCCGTCACTTGATTTGCACTTTCAGGAGGACATTACAGACCGGCTTAACCAAGCGCTGCTGAGTGGCGATCTGGATGCTGCAATATTGGCGACCCCGCCGGAACATTCCAAACTTGATGTGATAAGCCTTTATGATGAGCCTTTCTGGGTTATTTTCCCCTCGCGCCATGCCCTGAAAATGATAGCTGACATTCGCACGCAAGACTTACCGGTTGATGAGCTTTTGCTTTTAACCGAAGGGCATTGTTTCCGCGACCAAGCTATGGATGTGTGCAAACTTGGCACTGCGCCGGAGGCGCGGACGATCCAAGCGACGAGCCTAGCGACATTGGTGAATATGGTGGCGGCGGATCAGGGGATTACGCTGGTGCCTGCTATGGCGCTCAGCGGCTGGGCGGAAACGCCCGGTATCCATGCTGAAAAATTAGACGATACGGGTGCTTACCGCCGTATCTACCTAACATTCCGAAAGAGCTTTCCCCGGCAAAAACTACTCGAAACCATGGCAGGGGTGATATGCGAGAACCTTCCTGAGACAGTGCGGCGCATTCATAACGGCGCGGACTAAAGCTAAGGTAAAGACTGGTTTCAGATCTCTGGCGGGGCAGGGCGTGTCAACAGGAAAAAAGCAACACATCCGAGGACTGGGATTTGGATCATCAGTATCCATAGAGGGAGGTTCAATAGAATTGACACCATGATGACCACCATGATCGAGAGCATACTGGCGGCCTTTGCTGGCCGAGATATTGCGCCGTATACATTCCAATTCGATATAAGCGGTCCAAACATTTTATGGTCTGTTAGCCACTTATGTAGCCGGGGCGATGACCGGGCGAAGGCAAATGCGGCGAGCAGCATGAAGGATGTTGTTGGTAAGAGCGGGATGAACACACCCGCTGCGCCCACGGCAACGCAGATCAAGCCAAGGCTTAACCACAATAAACGCTTTGGCGAATATCGGCTCATAGCGCGGCGTTTGCCGTTGCTGTCTTGAGATGTGTAATCATAAAGCATTGTCATAAGCGTTTACTGGAAAAGTATAACAAATTTGAAAATTGACCCGTATCAAAATAAAATGATTTATGCAAATCATTCGCATTTACACAGCGCGGCAGCTTTGATAGATGAGCGCAAAATTTTACGCAGTGAGAGATTATGTTCCGCCGAAAATTCATTACAATATTTATGCTCAGCGCATCAACCACTTTTCCAGCGGCGGCTTTCGCGCAATCTGCGGATGACACGTTGAAATTAGACGAAATTATTGTGACCGGCGAGCGCCAAATCACAACGCTGAAAAACAACGGATCAAGTGATGTCGAGACGACAGGTGCAGCGCATGAATCTTTTGCCGGTGCGGATACGCTGGAGCGCATTTACCAGCAAACAGCGAATGTCAGCAGTAGCGGCGCGGACGGACAGGGGCCAACCATACGCGGCTCTAATACCAGTGGCATTCTGACCAGTGTGGAGTCGTTTTTTGGAGGCGCGCTGCCGCGCACGACAATTCAAGTGGATGGACGGCAACTCTCCTTTAATGAATTTGTCTATGCCAGCGCTTCGGCTTGGGACATTAAACGCGTAGAAATTTTCCGTGGGCCGCAGACAACAACGCAGGGCCGCAATGCGATATCTGGCGCAATATTTGTCGAAACCAATGATCCTAATTTTGAGACATTTGAAGGCCGGGTTCGCGGCATTGTTGGTGATGATGAAACGCGGCAAGGCTCTGCCGTGATCAGTGCGCCGATTGGGAACGGTGATGCAGCGTTTCGTCTATCCGCTGACTACCGCGAACAAGACACATTTTTTACGCCGCTTGGCATAACCAATAATTTCGGCGCAAAAAGCCTGATTAAAACCGAGAGCCTGTCCTTGCGCGGCAAGCTCGGTATCCGCCCGTCTGCGGCTCCCGGGCTTGATGTGCTTCTAACCGTGTCGCATTCTGACCGGGAAGGCCCGCAATCTGAAACAATTGACACGCCATTTGAAAACCTTACCCGTTTTAACCCCAGCTTTGCTGTGTTTGGCACCAGCGCAACAGCGGGGATTGCATCGATTAAGTATGAGGCCAACGACACGTTATCCTTTACGAATGTCTTTACCATTTCCGATGGTGCAGCCATACGCCGCGCGCCTGTGGGAACCGGTGAAGCCACAATTAGCTCTGATGAAATTAGCAATGAATTTGTCGCGAAACTGGATACGGAGCGCTTAACCGGGTTGACGGGCGTCTATATCTCTAATGTTGATAATGATGATGATGTCGATCTGTCGGGATTTGGTTTGGGAAGCGGCAGTTTTGATGGTGATCGGGACAGTCTGGGGCTGTTTGCCCAAGGGACATATGCACTTTCAGACCGTTTATTTTTAACGGCAGGTGGACGCTATCAAAAAGATACACAGACCCGAACGGGTGGTTTCACGCGCATTCCCATAAACTTTGATGGTGAGTTTGATGCCTTCTTACCCAAAGCCGAATTGGCCTATGATGTAACAGATACTGTTCGTATCGGTCTCCAAACTGAAAAAGGCTTTAATGCGGGTGGTTTTACCTTCAATTTTGAGACGTTCTCGCAAGATGTTTTTGAGGAAGAGACTCTTTGGAATTACGAGGCATTTTTTCGCGGTGACCTCATGGATGGCCGCTTAGGCATCAACGCCAATGTTTTTTATACGGATTTTAATGACCTTCAGCTCTCCACATTGGTTGAAGTGGGGCCGAACTTTTTCGCCAATATTTTCTCGAATGCGCCGGAGGCGCGCGCGATTGGCGGCGAGGTTGATGTACGTTTCCAAGCCTCCAAAACGCTGCGCTTGAATGCCGGGCTGGGTTTGACCGACACGAAAATACAAAGCAATACTACAGCAGGAGCTCTAACCGATGGCAATGAATTTCAACGCGCGCCGGGCGTGACGGCTATTGCGGGCGCGATTTGGTCGCCAACAGATGCAATTGAGCTCAGCGCATTTGCTCGTTATTCTGATGATTATTTCAGTGATGACGCCAATCTAGCGGTTAATGCTGTCGGTAGTTATTTTACTATGGATTTGCAAGCCAGTTATGCGATTGGCCCTGCGCGTATTTTTGTTGATGTGACCAATGCGCTTGATGAATTATATCCTGTCGCGATTATCTCTAACGGAAGTGCGGGCACAATCGGACAGCCTCGGCGGCTCAGTGTTGGGCTAGACTATAGATTCTAGGGCTGGTTTAGCCGAAATCGGAAGCTGGCTTTATTGAGCTATTTTATGGATATGTCATCAAGTACGATGAAACAGCCAGTGCGTGAATCTAGTGCAATTCCAGTTAAGTCGGAATCGGAAATTGGGCCTTACTTGCCCATTTTCCGATACTTTCGTGAGTATGACTAAACAGGAAATGCACTAGAGCATTTTGCGTTTAATTGCGTACATATTTAGCGGCCTTAAAATAGT
>CAYGRF010000135.1:0-6709 GCA_964352275.1 uncultured Caulobacterales bacterium
CACGCCCTATTTTGAAAGCTGCCTTCCCATCGAAGTCATGGCGTCGCGCGGCGTCGAGACTTTGCGCTGGGGGCCGATGAAACCTGTTGGTCTCACCAACCCTCATAACCCGACGGTAAAAGCCCACGCGATTGTACAGCTCCGGCAGGATAATGCGCTGGGCACACTCTACAATATGGTCGGGTTCCAGACAAAAATGAAATATGGCTCGCAGACCGAGATTTTAAAAACGATACCGGGGCTGGAAAAGGCTGTGTTCGCGCGGCTGGGCGGCATTCACCGCAATACATTCATAAATTCCCCAAAGCTCCTCAATAAGCACTTACAGCTAAGCTCACGGCCTGACTTACGCTTTGCCGGACAGATTATGGGCGTCGAAGGTTATGTTGAGAGCGCGGCGCTCGGGCTGATAACGGGCCGCCTCGCCGCGGCGCAGGCCAAGGGCGAGAGCGGCGAAACTCCGCCCGTAACAACAGCGCTCGGAGCTCTAGTCGAACATGTCACCGGAGGGTTTATGGACGGGCCCAAGGCTAAGTTTCAGCCCATGAATGTTAATTTCGGCCTCTTCCCGCCCATTGAAGGCTTAGTTTACAAAAATGAGGATGGATCGCGTATTCGCGGAAAAGACAAAACCCGTTTTAGAAAACGCAATTTTGCCCAGCGAGCTTTGAGAGATATTCAAGGCTGGATTTAATTAGCCCAACACCGGTGGTTAAGAAAGATGATGCGTTATGGTTGAAACGAATATCACTCCAAATCAATTGCATGAACTCGTGGCGCGTGAGGCCATCCGTGCTTGCCTCTACAGATATTGCCGGGGCATTGACCGAGTGGATGAGGCGGCCTTAAGGTCAGCCTATTGGCCTGACGGCACCGACAATCACGGGCCGTACCAAGGGAGCGCGTCAGGTTTTATTGATTGGGCCATGAAAACCTTGCCGCATATTGAACGCGGCATTCACCAGATCCATAATATCCTGATTGAATTTCGTGAAGATGGAGCCGCAGTCGAAAGCTATTTTTCTGCGTTTCAAAGACAGCCCGGTGAAGACGGCATTATGCAGAACGTCGATATGAAAGGGCGGTACGTGGATTGGTTCGTCAAACGCGGAGATGAATGGCGTATCCTCAACCGCATAGTCGTCTTTGACTGGACTGAAAATTCACCCGCATCAAACGGGACAGAAACTGAACGCTTTGGCCAAAAAACACCGATTGGCGGTAACTTCCCCAATGACCCCGTTTACAGATTATGACACATACCGCAGCGCAAGACCCCTGTGCAAAACGCCGCTGTAAACTTACCGCCGCCCCGTCCGGGGCCCAAAGAAAAACCACACGATAATCCCGATAAGCGGGAAAATAATCACAAACGCCGACCACAGAACTTTAGATAGATCGGTTGCGCGGGATTGAATGATGTTCACGATCGCCCAGATCGCAAGCAATAAATGGATAACACCAAATAGTCCGCCTTCAAACATACTGTCCTCCAATATTTAGACCGTTAATCAATCTGTATATAATCATCAGAGCCAAACATTTAAAGGCACGGGCGCAGAAACGATAAGCCACTTGATAGGTTATAATTCCTCATCCGCCCATATTGACATTGCCGGGCCCGCATGGTTTCGAAAATCAATCATGTGACGGAGTGAGTCCTATCGCGAATACCCTAGAAACAGCGGCCAACTGGCTTGAGCGTCTTGTCGCGATGGATACGCGCAACGGCTCCGGCGATGAGGTTGCGTGCGCGCATTATTTAAAAACCGCGCTGGCCGCGCATCATCCTGACAGGCTGATATGCAAAACCGTCTCCCGGTCGCGCGGAAAAACGGATAGTGCTTATGTTATGGCATCATGGGGCACGCCAAATGTTCTGCTTAATGTCCATATTGATACAGTGCCAAGCGGTGCAGGCTGGACAGGCGATCCGCTGACGTTGCGGCGCGAGGGAGATCGTCTTATCGGGCTAGGCAGTAGCGATATTAAAGGCGCGGCGGCATGCATACTGGCCGCGCTGGAAACAACGCTACCAAAAGACGTCGCTATCCTTTTCTCCGGTGACGAAGAACATGGCAGCGAGGTCATGCCCGCCGTGATAGCACGCGGGCATACAGGCGGCGCGCCGATGGCTATTGTGTGCGAGCCGACAGGCTGTAAGCCCGGGCGGCGGCACCGGGGCATGCTGGCTATTTCCGCGAAATTTTCAGGCGCAGGCGGACATTCATCTTTAGCCGATCACACCGAAGCCCCCTTGTTAGAGGCCGCAAAACTCGCGTCTGCTGCTGGTCAATACGGCCAAGACCATATCACCTTCGGCGATGCTCCCTATAAAGGCCTGTGTGTGAATATTGGGGAGATCAAAAGCGACGGAGCCTATAACGTCATACCGACAAGGGCGGAACTGCTTCTCTCAATGCGCCCCCCGCCCGGTGATGATGTCGCCGCCAGGCGCGCCGCGCTTTACGCCATGGCCGAAAAGCTTAGTTCTGGCTCAAGGGTCGATACGATTGTAGCGCTCAACCCTTTTGCATCCAAAGACGTTGATGCTTTTGCGCCGGTTTTCCAAGACCAGTTTGATGTTGTAGACCTGCCTTATTGGACAGAGGCCGCTATGCTCAGCGAAGCGGGCATTAACTGCGTTGTTTATGGCCCCGGCGATGTCGAGCAGGCCCATAAGCCCAATGAATATGTCACGCGGCAACATCTCTCAGCCGCGATTGAGGTTTACGCACGCGCCGTTTCTGGACAGCTTGATGCCTGAAAACCAGCGCATCAGAGACACGGTTTTGCGCTCCCTATCCGCTGTGGGGGCGGTCAATGAGGCCAAGTTTTACGCAGACCTGTTCGCCGCGCAAGACCCGGAACGCTTTGCCCTGATTGTGCTCGATCCGCGCTGTCTTAAGAACCCGCTTTTGGAAGCGCTTATCAGCAATATCCGTATACTTTACGATCTCGGCCTTTGTCCTGTTCTGCTGGTCGGCGCGCTTGATGATGACCGCACCAGCGTCAAGTTTCAGTCCCAGCGCCTATCCAAAGAGCTGCAAGCCGTCTCAGTGCGCACGGCCAAACTCAATACAGCCTCATACGGGCTTATACCGGAAGTGCGCAGCCGAACGCGGGACGGACAAATTCCGATATTGGAGTTGACCGAAGCGGGTGAGCGCTACGGCCTGAAAGCGCTCGCCAAAGACCTTAAACCCTCCAAAATTATATTCCTCCAGCCCTCCGGCGGGATTAGCCTTGGCGGCCGGCGCGTTCCCGTGGTGAATATAGACAATGCCCAATCGATGATAGACATCGACGCACTTACCCCCGGACAATCACGGTTTATGAGTACAGTCGTGGATATGGCTGGAAGCTTTACCCATAAATGCGTCTACGTTATTGCCTCTCCGCTCAATCTGCTCGCGGAATTATTTACTACCAAAGGCTCAGGTACGCTCATTCGCAAAGGCGCGAAAATCGTAGCCTCAGAGACACTAGAAACACTGGATGAGACCGCCTTAAAAACATCCATTGATGCAGCCTTTGGCAAAAGCCTCAAGACAGATTTTTTAAGCCGTCCCGTCCAGCATGTGTTTATTGATCATGATTATCGTGGCGGGGCTATTTTAACGCGCCTTGCCGGGCTGCCATACCTATCCAAGTTTTGGGTATCCAGCGCAGCCCAAGGCGAGGGCCTCGCGCGCGATATATGGGATGTGGTATGCCGCGATGTACCCGCATTTTTCTGGCGGTCCCGGCGGGACAATCCATTTTCAGACTGGTATATGAAACAGTGCGGCGGAATGCAAATTAGCGGCGATTGGCGGGTGTTTTGGATCGGCCTGACCGCTCCTGAAATTCCCGGCGCTATTATTGCCGCCGCAAGCGCTGATGATGATTTCGCGACGGCAAAAACGTAAATAGTATCAAGACTTTATTATAAGATTTGAATTTCATACGGCACTCGACTAAACATCATTGAACCTGAATAGAAAGACAGAATATGACGAACATTACCATCACATCAGCCTTTGACGGCGGTAATATCATCGTCCATGACGCCAAGACGCCAAGCCATATTCGCCTCGCGATCCGGCCCGATAATGCGTCCGACTATTTTCAATGGTTCTATTACCGCCAGACGGGCGCGAAAAACACGCCCTGCCGCATGGTTATCGAAAATGCGAAAGATGCGGCCTTTAAAGGCGGATGGGAAAATTACCGCGCGTGTGCATCCTATGACCGGGAAACCTGGTTCCGGGTCGACACACTTTTTGAAAAGGGGCAATTGATCATTTCTCATACGCCCGAAGTGGATAGTATTTATTACGCCTATTTCGCGCCTTACTCCATGGAACGCCACGCAGATATGATCGCAGAATGCACCGCGCATCCCGATGTCTCCTTGCGGGTATTGGGGCAAAGCGTTGAAGGCCAAGACATGGATTGCCTGACCATCGGCTCGGGCGATAAAACCATATGGGTGATTGCCCGCCAGCATCCCGGCGAAACCATGGCGGAGTGGTGGATAGAAGGGTTTCTCGCGCGTTTGCTTGATGATGATGACCCCATTGCGCGCGTTTTGCGCAGCAAAGCTACGCTCCATATTATTCCGAATATGAACCCGGACGGCGGCTTTCGGGGTAATCTGCGCACCAATTATGCCGGAGCCAATTTGAACCGTGAATGGAACAAGGCGAGCCTACAATCCAGTCCGGAAGTCTACCACACCATAGCGGCCATGAATGAAGCGCCGCCTCATTTATGCCTCGACGTTCACGGTGATGAAGCCCTGCCCTATAATTTTATAGCAGGCGCAGAAGGCATTCCGAATTTCACAGAGAAACAGGCGTCTAATCAAGCTGCATTTCTCGCCGCCTATGAAACCGCCTCGCCTGATTTCCAAACCAAAATAGGCTACCCGGTCTCTACTCCAGGAACAGGCAACCTATCCATGTGCACGAACTATACGGCGCATACCTATGATTGTCTCGCGATGACGCTGGAAATGCCGTTTAAGGACAATGCAAATCTGCCGGATGAGGTATTTGGATGGTCACCCGAGCGTTGCGCGCGCCTCGGCGGCGGCGCGCTCGACGCTATGCTGGCTGTGGTCGACAAACTCTAATCAAACGCAGCACGGCGTTCAATACGGTCATAAATATAACGGGCTTTCTCGATATTTTTGTCCCGCGTCCGGTTGCCGATCAAGAAGCAATCGACAATCTGCCATATTCCCAGACCGCCCAGCGTGATCAGTTTCAGGACACCTAAAAGGAAATCACCCACAATAAAACGATCAACGCCCAGCCATCCCAGCCAAACATTCCAGCCATAAAGCGCGACCGGGTTTTGCGTTTCGGCTTGCAGGATGGTCACAAATTTTTGCCGATCGGCATCATTCAGTGAAGCCGCCATTTCCAAAATTTCGCGGTCGTATACGAGTCTATCCATGATCAGTCCTTATTGTTTAACGATATGTATGTAGCTATTCTCAAGAAAGATTACAAGCCCTCCATATTTTAAAACACGCAGAAACGCTAGCGAATCGCCCCAAATAGACTAGAGATAGCGTTATGCAGCAATATCTTGACCTTTTATCCCATGTTATGGACACGGGCATTGACCGGATGGATAGAACCGGAACGGGTACACGCGGCGTTTTCGGCTATCAAATGCGGTTTAATCTGACTGATGGTTTCCCCATGGTCACAACCAAGAAACTACATAAACGCTCGATTATTCATGAACTGATCTGGTTCCTCGCGGGCGATACCAACATCAAATATTTATCCGATAATAAGGTTCGGATTTGGGATGAATGGGCCGATGAGAACGGCGATCTTGGCCCGGTATACGGCAAGCAATGGCGGCGCTGGGAAGGCCCTGACGGCGCTGTGATCGATCAGGTCGTCAATGTCATCAGCGCGATAAAAACCAATCCTTATTCCCGGCGGCATATCGTGAGCGCATGGAACCCGGCAGATGTGGATGATATGGCCCTGCCGCCCTGTCACTGCCTGTTTCAGTTCCATGTGGCGGATGGACGCCTGTCCTGCCAGCTATACCAACGCAGCGCCGATATATTCCTCGGCGTCCCGTTTAATATCGCCTCATACGCCCTGCTCACCCATATGATGGCTCAAGTTTGCGGCCTCAAGCCCGGCGATTTCGTCCACACCTTTGGCGACGCCCATATTTACAGCAATCATTTTGATCAAGTGAAAAAGCAATTGTCCCGCGAGCCGAAACCCCTACCCACGCTGGAACTCAACCCGGAAATCACGGATATTTTTGACTTTACCTATGATGATATAGCGATCAAAGGCTATGAGGCCCATCCGCACATTGCGGGTAAAGTCGCGGTATAAAAGCGGCCTAAAGCGAGAGATCGATGATCGGGCGGGACGTGTCGACCCCGTCCTCGTCCAGAGAATTGACAAAATCCGACCATTGCTTATCAGAGATAATGCCGTCATCTGTCGACTCAATCAACAAAGTCAACGCCGCTAAGGCCTCCGTGTTCACATGACCTTTCGGTCCGGACTGTTGACTGTGAGGCAGAGGCGGAGCTTTATTATCAAGTCCGGATTTTTCGCCAATTACCCGCGCGTCAAACCCTAAATGATTCAGGGTCTGATCAAGCACGCGCCCGGACTGAATGCCTAGAGCGTAATGATTGAACGTAGAATCGTTTTTTTGGATTCCCTTTTGGTTT
>CAYGRF010000136.1:0-6560 GCA_964352275.1 uncultured Caulobacterales bacterium
CGATATGGTGCCGCTCGAAGACATACTCGGCGCGCTCGCCCGGCATGTGGACAAAGGCAATATCCGGCATATCGGCCTCTCCAACGAGTCCGCGTGGGGGACCATGAAATTTCTCGATATTGCAAAAGCAGAAAACAAGCCCCGTATGGTATCCATTCAAAACGCCTATAATCTCGTCAATCGCCGGTTTGATTACGCCCAGGCCGAGGTCGCTATGCGGGAGCAGGTCGGCCTTCTAGCATACTCACCGCTGGCGCAAGGCTATCTAAGCGGGAAATACAGAAACGGCGTCCCGAAAAATTCCCGCAAAGACCTGTTTGGACAGTTTTTGGCCCGCTATGAAAATGACGGCGGCGTAGACGCGGTTAATGCCTGCCTTGACGCGGCGAAAGATCTCGGTATTACGCCAACGCAGTTTGCGCTTAAGTTTGTGGAAAGCCGTCCCTTTGTCACCAGCAGCATTATTGGCGCAACAACTACGGCGCAGCTCAAGGAAAATATCGACGCGCATGCAATCACCTGGACCCGCGACATGGAGAAAGCGGCAACCCGCATCCAAAAGGTTTACCGCAGCCCGTCTCCATAGGCGCCCGTTCTTAAGGCGCCCGTTCTTAAATTTTAGCCCGTAAACAACTCTGTTATGAAACTCTTTGCCGCTATTCGCCCGAATGAGAAAATCATTCGCGGCCTGACCCGTCTGCAACGCGGAGTTGCGGGCGCCAAATGGTCATCAGCCGATAAGCTACATTTGACTCTCGGATATTTCGGAGCGGTTGACGCCGAGAAGGCAGAAATGCTCGATACAGAACTGGCGCGGGTGAAAATGACCGGATTTGACGTCAAGCTATACGGCGCAGGCCATTTTGGCTCCAGCGAACCTCACGCGATCTGGATCGGGGTTGTCCCCTCCCCGGAACTGACCCAGCTTTACAAACATTGCCGCCGCGCGGCGCGCTATGCAAAGATTGAGATGGAAACACGGTCCTTTAAGCCGCATATCACGCTTGCTTATTTAAAGCGTCCGCCAAACATCCCGCGAATTGTGGCGTTTGAAAAACGGCTCGCCCATTACGAAGCCGGGCCGTTTCTCGTTGATGAGTTTGGGCTTTATTCAAGCTGGCCAACCAAAAATGGGCCGAATATCTATAGGCAAGAAGCAAATTACCCGCTGACGGGGTAATTCAAACTCTATAAACAATGTCCCGCAGGCATGGTCAGTTTTTGACCAGGCTGCAGCGTTGCCGCGTTTGAAATCCCGTTAATCCGGGCAACCTCTTCGGGGCGAACGCACGCAAATTTTGCAATGCTGTAGAGCGTGTCTTTTGGCAGAACCGCATACAGTCCGCTGGGCGGAACCGCTTGAACGGAGCGGATAAAACTGGTGCCCGATGGAGTTGTAGCAATTGTACGCGTATAGCCCGTGACAGGATTATAGGTCTGCTGCTGCACGGATGTTCGCTGCTGAGCCGGTTGCGGCTGCTGAATATAGAGCTGCGGCGATGTTTGCGTGCGCTGATAGATTTGCGTTGGCTGCTGCGGAGCAGGTACCTGATATTGATAGGTCACAGGCACTTGCGTCGCCATTGCGCCGGGGATGACCAATGTCTGACCGATGCTGATGATATCGCCCGTTAGGCCGTTCGCCTGTTTAAGCGCATTGAGCTTCACGCCGTAGCGCTTGGATATATTATAGAGCGTATCGCCTTTGATGACCGCATGTCCGTATTGCGCGGCCACAAATTGTGTCCCCGGAGTGCCCGCGCTTGCCGGGCCCATGACGTTCGGCATAGCGGCGTAAGTCACAGCGTTGGGGTTTTGGACTTGGAAGTTTTGTACAGTGCGGGGCTGAACCTGTTGCTGCACAAATACAGGCTGCTGCTGTACGTAAACGGATTGCTGCTGGGCTTGCGACTGCACGACCTGCTGGCCGCGTGAGGCCATATAATCGGCGTAGCTTTGCGGCGGCGTGACCGTTTGCGCCGGAGCAAAGGTTTGAACCTGAGGCTGTTGCTGAGCAGGATTTTGATAGGTCTGCACCAGTGTTTGCTGTTGGGTTTGCTGCTGGGTTTGTGCCTGGATATAGCCTTGGTTTTGGCTCGCCGCATTATAGATGACTTGAGAGCCGGCAGGAGCCTGAGCGGCCTGATAGGCGCGTATACGTTCCGCTTCTTTGAGCAGGCGTGCATATTCTGCCGGGCTGACATCGCCGGGGCGCACAAATTGCGCGCGGATAAATTTCGCTTCCGACGCTTGCTTTTCCGTTATGGTTTTTTCGGCTGCTGCCTCGGTCTCAGGTGCTTCTGTTTGCGCATTAGCGTTTAAGACGCATAAGCTTGCAGCCATCGTCAGCATGAAAATTCGAGTGCGGGGCATCTGTCCCTCCTAGTCGAGAATTTGTCCTAATTAACCCAACACTAAAGGCAGGATGGTTAATCTTTCGTCAAAGCCGGTGTGAAAAGCCCTTTGAGAGACAGCGTCCCTGTTTTTTAAGTGTACATTTCCACAGAAACACCGACTTATTGTCTCCCCATGCTGCGCGTTTATATGCTATGTAGCGCAATGGCTTTTATTTCTGATACTGCAGGCGGCCTTGGCACCGCCCAAGAAACCCTTCCGCACAGCGACCCGGCAGAGCAGGCACTGCTCGGCGCGCTTCTCTATGACAATGAAATTTATCACCGCGTCAGCGCAATTGTCGAAGCCAAGCATTTTTACAATCCCGTCCATGTCCGTATATATGAGACCGCCGCCCGGCTCATAGAGGTCGGCAAGCTCGCGGATGCCATCGTTCTGAAAAACCGGTTTTCGCAGGACGAGACGCTTGTCGATATTGGCGGCGAAGAATATTTAGCCAATTTGCTGATGCATGCCCCCTCTGGTGCTGCCGCGCCGGAATATGCCAAAATGATCTTTGATCTGGCTATGCGCCGCGAGCTTATCCGCCTCGGCGGCGATATTTCAAAAGTAGCCGCCGATCCCGATAGTGAACAGGACGCCCGCGAGCAAATCACCGAAGCCGAAAGCCAGCTATATAGCCTCGCTGAGGTTGGCGCGGTGCAAGGCGGATTTCAAACCTTTAAACAGGCCATGATCAAGTCCATTGAGATGGCCTCTGCCGCATATTCCCGCGACGGGAATCTGTCAGGCACGGCGACCGGCTTGGTTGATATGGACCGTCAGCTTGGCGGGTTTCACCGCTCGGATTTGATTATTCTGGCGGGGCGACCCTCAATGGGGAAAACCGCGCTGGCCACCAATATCGCCTTTTATGCGGCTAAAAAGTTTAAAGAAGAAAAAACAGAAACCGGTGTATCCAAAGCCGCAGACGGAGCGCGGGTCGGGTTTTTCAGCCTTGAGATGTCATCCGAACAGCTCGCCACGCGTATATTGGCGGAACAATCCGGCGTGCCGTCCCACAAAATCCGGCGCGGCGATATTACAGCGGAGGAATATGAGCTGGTGCGCGACAGCGCCGATGAGATTAGCAATATTCCGCTGCATATTGACGATACGGGCGGCATATCTATTGGACAATTATCCGCCCGCGCGCGCCGCTTAAAACGTATGACCGGCCTCGACATGATCGTGGTTGACTATCTACAGCTGCTCACAGGCGGCAAAGCGATGAAGGCGAGCGATGGCCGCGTCCAAGAGGTCAGCGCCATCACGCAAGGTTTAAAAGCGCTGGCGAAAGAACTGGATATTCCGGTGCTTGCGCTCGCCCAGCTTTCCCGGCAAGTGGAAGCCCGTGATGATAAACGACCGCAACTCTCAGATTTGCGCGAATCCGGCTCGATTGAACAAGATGCCGATGTGGTGATGTTCGTGTTTCGGGAAGAATATTACAAAGCCCGAACAGAGCCCAGCGAAGGCACAGAAGACCATCTTAAATGGCAGGAAGATATGGACCGGTTGATGGGCAAAGCCGAAGTCATTGTCGGCAAACAACGCCACGGGCCCATCGGCACGATTAAGCTGTCCTTTAACGCCAATATCACTAAATTCGGTAACCTCGCTCAAGAAGACCAATATGGCGACGGCGGCTATTCGTGAGCGATCTTGGCCCGAATTTCTCCACCCGTCCGGCACTTAAAATCAATCTAAACGCGGTCAAGCAAAACTATCTGGAGCTTCAGAAAAAGGTTGGCGGGAGCGTCAAAATCGCTGCCAGCGTCAAAGCGGATGCTTACGGCCTGGGCGCGGACCGAGTTGGCAAAGCCCTCTACGGTGCGGGGTGCCGCAACTTCCTTGTCGCCACCGCCGGAGAAGGGAAATTACTGCGCGCAGCCATTGGGGAAAATGCGAGCATTTATGTTTTAAATGGCCCGGCTCCGCGCGATCTTACGCTTTTTTTCGGGGCGCGCCTCAAGCCCGTGATCAATTCACTGGTTCAAGCCCGAATGTGGGCCGATGCGATTTCCAGCGTGAAGTCCGCGCCCTATTCTGCCATCCATATCGACACGGGCATGAACCGGCTTGGGTTTTCTGAGAGCGAATTTGAGACATTTGCGAAAAACAAACCGCTGCGAGACGGTATCAATTATGAATTTGTCATGAGCCATCTGGCGTGCGCGCCGGATAGCGCTCACCCTATGAATGGCGAGCAACTTTCAAAGTTTAAACGCTTGTCAGGACGGCTCCCGATTGGCCCAATGAGCCTTGCCAACACGGCCGGGATTTATTTGGGTAAGAAATATCATTTTCAAATGGTGCGGCCCGGCATCGGCCTTTACGGCGGGCATGCCACAACAACGCCAGAGCAAGAAAGTACGGAAACTGTGATCAACCTGATGGCGGCTGTTCTCCAAATTCGTACCATCAAAGCGGGCGAAACGGTGGGTTATAACGCGGCCTTCAAAGCCTCGAAAGACATGACGATTGCGACCGTCGGCGCAGGCTATGCTGACGGCATTCCTGTCGCTGCAAGCGGCACAGGTTCCGGTAAGGCGCATTTTGCGACAATCAAAGGCCAGCGCGTACCGATTGTTGGCCGGGTCAGCATGGATATGACGACAGTAGATATAAGCGGGCTTAGAAAACCGCCGCGCATCGGCGACTGGGCCGAAATGCGCGGCGAGCATTTAACGCAGGACGCCAGCGCCATGAACACCATCAATTACGAATTGCTCACGCGTCTTGGGCAGAGGTGCAGACGTATATATGAATAAGCAGGCTATTGCGCTGTATCGCGCTCTCGGTAAACTGTCGCCGCATTAGTTAAAGACCGCGCCCGGCGAGTCACAAGGCCCGGTTTAAAGCGGATAATATTTTCCGCAAAATCCAGATAAAAAGTCTGCTCCGCCAGCATAGGCGATCCGGCAATTAAAAACGGCTGGTCATTGACGCCCAAAATATCCAGACCGTCAAAATCCATGACGATAAATTCACTCTCATCCCAGTATTTTTGGCCGCTGCGGATATTCTTAGTCGTGATCAAATAGCGCGGGTCAAAACTACCCACAGCGCCTTCAATCACCCATTTTTCATAGAGCCGTTTGCGGGCCCGGCGGAGCTGCGGAAATTTTGAAACGCTCCAACTCATAAGGTTTTGCTCAGAACCCGTATCCAGCAACGCCGGCAGAAGATGATTGCCGACGCGGATTTGCATAAAATGTAAATTATGTGTGTTATCAATAAACGGATTTTCATACAGATTGACCGTCTGCCACCCCCCCGGAATACGCGGCTCTGGAATGGTGCGCGGAATGAAATTGAATGTCTTGGCATCCGCATCCACATAAATACGAAACCCGTCCATAATATCCATACCAAGAAGACCGGTAAGACGGATGGCCGTATCCACAGGATCAATCCGGTCTTTCAAAACTGCCATGGGCGTGTCCGTTAAAATGTGCGAACCCATATATAGACGCGGCACAATCGCTATTGGCCGGTGGCCAGTATCATTCATGCCGTGCACTTTCACTTTGGCATTATCACCGATTTTCAAATTAAGTCTGCGCACTGTCGATCGATAGAGGGCAGACTGTGTTGCGCCTGTATCAATAGCAAATGGCAGCACAAGCCCATCATCCGTGCGCATGCTGACAACAAACACACCATTGCCGTAAATTTGATAGGGCAAAGAAATAATCTGGTCGCTTTTGAGGGTTTTGCTCAGGCTCTGCTTAGGCGCTGCGGAATGACCTATCGGCGTTGCCGCGCACCCGAACAATAAAGCCGAAGATGCAAGACAGAGCGCGATATGCCGCCAAAGTGTTACCATGCGCGCATCATATCACAGTTTAAGCCCGCAGGAAGACACAATAATGAGAGCAAACCTGCCGCTTGGCGCATTCTATAAATCCAAAAATCCATATCGAAGGATTGAAGAGGCTTGACTTGTAGAAATAGAGAAAATTCCGCATAGCTGGATTTATGGGTGATACCTCAAATATTGTGATCGGTTGGCGCGCGGCGTTGATCTTTTCTATATGTGTGCCTCTGTTTATGGCATCTATTATGCTTGCCCTGCGAAAGACAGAACAGCGTGCAAACCTGTTTTTAGCCGCATTTCTCCTCGCAGTCGCTATTGCTCAAGGCCCGCAGATTATTGGTTT
>CAYGRF010000137.1:0-6515 GCA_964352275.1 uncultured Caulobacterales bacterium
ACTCTCTTTTCAAAGTTGCCGGACCCGCCCCAAGCATGTCCATTTACAAATAGCGTGTCTTACACAGCAAGCTTCGTGCCAGACTTTCACGCTCCATGAAAAAAAGATTAATAAAAGTCCATAATCCAGCGAAGTTTAACCTACTATGCGAAAGCTAGCTCTGAACTTCCCTTATTGGAGACGGACCGGCGGCTATAGAGCCTTATCATTGCGCCCTTGTCAGGCTAGTCGGGTTTTGCTGTCACATCCCAGCCGCGAAATCGTATCATTTTTGTACAATTTTGAGCCAAAATTTCACGACGACGCCACACTTTCAATAAATGTGCGCTATTCATATAATTTATCACAATAATAATATAATTTATGTTTTTTTGACCGCATTTTTAAGCGCTTCGCGCTTACATCATGCCGTCCCACAAAAGTTTAAAGCCCACGATGGCTAAAAGACTATACATGATCCGATAGAATATCACCGGATCAATCCGTTTGACCAGCCAGACACCGATCCAAACACCAAACGGCGCAAGGGGCACCAAAACAAGGGATGTTTTCAAGTTTTCCGGGCTAAGCTGCCCTAATAGTCCGTAAGGCAGGAGTTTGACCATATTCACCACAGCAAAAAATATCGCTGCGGAACCCGCAAATATGCGTGGCGACAGCCCTTGTGGTAAGGCGTAAATTTTAAACGGCGGGCCGCCCGCATGGGCTAAAAAGCTCGTAAATCCGGCAAGCATGCCGCAAACCGCTGCGACGATTTTATTCCCCCGAATAAACCCGCCATCTGCGGCAGGTTTCAGTACAGAATAGGCCACAAATATCAGCGCAATAACGCCCACACAAATACGAACAAAATCCTCAGTCACATAGCGGGCTAAAAACCCGCCCAGAATGATCCCTGCCACAGCGAAGGGCAGCATCAGAAAAATCAGTTTTTTATCCCAGTGCTTGCGGTAAGCCGAGACCGTAAACACGTCCATCACAATCAAAATTGGCAGCATGATACCAGCGGCCTGAATGGGCGAAATTGTCAACGCCATAAGCGGAACCGCAAACACAGCCATGCCGCCCATTCCGCCTTTAGAAATGCCGGTGATTAGAACAGCAAACGCAGCACAGACCCAAAAGACAGGATTTTCAATCATGGTTGTATATGGCGTGCGGTGCCCGGTTTTTCAACTGCGGAAATGCTTTCGCAGCCATTGGCCCCGAAACAGTGTTTTCCCCATAAAAAACCCGCCCTGCACGGATGCAGGGCGGGCGAATAGCCCGTAAGGGCCAAACTGGAAATCCAGTTATGCCATAGAGATGGCGTCAACGGCAGTTTTGCCTGAACGCTGATCTTTGGCTGTATTGAACTGGACTTTGTCGCCTTCGTTCAAGCCGCTAAGGCCAGCACGCTCAAGCGCTGTGATGTGTACAAATACATCATCACCGGACTCAGGCTGAATAAAGCCGAAGCCTTTGGTTGAATTAAAGAACTTTACAGTACCTGTTTTCATATCTGACATGGTGTTTTTCCTTTCACGTCATAAAATTGCGGATCCCAACATGGAACCTGCGGTGTGTCGAATTATGGGAGAAAAAAAACGCAGTTGCCAAAGTGTCTAAAACAGATTGGTAAAAAGCCGTATTGTTTGGCCGAATATCGATGAGCTGCATATAAGCTCTATTCCGGGGATTGCAAGAGCCAATATGCTAGCTTCTAGTCAGGATTCAAGCTATTTTCACTTCGTGATCAGGCTCATACCCTGTAAAGATGCTTCATGAGCCGTCTTTTTGAAGAACTCGATTACCGCGACACACCCATAGGGCCGATTAGCCTAAGGCGGCGGCGCTTACTCGCATTAGATGTTGATGTCTTCGAGATCATTCTCGGCGAAGAACATTTAATGTCGAGCCTCTTTACCGCGTCGGAAATCGCGCTTGCCAAGCTTGGCCTCGCCAAACTAGCCGCCGGAGACACTAAGCCGCCATGGGATGTGGTCGTCGGCGGTTTGGGGCTTGGCTACACGGCCGCCGCCGTGCTCGAAGACGTCAATGTCGGTTCTCTGATTGTCGTCGAGTTTCTTGAGGCCGTGGCAGATTGGCATGCGAACGGATTGCTCCCGCTCGACCCGCCGCTGAAAGATGACCCGCGCTGCACTGTGGCCGTGGGAGACTTCTTTGCCAAAGCCGAATCCAAGAGCGGGTTTGACGATGCAAACCCGAGACGGAAATTTGACGCTATCCTGATTGATATTGACCATACTCCCGACTGGCTTCTGGATGCGCGCAGCGGGAGTTTTTACAGTGAGGCCGGACTGCGAAAGCTTGCCGCGCATCTTCGGCCCGGCGGCATTATGGGGCTTTGGTCTGACGCACGGGCCGACGCCGCATTTCTCGCCCGCCTAGAAACCATATTCAGCGCAGCCTGGGCCGAGCCTGTAACATTCCACAACCCGCTACAAGACAAACCGTTCACGCAGACTGTGTATTTAGCCCAGGTCTAAGCTCAGGACAAACGATAGTCATCACATGAAGTTTATCACGTAACATCAATGGCACATTGTAAGGCCGCCGGTTTTTGCATAAAAGCACTGGATAATTTTAGGCGCGGCGCGTTTGCCAGCCTATTATAGCCTTTGAAGGACATGCCATGAAGACCCTAATCACTCTTGCCAGTTTTGTATCTGTTTTAGCACTCGCGGCTGCGCCAGCTTTGGCAGCGCCTATGGAAATCGAAGACATTGCAAAGATCCAAAACGCTGGAAACCTGACAGTCGCGCCGGACGGCGAAACGATTGCCTATACGGTTTCAAAATATCCCAACCTGTTTGCGGGCGAGAAAAATGGTTCTTCGAACAGTCAGCTATACATCATGGGCGCGGGCGCAGACCCGGTTTTATTTACCACAGGTCAGGGCAGTATCAGCCGACCAAGCTTCAGCCCGGACGGTAAAACCATCTATTTTCTGACCACACGCGGCGACGATAAAACCAATGGTCTCTATGCGATGTCTCTGAGCGGCGGTGAAGCCAAAAAAGTTTTTCAGCACGAGACTACTATAGGCGATTATGAAATATCGCCGGATGGCAAAACTCTCTACTTTGTCGCCAAAGAGAAAGACGAAGACAAAAGCAAACTGACCAAAAAAGGCTTTGCCGCTTACGCTTATGAAGAGAATATTGACATGGCCGCGGCGTGGTCAGTCTCTCTTGGCGGCGAGGACGAAAAGGCCAAAAAGCTTTACAGTGACAAACACGTCACAGGTTTGGAATTATCTCCCAATGGCCAAAAGCTGGTCGTCGCGGCCGTGCCAACGGCTCTGGTTGATGACGTCTTGATGAAAAGCCGCCTTCACGTAATTGACCCCGCAACAGGCACTGTTCAGGCCGAGGTCAAAACGCCCGGAAAGCTCGGAAGCTTCGTGATTTCGCCCAATAGTCAACGCATCGCCTTTCAAGCGGGCACGGACATTAGCGACACATCCGACGGTGTCCTTATGGTCGCAAGCCTCGCCGATGGCCGCTTTACGCAGCTCACGCCTGACGCTTTGCAGCATGTTGTTGACGTCGAGTGGCTCGACTCCAGCTCTATCCTGACTGTGGCTCACCGCGGCGTTGAGAGCGCATTGGTTGCCTATGATTTGTCTGGTAATGAAAAACGAACATACGCAACGCCGGACGACATCGTTGTCCGCAATGTAGAAGTCGGAAAGTCTGGCAAGCTTTTCTTCACCGCTGATAGCCCCGCCCATCCAAACGAAGTATTTGCTTCTTACCGCGGCAGCGTCAAAAAACTGACAAACATCAATAGCTGGCTGGAGGACATTACCCTCGCGCCGCAAACCACCTTCACATATACGGCCCGGGACGGGCGCAATATTGAAGGTCTGCTGATCACGCCAATGGGCGAAAAACCCGCTGGCGGCTGGCCCCTCATCCTGACCGTACACGGCGGGCCGGAAGCGCACTATTCTGATGGGTGGATGACCGCTTACTCCCTTGCAGGGCAATTCGGGGCTGGAGATGGCTACGCCGTTTTCTATCCCAATTACCGCGGCTCCACCGGACGCGGCGTGGCGTTCGCAAAAGAGCATCAAAATGATTATGCCGGGAAAGAATTTAATGACCTCGTCGACGGCGTCAAAGCCGTTGTCAAAGCCGGAATCGCCGATGAAGACCGCGTCGGCATAACCGGCGGCTCATATGGCGGCTACGCCTCAATGTGGGGCGCAACGGCGCAGAGCGAGCATTTCGCAGCCTCTGTCGCATTTGTCGGTATCTCCAACCAAATCTCCAAATTCGGCACCAGCGACATTCCCAACGAGATGCACCTCGTCCACTCTATCAAATGGCCATGGGATGATAATTGGATGAACCTTTTAGAGCGCTCACCGATTTTTCATGCCGGTAAATCCACCACGCCAACCCTGATCATGCACGGGGAGCGTGACACCCGCGTCCACCCGAGCCAATCCATGGAGCTTTACCGCTCTATGAAAGTGCGCACGGACACGCCCGTGCGGCTCGTCATGTATCCGAATGAGGGGCATGGTAATCGCAAATCGGCATCCCGTCTTGATTACGCTTACCGCTTAATGCGCTGGATGGATACATATCTGGCGGTGGACGCCACCCGCGACGACCCCATGCCGGAATTTGACCTCAATATTGGTAAAAAACTGGGATGGGATAAAGATAAGGACAAAAAATCCGCCGTGGATTAGGCTGTTTGAGGGCATGCGGCAGCCCTCGCGTCTTGCCACATGCCCTGCACAATCGGAATCTGACTTTAGGCTTTAGGGCCTAGGCTCTTTAATCCCTTGGGCATAACTCAACAAGAAGTGCACTCGGTGCATTTTATAGGAGGCAGCACATGGAAACCATCACAAAATTATGCTGGGCAGCCTTAGCGTTGCTCCACATCATGCCAGCGGCATCGGCCATCGTGCCGGGGCTTACGGCGAAATTATACGGAGTTTCTGTGGACGCCGATGTCGGCTTACTGCTTGATCATCGCGGCCTATTGTTCTTGGGCGTTTTTTTGGCCGCCCTCTATGCCATCTTTGATCTGCCAAGTCGCCGCTTAGCGAGCATAATTATGTGTATCAGTATGATTGGCTTTTTACTCATTTACGTGCGGGCCGGAATGCCTGCAGGCGCGCTGAGAAAAATTGCCATTGCTGATTTCATCGGATTAGCGCCCCTATTGTGGGTTACAGTAAGCGCATGGCGTTGACGCAGTGCATGGCCTACATAGTCTTCGGTATTCAGTCGGCGGGTCTGATGGCCGCAAACGCGCTCTAAGCCGTCTCTCCAAACAGCTCGCGCCCAATGAGCCAGCGGCGGATTTCCGACGTTCCGGCGCCAATTTCCATCAGCTTGGCATCGCGCCACAACCGGCCCGTGGGCGATTCGTTCATATAGCCCATGCCGCCGAGCATCTGGATCGCATCGGACGCCACTTGCGTGGCTTTTTCAGCGGCATAAAGAATACAGCCCGCCGAATCTTTGCGGGTTGTCTCGCCTCGGTCACAGGCCGCCGCGACTGCGTAAACATAGGAGCGGGCGGTCGATAGCGTAACATACATATCGGCGAGCTTACCCTGCATTAATTGGAACTCGCCAATGGATTTACCGAACTGTTTACGCTCATGAATATAGGGCAGAACCACATCCAGACAGGCCTGCATAATGCCAACGGAAAGACCCGATAAAACCACGCGTTCATAATCCAGACCGCTCATCAGGATTTGCGCGCCTTGGCCAACGTCGCCGACGAGGTTCTCATCCGAGACAAAACAATCCTCAAACACCAGCTCGCATGTATCCGAGCCGCGCATCCCGAGCTTGTCGAGCTTTTGCGCCGTTGAAAACCCGTCCATATCCGGCGTGATGATAAAGACTGAGATACCTTTGGAGCCGCCGCTTGGGTCAGTTTTGGCATAGACAAACAAGACGTTGGCTTCTGGCGCGTTGGTGATCCACATTTTATTACCGTTAAGCAAATATCCGCCTTGCGCGCTTTCGGCTTTCAGTTTCATGGAGACCACATCTGACCCCGCGCTCGGCTCACTCATGGCGAGCGAGCCCACATGTTCGCCGGTCATCAATTTGGGTAGGTATTTCGCCTTTTGCTCGGCATTGCCCCAGCGGCGAAGCTGATTGATGCACAGATTGGAATGGGCTCCGTAAGACAGGCCCACAGAAGCCGATGCGCGGCTAATCTCTTCAATCGCAATGGTGTGATCGAGATAACCCAGACCCGTGCCGCCGTCCTCTTCGGATACGGTTATGCCGTGCAAGCCCAGCTCGCCCATCATCGGCCAGAGGTGGCGCGGGAATTTATTACTGCTGTCAATCTCGGCAGCGATTGGCGCGATATGTTCTTGGGCAAATTTATGCACCATATCGCGGATCATCTGGGTTTCGTCCGAGAGTCCAAATTGCAAAGTCGGGTATGATGTCGTCATTGTTTTTTCCTTTATTGTGCCCCCCACCCCTAACCCCTCCCCGCCAAGGGGAGGGGAATAG
>CAYGRF010000138.1:0-6356 GCA_964352275.1 uncultured Caulobacterales bacterium
CTGCGTTGCTACATGGTATGTCATGCGCAAACATAAATTCAGCCTTTGGCGGGCCGCTGATATTGCCGCTATTGGCGCGCCGCTGGGCATCTTTTTTGTCCGGCTCGCTAATTTCGTCAATCAGGAACTGGTGGGCAGGGAAACAGATGTTCCGTGGGCGTTTATCTTTCCTAAAGTTGACTGGGTGCCCCGTCATCCAAGCCAACTTTACGAAGCGGCGCTTGAAGGTATTGCGATTTTTGTGATTATCAATCTTGCTGTGCATTACAAAAAAGCACTGACCCGCCCTGGAATTTGCGCTGGCCTGTTTTTCCTGCTTTACGGTATTTTCCGTATTTTTGTGGAATTTTTTAGACGGCCCGACGTGGGGATCGAACAATTTGGCCCCCTGACGCGCGGCATGAGCTATTCTATTCCTATGGTCGTCATCGGATTATGCATTGTGATTTGGGCTGCCCGCCGCCCGCCAGTTGCGCCAAAACGCGTGCCTGAGCCTGAAAAAAAACCTAAGAAATCATAGCATTTCCATGTCTATGATCGAGCGCATAAGCGAGCGCATTAAAAGCGAAGGCGCGATAAGCACGGCTGAATATATAGCCTTGTGTCTTCTTGATCCGATAGACGGATATTACCCGACCCGTGACCCGCTTGGCAGCGACGGCGACTTCATTACCGCGCCAGAGATCTCGCAAATGTTTGGCGAGGTTTTGGGCTTATGGGCCATACAGTGCTGGCAGGATATGGGCTCGCCAAAACGTGTGCACTTGATCGAACTTGGGCCGGGGCGCGGCATTATGATGAGCGATATGCTCCGCGCCGCCCGACTTGCCCCGGATTTCCTCGCAGCAATCCATGTGCACCTGATTGAAGCCAGCGCAGCCCTTGAGGCTGTACAAGCCGCAACGCTGGCCCATGCCGGCGTGCCGATCGCGTGGGCTACAGATCTGTCGGGTATACCCGATGGCCCCTGCATTATCATCGGCAATGAATTTCTAGACTGTCTACCCGTTCGCCAATTCATCCAAAAAGACAGGTTTGCTGGCGCTGCCGGATGGCATGAGCGCATTGTGACGTGGGATGATGACAAAAAAGCGCTCGCATTTGCTATCTCTCCGGCCCCCATTAGTCAAACTGTGCAAGCGTCGCTCCCATCCGCGCAGAAAGACGCCAAAAATGATGAACTAATCGAAGTCTGCGCCACCGCTCACCAAATTCTTGATCTTATCAAAGACCGGTTTGAACGCGCGCCGGGCCGCGCCTTATTCATTGATTATGGCCCGGAAAACACTGAATTTGGCGACACGCTGCAAGCGCTAAAACGCCATGAAAAAGTCGGCGTTTTCTCTGATCCCGGAAATACCGACTTGACCGCGCGCGTGGACTTTTCCGCTTTGCAAGAGATGGCGCAGTCCTTGTCTTTGCCTGTCACCGATACGGTTCCGCAAAATGCATTCCTATCCAAACTCGGCCTTGAAATTCGCGCTGTCACACTCGCCCGCGCGAAACCGGATTCCAAAACCGTTCTCGCTCGGCAAATGGAGCGCCTCACTAGCCCCGAGCAAATGGGCACATTATTTAAAGCGATCTGCTTTCAGTCACAGAACCTTTCCGTGCCTCTCGGATTTTCCGATATCTTATAAAGCACCAAATATGTCTTATACTTGCCATTTTCCCTTCCTAGATTAAAACATGATGTTTCGGCAACCAATGTTACGGGCTTAATCATGACAGTATTTTATAGCAAAGCCCCGCGCATATGAGCGCTAATCTGGAAACACGGCGATTGCCACCCGGCGCTGTTCTCGTGGTCGGTGCCGGTCTGGCCGGACTCTATATGGCGCTTAAGCTCGCCCCCCGCCCAGTGTTCGTATTAACCTCTCGGCGATCCAATGTCGGCGCGGCCTCTGCGTGGGCACAAGGCGGCATTGCTGCGGCGCTGCACCCGGACGATACACCCGCTTCTCACGCCGAAGATACGATTCATGCCGGCGACGGGTTAGTGGATCCGTTCATCGCAAAAATTCTATCAGAAGAAGGCCCAGACCGCGTTCATGACCTTGCCGCGCTGGGCGTTCCCTTTGACCGCAAGCCGGGCGGCGATCTTTATCTAAGCCTTGAGGCCGCGCACACCATGCCGCGCGTAGCCCGCGTCAAAGGCGATACAGCCGGGCGAGAAATTATCAAAGTCATGGTGAAACGAACCCAAGACGCAGAGCATGTGACTGGCCTGATCGGCTGGCGCGCGGAGAGCTTGCTCCCAGACGGCAATGGCGGAATTGCCGGGGCTCTAGCCCGGCGGGATGACGGCTCGCTATTGGGGATCGAGGCCGATATGACGGTTATGGCCACGGGCGGCGTTGGCGGATTATTTGCTGTCACAACGAACCCGCGCACAGCGCGGGGCGACGCCATTGGTATGGCCGCCGTTATGGGCGCAACCTTACGGGATATGGAGTTCGTCCAATTTCACCCCACAGCCATCAATATTGGCCGCGACCCGGCCCCGCTTGCCACCGAAGCCCTGCGCGGAGACGGCGCGGTGCTGATCGGCCCAAACGGCAAGCGGTTTATGCCGCGCTACCACGCAGACGGCGAACTGGCCCCCCGTGATGATGTTGCCCGCGCCATTTTTGCCGAGCTACAAGCCGGGCGGCAGCCCTATCTTGACTGCCGGAAAGCCGTCGGTGAGCATTTCCCAGACCATTTTCCGACCGTGTTCAAAGCCTGTCAAAGCGCAGGAATTGATCCAAGAACTCAGCCCATTCCCGTAGCGCCCGCTGTGCATTACCATATGGGCGGGCTCGCGACGAACAGTTGGGGCGAGACCTCCCTGCCCGGACTGATCGCCGTAGGAGAATGCGCTGCCACAGGCGTGCACGGCGCAAACCGGCTAGCCAGCAATTCCTTACTAGAAGCCATTGTTTTTGGCGGCCGCGCCGCGCAGATGATCAATAGTCGCGAAACGGCACAGCGCAGCGCCAAAACCATTCGCGCCCAGCCGTGGTTATCCATGACCCCAAAAGTGTCCCAAGCCTTACGCAGCGGTATGACGATGCATTGCGGCGTTCGCAGAAACGCACAGGGTCTCAACACGCTTCTCATGCAAATTGACAGCTTGATCGATCATGTCGGCCGCGCGAACCCTTTGATTACGGCGCGCTTGATTACGGCCTCTGCGCTGGCACGCGAAGAAAGCCGGGGCGGGCATTTCCGCGATGACTTCCCGAATATGGCGGGCAAAGCTGTCTCGTCTTATATCACTTATAACATGCTGGACTGAATATGACCGCCTTACCGCCGCTCCCCCCAACCATCATAGAGCCAATAGTGCGCCGCGCACTTGATGAAGATTTTGGAACCGCTGGGGATGTCACCGCCAATTTGCTTGTCCCGGCGTCTGCGCTGGCAACGCTTTATTTTCGCTCCCGCGAGGACGGCGTGATCGCGGGCATGCAAGCGGCGCGCATCACCTATGCTATGATCGACCCTGCTATGTCGTTCACAGTCCACAAGGGCGACGGCGTAGATGTTTTGAGGGGCGATATTATCGCTGAAGTCAGCGGCCCGGTTCGCGGACTTTTAATGGCGGAGCGAACCGCGCTGAATTTCCTTGGCCGCATGTCAGGCATCGCGACTCTCACGCGGCAATATGTTGATGCCGTCAAGGGTACGGGCGCGCGCATTGCTGCAACCCGTAAAACCACGCCCGGCCTGCGGGCGCTGGAAAAACGCGCAGTTCTCGCTGGCGGCGGGCACACGCACCGCCAGTCACTGTCTGATGCTATTATGATCAAAGACAATCATATCGTGCTCGCAGGTGGAATCGACGCCGCACTGACCGCTATAAACGCGGGCGCGGATCATATGTGCCGCGTGAGCGTCGAAGTGGACCGCTTGGAACAACTTGAAAAAGCCCTGCCCTACGCGCCCGATGTGATCTTGCTTGATAATATGGGGCCGGAAAAGCTCCGCGAAGCTGTGGCCATTGTCAGCGCTTTTGATGGACATCGCCCCATACTCGAAGCCTCCGGCGGGGTAACTCTCAAAACCGTGCGTAGTCTTGCCGAAACTGGCATTGACGTAATTTCCATCGGAGCCCTGACACACAGCGCGCCAAACTTTGATATTGGCCTTGATGCTGCATAGGCTCAGACCCACTCACCACCCTTGTTATTTTGTAACTTGAACAACGACATGTGACGTTTTATTGACATCTATGCGCATTTTTTTATATGTTTTGGCTCTCGGCCTTTTTGCGTTTCCAGCATGCAGCCAAGCCGAATCGCGGCCATATGATCAGGCGAGTACGTTAGATACCCATCATACTGACGGTACTTACAAAACTGTACCAGTGACCTCGCAAGAAGAGTGCAAGGCCCTTTGCAGCGCTGAAAATGGGAAATGCAGAGGATGGCAATTCGATCAACCCGACACACGTTATCCAGCCGCTGAATGCCGCTTAAACGATGGTATGAGTTCAAACTCACCATTCGAGGTCAAACCGCCGCCGCCGCTTATCCTTCACACTGCGCTTGGTGACCTGAACGCTTACCGCCGCCATAACGGCCTTAAGCCTGTGCAACTTGACATCCGGCTCGTCGAAGCCTCTGAGCGTCATGCCAGCGATCTTGCCAATCACGGCATTGCCGCTCACGATGGAACCGATGGCTCAACCCCGGCTGAACGAGCCAATGATGCAGGCTATGATTACCAGTTTATTGCGGAAAATGTTGCAACAGGCCAAGGCAGTTGGGAAGCCGTCTTTAAAGCATGGCAAGACAGTCCCGGTCACAACAAAAATCTCCTCGCCCAAGACGCCGTCGATTTTGGTGTTTCGCTCGTTTACGAGCCCCAAACAAAATACATCACCTACTGGGCTATGCTCGTGGGGAAACCGCTTTAGCACTTACTCCAAAGTAAAATGCTTTTACTTTCAAGCCTTGCTGAAATTTGAGTTATGGTGCATTTCGGTTTTCCATAGAATGGTCCCGGATCGAGCCGGAAGAAGGGCAGTTCGATCCAGCGGCCTTTGACCACTACAGGGACATTTGCCTTACTATGCACGAGGCGGGATTGACCCCGGTTATTACGTTTAACCACTTTACCCTCCCACTTTGGCTCGCCAAAACGGGGGGCTGGTTGCGCACAGACGCTCCCGAGCTTTTCGCGTGCTACTGTATTCACGTTCATAATGTGTTGGGAGACCTTATCGGCCTCGCGTGTACACTGAATGAACCCAACATCATCGTGCACGGCGCCGTTGTCGGGCATAAGACTGGCACGGGGCCCGCGACTGATACGGCACTTTTATCGCGCGCAGCCAAGGCGGCTGGTTCGGACAGATTTTACAGCTTTTTTTTTGTCGACGGCATGGACGCCCGACCCAATCTCATCCGGGCGCACCGTAGAGCGGTCGAAACCTTGAAAGAGGCAGGCGCGCAATACGGGATGGGGCTAGCATTAAACTTGCGTGATTATCAACTCATAGAAGACACCAAAGCGGCACAAGATTGGTATCGGGCTTTTGTGCACGAAGGCCACGATATGTTCTATGAAGCTTGTAAAGGCGACGACTTTATCGGGGTCCAGAATTACTCCCGTCGCCGCATCGGCTCGGATGGCGTCTTGCCTATTCCAGAGGGTGCTCAGCTAACCCAGATGGGCGTTGAATACTACCCGCAAGGCCTCGGGAATGTCATTCGTCAGGCGGCAGAGCGCACCGACTGCCCCGTCTTTGTGACAGAAAACGGACTGCCGACGAACGATGATGAGCAACGGATCGCTTTTATCGACGCAGCCGTCGAGCAGGTCCATACCTGTCTCCAAGACGGTATTGATGTACGTGGTTACTTCTATTGGAGCACTTGGGATAATTATGAATGGATGAGCGGCTATTCGCCGAAGTTTGGTTTAATCAGTGTGGATCGCAACGATTTCTCACGACGCCCGAAACCAAGCGCTGAACATTTCGGTGCGATTATACGGGCGAACGGAACGCTGGGAATAAAGCTCTGACCCAAAACAATTAGATTTAGTATCTGCCCTTTCTGATATTGTTGTGCCTGAAACGGATGAGTTGCCACCCGCTAGCCAGCCAACTGTGTTGCCTCTATTTTAATGGAGTGCATTTTCTCTAAACATTGAAGGAGTGACTCCATATTGTTTTTTGAATTGCGCCGAAAAGTAAGCGGGTTGGTGAAAACCATTCTCGTGACTGATTTGTTTGAGAGGTTTTCGGGAGGAAGTCAAACTGATCGCAGCGCTTTTTAATCTGACTTGGACGGAATAAGCTGAATAGCTAATCCCGATCTGCTGTCGGAATAATCGGGAAAAATAGCTTGACGACAATGAGCATC
>CAYGRF010000139.1:0-6328 GCA_964352275.1 uncultured Caulobacterales bacterium
GGAACTATTTTAAGGCCGCTAAATATGTACGCAATTAAACGCAAAATGCTCTATTCCCGCTATAGCGGGCTAAACCAAAGGTTTAAGCGAGGATAGCGCCGAATACCCAACCCCGTCATTGCCGGATTTATTCCGGTAATCTACCAGCTTCATTAAGTGCGGTGCCCGAAAGTAATTCTCTTTGCCAGTGGGAGTGCATTTTGCGTGCATAGAGGCCCTGACTTTCGTCAGGGATACGGGGTTTGTAGTTTGCCGAAGTTGCCAACTGGATGACCCGAACCTCCCCGCAGCCGCTTCCCTGAACTCGTTTCAGGGTCTCGTGCGTCTTCTGTTTATTCACACTCTCAATTAAACACAAATTGCACGAGATAACCGCCGGTTACATGGCGATGGGCGGCGGTCATGACGAAAAAGGTAAGGGTGTAGATTAAAGCGAGGGTAAAGCGAGGGTAGCGGCCCGGTCCTTAAATGCATCATAGTCGGTTTTAACGTGCGCGGTCCTTATAAGGAGTCGCAACATGAGGGTTATGTCACAACCTTTGAGCACTACCGACATAAGTATCTCGTAAAGTCAATGTCTCAAAATCCTCATACCGGAGTTCCGCGCAAACGCCGCTAACGATCCGTTTGGGGTCCTTGCACCATTTGACAGTGCTAAAAACGATTCCTTGGGTGCGCGAGATGGGACAGCTCCAGAATGTGTGTAACTAGGCGGCAGTTTCCATCAATACGCCCCATCCCCTCTTGCCCCCACCGCTCCATTATGCAACAAAGTGCATATCATTATGGAGAGAGAGAAATGGCGGATCGGGAATTTGATGTTGTTGTGTATGGCGCAACGGGATTTACGGGGCGGCTTGTTGCCGAATATTTGAATAAGGCCTATAGCGGCGATGAGTTGACATGGGCTATGGCCGGACGATCCGAGGATAAATTAAAGTCTGTGCGCAGCGAAATGGGTATATCGGCGGATATTCCGCTGATCACGGCCGACTCGTCTGATAAGGCTTCTCTTGAGGCCATGGCGAAAAGCGCCAAAGCCGTTATCACGACCGTTGGCCCTTACCAGCTTTACGGCACGGACCTCTTGGCAGCCTGCGTAGACGCAGGCACCGATTATGTGGATTTGTCCGGAGAGCCCGCTTGGATGCATGATACAATCGCCGAGTTTGACGCCGCCGCCAAGAAAAGCGGCGCGCGCATTGTCCATTCCTGCGGGTTTGACTCAATCCCGTTTGATCTGGGCGTTTATTTCTTACAGCAAGCCGCAATTGAAAAGTTCGGCGCGCCGTGTACCCGCGTCAAAGGCCGCGTGCGCAAAATGAAAGGCACGTTTTCCGGCGGTACCGCAGCAAGCTTTATGATCACCATGAAACGCGCCGCCAAAGAGCCTGAGGTTATCAATTGGCTCAAAGATCCGTTCTCGCTTGTGCCCGGATTTTCCGGCCCGCCGCAGCCGCCCGGCCATAAGCCGATTTTCGAAGAAGATTTAAATAGCTGGTCCGCGCCGTTTATTATGGCCTCAATCAATACGAAAAATGTCCACCGCTCCAACGCCCTGATGGGCCATGCGTACGGCGAGGATTTTGTCTATGACGAAATGATGCTGACCGGGCCCGGCGAAAAGGGCGAGCAAATCGCCAAACATGTCGCCGCCGATAAAAGCATGTCGGAGAACCCGCCAAAACCCGGCGAAGGCCCCTCCAAAGAAGAGCGCGAAACCGGCTTTTATGATGTCATGTTCGCAGGGCAAACCGCGAAAGGCGAGCGCATTACCGCCGGCGTGACCGGCGATAAAGATCCCGGCTATGGCTCGACATCGAAAATGATTGCGGAATCTGCGATTTGCCTCGCAAAAGACATTTCCCGCGAGACAACGCCCGGCGGTCTTTACACACCTGCACCGGCCATGGGCGCGGCGCTTATCGAGCGGCTTAAAAATAAGGCTGGCCTGACCTTCAAAATCGAAGGGTAAGCCAGCCTGCTTGTTTGAGGCCTAAGCCAATATTGGCCTCATAATAATCCGGAATTATTTCTCGGCTAACATCACGGTCAGCGCCGCTTTATTGGCGGCAGCCGGGGCGTAGTCTGCGCGAAGGTCGATCGCAGCGTCGCAGGCCGCCTTGGCCTCATCCATGTCGCCCATCGCGCCGTGTGCCGCGCACAGGTTAGACTGCGCAATGGCTGCCCGGCTATCAGATAGGCGTGATTTGAGGGCTTTTTGGCTACGGCTCACGCTTTTGGCGTAATCGCCCTTTTTAAAGGCCTGCACCGCAAGACGGATATTATTATCAGCGGCTGATGTGACGACAAAGCTGCCAGCAGCAGGCGGCGTCACATCGGCGGCCATGGCACTGGCTGCGGAGAATGATAAAGCCGCAATGGTGAGACTTATAAGTCCTTTACGGAGAGAGAGATGTGTCATTGTGGTTTCCTTTCGTTGACAAGTCACAGGTAACACAATCAAAAACGAATACTATTGACAATCATTGCATAATGTTTATACGTTTTTGCATGAATAACTGGGCAGACTATCCAATATTCCTCGCTGTAGCCGAAACCGGGAGCCTCACGGCGGCCGGAAAAAAACTCGGCATGAGCCAACCCACTGTGGGCCGCCGCATTCGCGCGCTCGAAGAGCAATTTAAAACCGCGCTGCTGAAAAAAGAGCAAGGCGAGCTTGTCCCCACGGCGTTCGGGCATTCGGTGCTCGATCATATCCGCCGCATGGAGACAGAAGCCAGCGCCATTGACCGAAGCTCGGCGTCGCTGGAGCAGTCTCTGGCGGGCCCGGTGCGAATTTCAACAACCGAAGGCCTAGGCACCGGCTGGCTGCCCGGCGTGATGCAGGTCTTTCGCACCGCGCATCCGGACTTGCTGCTGGACCTCTCCATTGATTTTCGGACCTTTAACCTTGCCCAGCGCGAGGCTGATATTGCCCTGCGCTGGCTTGGACCGGGCAGTCAGAACAGCCTGATTGGCCGCAAAGTCGCCGAAGTGGGCTTTGGCCTGTTTGCCTCTGAAAAATACCTTCAAAGCCGCCCGGAGCCGGTCAACACCAAAGCCGATCTTGTTAATCATGACAGCGTCGCTGTGCAAATATCGGAGAGTGATTATCTCTTGCCCAAAAATGATGACGGCATGCATGTGCCCATGGGGCGCCTGACCTTTAAGACCAATAATCTCACCGCCCACGAAAACGCGATTATCGCCGGATACGGCATCGGCATTCTGCCGATTTGTTTCAGCGGCGCGGATGTCGGCTTACAGCGCGTTCTGCCGGAGCATACCCATCATGAGGATTTGTGGATTGTTGCGCACGAAGATTTGACCAAAAGCGTACGCATTCGGGCCGTCTTTGATTTTCTTGTGGACGCGATTGTCAAAGACCGCGGGTTTTTCTACTCGGGCGCAGCGTCGGTTTTCTCTGATATTGACGGGCTGTCCTGCGGCGATGACGGCACAGGCAGTTTGGAACATATGCACGTCATCATGCCGCGTGTAAATTCGGCGTAAGCTCATAAAACCGCTCATATGCAATCATATGCGCCTCATCAGCGCACATGACAGCGAAAGCGCGGGTTCCTTAATGCAATTCCCACGAAGCCGAAAAAGGTAGATTTACGCGGCCGACATGCCGTTGCGTTGTGCGTTGGCTTCGGCATCCGATTTGGATTTATAGCTCTCTGACGCTGCGCCGGTAATTTCCCCGTTAACGGCCGTGCGTCTCCAGCGAAACTCGCCGCGCGCATCTTTATAGACTTCCCATTTATCCTTCGCGCCATGCGCGTCCGGATTTCCGTCCATACCGTGACGCCGCGCATTGGCGGTACAGTCCGGTTTCTTTTTATAACCTTCACATGATGAGCCGACAATATTGCCGTTAGATGCCGTGCGTCTCCAACGAAACTCGCCGCGTTTATCCGTATAGATTTCCCATTTATCGTTTTCACCCGCCATAATATATCCCCTATGATGCGAATTG
Source organism: uncultured Caulobacterales bacterium (assembly GCA_964352275.1). Taxonomy (GTDB): domain Bacteria; phylum Pseudomonadota; class Alphaproteobacteria; order Caulobacterales; family Maricaulaceae; genus JACOMS01. The sequence goes on from CAYGRF010000139.1 coordinate 3,986, forward strand.
GCGCGCAACATAACGCCAAAAAGCGTATTTGCAAAGCGCAGAGATGAGAAACGCCCGTTTAGGCTTAATAAATTAAGGAGCGCTTTTCGGCGCAAAGCTCTCTGCGCTGGCCAAAATCGCCTCTTTGGCGGATCGCGGCACAACTTGGGTCATGTTCGTGACATAGGCCGTATCGGCTTGGTGGAAGATGCCCAGATCGGGCACAATCGATTTTACGCGGTCATCAAACAGGCTGACGATTTTAAGAACAATATTCGGCAATGTGCCTTTTGGCAGTTTTTCCGCATCCGGATAACGCTCGCGTAAAATATCAGCGACCTGTTCGAACCAGAGCGTTTCGCTGGCGGCGATCAATCGCCGTCCGCCGGCCTCAACTGTGATCATCGCCGCCGTGTGGATGGCCGCGCAATCGCGCACGTCTATAATCGGGTAGGCGACCTTAGGTGCGCGCGGGAAATCTCCGGCAAACATGGCTTTGATCAGGCCTAGCGACGCGCCCGCATTATGAAAACTATCCGGCCCCAGAACCAGTCCCGGATTAACAACCGTCAACCGATCATCATATCCTTGCGCTTTGGCATAGGCCCACGCCGATAATTCTGCCCGGGTTTTAGAGACCGCGTAAGCCTGTAAAGGTCGCCAGTCGGGATCTGACCAATCGGCTTCAGTAATGCTCTTATGCTTGCCGCGTCCGGGCTGCCCGATCATAGCCACCACAGAAGACGTCATGACAATGCGCTCAGCTTCGGCCGAAAATCCGTGCTCCAAGACGCGCTGCGCCCCGGCGCGGGCTTCGGGCACCAGCGCCTCGCGGTTATCCGGCGCTTCCAGCGGGAACGGGGAGGCAATATGCTGAATATAACGGCAATCTTTGACCGCATCGGCCCAGCCCGCGTCCGAGCCGAGATCAGCCTCAACCAACTCAATTTTTCCAGCGTCCGCGCCTGCCGCCACAAGCTTATCGACAACGTCCTGCCCTTTAGCCTTATTACGGACCGTGCCGCGCACGGCATATCCGGCCTCTAAGAGCCGCTGGGCAACATGAGAGGCAATAAACCCGCTTAACCCGGTAACCAGAACTGTGTCAGTCATTTTTGTCTCCGCCTAACACGGCACAACCGATAGTGCCGATCCTAGAACTGACGTGATAGCATTTATGATGAATGACGTCACGCGCGCTCTGTTTATCACAACATCAAGCAATGAAAGAAAGATAAGGCCCGCATAAACGCTGTAAGTATATCCCCAAAAGTCTTCATACAGCAGCGTATAGAACCAATTTTGCCCAAATACATACAGACAGATACTCAACACTGTTGAAACTGTGAGAAGACCAGCAGGAACAAATAGCTGAATACAAGCTCGGCGTTTGATAAGCATAGCAAAAGCCACGCAAGCAAACATAACAATATTCGTCATTAAAAATATGCGCAAATCGTACCGTAATTGCTCCAAAATTGCGGTATAACGTCCTTGAATGAAAGATTGGACAGTGTCCAGTGACACCCCCACGCGTTCGAGACGAGCTTCTAAACCTGATCGAATAGATTGCCGTATGTTTTCGCGCTTATCGCAATCTAGGCTACACAAAGCTGCAATCGCATCAGCGATTTTTTGATCCAGATTATTAACCAGGTATTTTTTTACTTGAGCCGACTCGTCTTCGAATATGCGCTCAAATTCTTTTAATTGCTCTACATAAGACGAACTGGATGCTTCATTCCCAATAGATTGCATTTCTTTTGAAATTTGATGCTGGATAAAACTTTGCGCAGAGCGCTCAACCGTCTCTTGGCTTGCAAATGTAACGGCTAAGCCTAGAGAAAAGATGATAATGCCCAATAGGCTGACAATAATTAGAAACCGCCGTGCAGTAGATAATGCTGCTTGACGCAAGCTATCGCTATTACCTGAATGGCTCGCTGCGTTTTTCATATCGCTGTTCACTTAAATACTCAGCACAAGCTTGACCTACCGTATCTTGTTCGGGCAGTTTTGATTGTAAATATCAATCGCCATGGGCATCCAGTCTTTGAAATTCTGGACGCGGGTTTCGGGGGCCGGGTGGGTGCTTTGAAATTCCGGCGGAGTTTGGCCGCCTTGTGCGCCCATGCGCTCCCATAATTTCGGGGCCTCGCGGGGGTCGTAACAAGCCCGCGCGACCAAAATAAGCCCGATATAATCCGCCTCGCTCTCATGTTTGCGCGAAAATGGTAGCGCGTAGCCATATTGGGAGATACCGCCAAACACGCCCATCACAGCCCTCTGTCCTGACGCGTCCATGCCTCCGGAGCCCATGGCCACGCCTGCGCCGATAATCTTTTGCATGTTTTGCTGCGCCAT
>CAYGRF010000140.1:0-6252 GCA_964352275.1 uncultured Caulobacterales bacterium
GTTCAAATACGGTATATTGATCCGTTCCGGCGATGCGCTCGAGCGTTTGGCGAAAGTTAAATCGGTTGTTTTTGACAAAACTGGCACACTCACGACCGGGCAGTTGACGCTGATAAACAAAGCCTCGCTATCAAAAGATCATATCGCGATGGCAAGCGCTCTAGCGAAACATTCCAATCATCCGCTTGCGCGCGCGCTTCACGGTGAAGATAGCGCCGCCGATGTTTCGGATGTTACAGAGTCTCCCGGATTGGGTCTATCCGGCACAGTCAATGGGCGGTCTGTGTCTTTTGGTTCGGCGGACTTTATTGGCGTTGATGGGGGCGAAGTTGATGTTGCGGCAAGCTGGCTTAAAATTGAAGGCGAGATACCGGTTCAGTTCAGTTTTTCTGACCAATTACGCCCCGATGCAAAAGCGGTGGCCAAGCAGCTTCAAACGCGCGGTTATCCGGTTCAGCTTTTATCTGGGGATCGCGCCGACGTTGTCAAATCTGTAGCCGCAGACCTCGGAATAAGTGAATGGCGCGGGGGCGTCAGTCCGAAGGATAAGCTTGAAACCATGTGCGCGCTGCAAGCTGCGGGGCAGGCGTCCTTGATGGTTGGAGACGGGATCAATGACGCGCCGGCTCTGTCCGATGCTACGGCCTCTGCGTCTGTCGCAAGCGGGTCGGATATTTCCAGATCCGCAGCGGATATCATCCTGCAAGGCAACCGTTTGTCCGGCATACCCATAGCAATAGATCTGGCGAAAAAGGCTGACTTAAGAGTGAAAGAAAATCTCAGCCTTGCCATAATTTACAATTGTCTGGCTATTCCTTTGGCTGTGTTTGGTTTTGTCAATCCGCTGATTGCCGCTCTGGCCATGTCCGGCTCGTCGCTCTTGGTAACGCTCAACGCTCTACGCATGGCGCGGGCATGAGCGCGATTTTATGGTTAGTCCCGGCGGCACTCGCACTTGGCTTTTGCGGCCTTATCGCATTTTTTTGGTCAATGAAGTCCGGTCAGTTTGATGACCCGAAGGGCGATGCGTCGCGTATTCTGATGAGTGAAGACCGCCCCATTGTTGATGAAGACGAGCCCGATAAAGACGAAGAGGTCAACTCTTAAGCGGATTTTTTCTTGGGTTTTTGAGGCTCTAGCGGCGACTTTTTTGTACAGCAGATCGCGTGACAGGCCTTGGCGTGTATAGGCTTGGGCGCATCATTGTCACTGCCGCCGAAATCGATCCAAATCGTCTGGCCTGAGCCGCACACTTCTACCAACATGCCGTTATTTTGCGCCGCCGCTGCGGGGCTTAAAAAACCGCCCTGACTGGACAGCAAGCTCAAGGCTAATATGTAAGGCAGTAAGCGAACCATAGCTTTCATTATGCATGAGCGGTGCGTGAGGAATTGTCTGGGGTCAAATTTCTCAAATCTTCCGCATTTAATTTTGAGACTAATGATACCCGGCAGATGCGGACAATTGTGAGAAGTCAACCACATGCACGCTGTTTCTGTCGGGCAGTTCGATGACGCCTTGAGATTTCAGGGCGGTTAATCGGCGGCTGACGGTTTCAATACTGAGACCGAGATAATCGGCGATGTCTTGGCGGCTCATGGGAAGGCGAAGCACGAAATCGGAACCCTCGCGGTTCTGATCGTCAGCCAGCATCACTAAAAATGTCGCGATCTTTTCGGACGCGCTTTTCTTTGTCAGGGTTGTGATCAATGTTTGTGCGGCGTCAAGTTGCTGGCAGGTCACAGCAAAAAGTTCTTTTTGAAGCTTCGGGCATTTTTGCACATCTGCCATTGTCAGGAAAATAATATTGGCGGTGGTAACAGTCACAGCATTATCTTGATATTGACCGCTTGCGCTCATACCAAAAAAATCACCCTCTGTATAAAATCCGGATATTTGTCGCTGACTGTCTTCCAAGAGGCGGTACACCATAACAACGCCGCTTTGAACTTTATAAAAGCCTTTAAAATCATCGCCTTGATGAAAGATAGGCATATGTTGCGGATGAACACGGCCGCAAGCTGATCGCGCCATGGGCTGCGCCATTTTCCGGTGCTCAAGAACTGCCTTCTCTGCATATTGCAACATAATATTCTGCCCCATTTGCCTCGGACTTAAGTTTGGTGGAAGGTAGGCTGAATTACTAGAGCGGGAAACTACGTACGTAGTTTTACGGATAGCAGACGGGAGCTATCTGTTGCGTTGCGGCGCTAAAACGCAGGAAGCTCGGATGTTTCAACCGCTGCAATAAGATCCATAGGCGCAACTGGGTGAACTAGAACTTTTATGCGGTGACTGGGGAAAATATCGCCGGGCCGCAGCGCTGATCCGTGATCTGTCTTCACGATGACTACGGGAGAAGCGGATGAGAACATTAGATGATTAAGCGTCCTGAATACAGAAGGTTTATTCTGATCCAAGTCTAAGAGAACAACGTCAGTGTCGTTAAAAACAGTCTTTTTCAGAAAGTCATCTGCACCGGACACCATTTTGACAAGGCAGTCCCGCGTTTCGAGCAAAACCTGTGTCGATAAAGATAAATCCGGGTCGCCATCGACAATATAGACCGTTCGGGATGCGGATGTACGTGTCATGACAAACCTACTTATGGGTAGTATAACGGTAGGTCATTTAGAGGTTTAAGAATTGACGGCGGTCAATATTATAAGAGTTAGCTTTCCATCATAGAGATGCGCACTAAATCGGACAAGGAGCGCACATCAAGCTTGGATAAAAGCCGCGCTCTGTGGGTTTCAACTGTCCTGACGGACAGGCCCAAGTCATTGGCGACGATCTTATTGGGCTTGCCTTCGACGAGGCAGGCCATGACCTCATGTTCTCTGGGCGTAAGTTTCGCGAGTTTTTTACGAGCTTCCGCCTTGGCGCAGTGTTGGTCTTCGGCGGCTTGACGTTGGCTTTCAAACTGTTTGAACTGCGCCAGAATTTCGCTGACTTGAAAAGGTTTTTCTATGAAATTACTCGCGCCTTTCTTTAGGGCGCGAACAGCCATCGCAACATCGGCATGGCCGCTCATCATAATGATAAAAAGCTCCGGATTGACAGCCAGCGCATCTGACAAAACAGCGAGCCCGTCCCGTCCCGGCATTCTGACGTCGAGGAGAACCGGCCCATTGACCGCATTTAAGTCGGTTTGGAGAAAGGCCTCGCCGCCGCTAAAGACCGACACTGAATAGCCGTGCGCTTCAAGCAGCAGGGTCAGGCTGTCACAAACAGCATCATCATCGTCAACAATGTGGATGTGCTGAGCCATGGCGTTAATTTACACTGGCGGTTGGGAGAGTAAAATAAAAACATAGACCTTGCGGCACATTGCGCTCTGCCCAAATTCTCCCATTATGATTGGCAATGATCGATTGGCTGATGGACAGGCCAACACCGAGCCCGCCTTGTTTGTTGGAGGAAAAGGGCTCATAAAGTTTCTCAAGCTGCGCATCGGTCATACCTATGCCTGTATCGCAAATGCTTATTTTAGCATAATCATTGCCGTCCAATTCAGCCTTTATGGTCAAGTTTTTTTCAGCACTATTGTGCATAGCCTCACAGGCGTTTCGGATGAGATTGACAAGCACTTGCTGGATTTGAATATCGCTCACAAGCACGCTCGGCAGGTCCGGCGCTAGCCGTATATCCAGCGCGATGTCTTCATTTTTATAGGCTGGCAGGGTTAGCTTGGCTGCGGTTTGAATAATGTCGTCCAGGCCCTGTATGGTCTTCTCAATATCCCCGCTTTCTATGAAGCGACGAAGCCTGGTCAGAATACTGGCCGCTCTATCCGCTTGGCCAATGGATTGCCGCATAACTGATTGAATTTTATCTTTACTGCCCGCTTGGTCTTGAACAATTAACGCAGCCCCGGCCTCAAGATAATTCATAATCGCTGTGAGCGGCTGGTTAAGTTCATGAGCTATCGCCGCGCCCATTTGGTCCATGGCCGATACGCGCGAGAGGTGGAAATGATCTCTTTGTAACTGGTCAAATTTCGCGCGCTGCTCGGACTCGACCGTTAAGTCACGAATAATGCCGACGAAGGCGTTAGTCTGGACGTCCGACATTTCGCCGACGGACAAATACATCGGAAATGTGGAGCCGTCTTTGCGGCGGCCTCTGACCTCGCGCCCGATTCCGATAATTTTGGCATTACCCGTTTTCTGGTAGTTAGAAATATAGTCATCGTGCTGATGGCGGTCTGGATCTGGCATTAAGATGCTAACATTACGGCCAATAACCTCTTCGGCGCGATAACCAAAAATAACGGCGCAGGCTGGGTTGTATCGCTGAATGATACCGCGCTCATCAATCATAATAACGCCGTCGACCATTGTGTCCAAGACGGCTTCAAGTTCCGTTTGTGTCGTTGTGCCTGTCATAACCCTAAGCGTTCAATTTACATGATGTCATATGAATAGTTAGACGGAAAACGCTGCCCTCAACAGACTAGGCGCGTTGCAAGCAAATGGCTGTGGCCTCGCCTCCGCCAATGCAGAGACTGGCAACGCCCTTTTTCGCGCCGCTTTTTTCCATCGCCGCAATCAGCGTTGCCATAATTCGCGCTCCGGACGCGCCGATCGGGTGTCCAAGAACGCAGCCGCCGCCGTTCACATTGACTTTGCCGTGATCAAGGCCAAGTTCCTGCATTGCAATCATGGGCACAACGGCAAAGGCTTCATTGATTTCCCAGAGGTCAACATCACCCGCGCTCCATCCGGCTTTGCTCAGCGCCTTTTTCATGGCGTGAACAGGCGCAGTGGTGAAATAGGCCGGTTCATGGGCGTGGGCGGCATGGGAGACGATTTCGGCAAGGATTTTATGGCCGCCTTTTTCCGCGTCTGATTTGCGCATGAGGACAAGCGCCGCCGCGCCGTCATTGATGGAACTGGCATTGGCGGCGGTCACTGTGCCGTCTTTGGTGAACACGGCGCGGAGCGTTGGAATTTTTTCTGGCCGGGCGTTGGCTGGACCTTCGTCGGCGGTAACAACTGTGTCGCCCTTGCGGCCTTTGATCGTCACAGGCGTAAGTTCTCGGTCAAATCCGCCGCTATCCTGTGCTGCCTTCGCGCGGCGCACAGACTCGATGGCATAGGCGTCTTGCGCTTCGCGGGTAAACTGATATTCGGCAGCGATCATATCCGCAAAAACGCCCATCGCGCCGCCTTCATACGCATCAGTCAGCCCGTCATGCATCATGCTGTCGACAACTTGCTGGTTTCCCATCCGCATGCCGGCGCGCGCTTTGGGCAGGAGGTACGGCGCATTGGTCATGTTTTCCATGCCGCCCGCGACTGCAATATCAACGGAGCCCGCTTTAATTGCGTCATGGGCCATAATCGCGGCCTGCATCCCGGAGCCGCACATTTTATTGACCGTCGTGGCTTCGCAATGTTTGGACAGTCCGGCCTTAATCGCAGCTTGGCGGGCCGGGGCTTGGCCTTGTCCGGCGGGTAGAACGCAGCCCATAATGACTTGCTCAATGGCGTCTTTAGCGACGCCGGATTCCATGACTGCGGCCTCAATTGCCGCCGCGCCAAGCTCTGCTGCGGTGACGGAGGAAAACGCGCCTTGAAACGCGCCCATAGGCGTGCGGGCGAGGCCAACAATAACAACGGGATCTGATGACATAGGGTCTCTACTCTTCTTCTTGTTTTTCAGCTTTTTTACGGGCGGCAATCTTGGCGCGCCGGACTTCAATATCGCGCAGCTTGGCTTCGCGCCATTCCTTTTGGCGGCGTGTGTTCTTTTGCGCGAACCAAAAGGCAATCGCCAAAAGAACCGCTAATATGGCAACAGTGTAGCCTGCATATTCGTCTAAAAACATGATGCTAATTTAGTCAAGCAATGCCGAAATTACAAGCAATCTTGGTTCGGATCTTTTCGCGGCAGACCGGGCAAGCCAAACATGGCCAGTTTGAGGCTTTCGGCGATGCGGCGGGCGCGCTGCATGATATAATCAGCGGCTTCTTGTGTTGGTGCTGTGTCCTTGAGCGTTTGCTCGAAAAGCTCAAGCCATAGGCCGAAATCTTCGGCTTTGACGCCTGTGAGTTTCGTATGAGCGGGGACAGGCTTTCCGGAATATGCGCCGGTATTCAGGGTCACAGACGACCAAAATTGCTTCATTTTAGGGAGGTGCCTATCCCAATTATCGCCAATTTCGCCGTCAAATATTGGGCCCAAAACACTATGCACGCGCACCCGATCATAAAATCTATCCACCAGTTCAGACAGATAAGCCTCGTC
>CAYGRF010000141.1:0-6177 GCA_964352275.1 uncultured Caulobacterales bacterium
GACATTCAGTATTGGGCCGGGCTTCGGCTGGATTTTCGAAAGGCCGGGCAACCTCAGCCAAAAGAAAAGTCAGAGAATCGACATTGGATGCTTGCGCTGGATCCGGGGAATGACGAGCCTGACAGGCTTTGAGGTGCGGGGTTACAGGTGCCGCAGATTGTTGAAAAACAGTTCTCGTTTGCTCTCGGCCATAATCCTCACCGAAGGCTTGATCCCATGTAACGCGGGTTTTGAGAATCCAGCCTTCAATAAGGCTTGTCCAAACTCCGGTAAATGAAGCGTCAGACCGGTAGACCGTTTCCAGGATCGTAGCGGCATCTGGCGTGAGTGATTGAAGCGTGACAGCCGAATTGACCAGTTTTGCCTCTAACTTTTTCACGGTTCCCGACATTGACCTAACGGCAATCTCATGGGCCGCAATATTATCAGAAATATCATCATATTTCGTATAATAGAGAGTCAATGCGTTTTGAAAATCTCCATAGGTTTTATAGCTGCATCCCACGTCAATACCGATGGAGTGATAGTTGGTTGTAGATTGACGGAACATGCCCGCGTTTGCGTGATGGCATCGCAGTCCCGATATTCTGTGAACCATAGCGTCATTGGTCTTGGCCCATAGGTCAGTCAAGAGTGCATCATTCTTCTCAATATGAGCCACGCCAATTTTGAGGGCATCATCATACCGTCCAGCATTTGATAAAGACTGCACAAGTTTTTCATATATCTGTTTAATTCGGTTCTGATTGCCCGCATCGTTTTCTTCGGTTAGTTTGAGCGCCGCTTCCAGATATGGAATAGCCGAACCAAAACGCGAGTTTTGGAAATAGAAATCGCCGATATGATAATTGATTAGCCCCTTTTGCCTGAGGTCAGTTGTTTCGGCTAACAAATCAATGAGTGCATCCTTTTTTTGTGCCGCCTCCTCCAAGGCGAGGATTTGCTCTAGACGCGCGTGGGCCGCATTATTATCAGCAACGACCGGATGCGAAGGCCATAAAAGTACAAAAATACATACGAGGCCGAAAGCGAGTCTAAGGATCATCCCGTTCTCACATCGGTTTCGATGCGGGCCGCAAGCTCGGGGTCGAGACGCAGCGCCATCGCCAGAGCGTCGAGATAGTCCCGCTCCGCCGCGCAAAGACCGTCGGCAATGCGGCAGGAGACCGCATAAATTTCCCGGGCGGCCTGCGGACTATCGGCCAGGCGGGCTATATCTTGCGGGTCGGGGGTCTGAGCCAGCACATCTTCGAGCATAGCCGTGTCTTCGCCTTCATGGGCCGTGATAATCGCCAGTTCATCGGCGCTGATTTCGCCGTCAGCTTTGGCCGCCGCGATCATGGCGCGCAGCAGGGCATCCGTGCGGGCTTCGCCTTTGGGCCCGGTGATCATGCCGACAACTTCATCTTTCCAGTTGGGCATTTGCCCGCCATTTTTCTGAAAGGCTTTATAGGCAAGGATGCCAACCCCGGCGAGGCCGCCTAATGTGGCCATTTTGCGCCCTGAGCGGGAGGATAATAACAGCGCCAAAGCTCCGGCGGCAGCGCCTGCGCCGACGCCCTTGCGCAGCGCGTCACGGCCTGCTTCTGTGTCTTCAATACCGAGTTTGTCCGCCAGAATATCTTCGCCCTGGGCCGCAATTTTTTTGCCGTGTTTGATCAGGTCTTTGGATTGAGACGATCCGTCCTTGGCCCATTCACGTCCGGTTTTAAGGATCTGATCCAGTAAGTCTTGTGCGTTTAATGTCGTATTTGTCATAGTGTCCCCCAAAATATATCTACCCAATAGCGCATATTGACTTGATTTATAAGCCCGCGACATGAATGTTTTCTGACAGGAGAGAATTATGCGTATTTTGAAGATCATCGCCGGACTTGTTTTGGTTGGAATTATCGGATTGACTGTTTGGCTTTGGACGCCGGGCGGAGCAAAGATTGACGCGCAGGCTATACGGGATGCTGCCAAAACCTATGATGCGCGTATCATTCGCGATGATTGGGGCGTTGCGCATATTTTTGGCAAAACGGACCCGGATACGTCTTTTGGGCTGGGTTATTCCCATGCCGAAGATGATTGGACGACCATTCAAGACGTGCTTATCGCTTCGCGGGGCATGACAGCGCAGTTCAAAGGCAAAGGTAGCGCGCCGTCTGATTACCTGCTTGATCTGTTTAAAGTACGCGAGGCGGTGGACGCCAAAATTGACACAGAGGTCACGCCCCGCGCGCGGGCGATGGCGCGCGCTTATGCTGACGGGCTTAACCTCTGGGCGCTCGAAAACCCGGGCGGCGTCTGGGATACGGTGATGCCGATTTCCGAAAAGGATATTCTGGCAGGATTTACGTGGGGGACGCCGTTCTTCTACCGGATGGATGAGACCATCCAGGATTTGTTCGCTGCGGACGAAAAACCGGCTGTGTCCCCGTGGCAACAAGAAACCCGGCTGGATTTAAACCTGCCCGCAGCCGTGCGCGGCTCCAACGCTTTTGCCGTTGCGCCCGCGCGCTCGGATGATGGACATACGCGCTTAATCGTTAATTCGCATCAGCCATTCACCGGGCCCTATGCGTGGTTTGAAGCGCATGTGGTGTCCGAGGAAGGCTTAAATTTGGCGGGAGCAGGCTTCCCCGGCACGCCGATTTTAACCCAGGGCGTGACCCCGACCCATGGCTGGGCGCATACGGTCAACCGGCCCGATTTGGTGGACATATATGCGCTCGACGTGGATGATTTTGACAAGCCGAAACGCTATAAGCTCGACGGGCAGTGGCGGGATTTCGACATATCAAAATCGAAATTTCGCGTAAAATTAGCCGGGCCGTTCTCGCTTCCGGTCACCCGTGATATTCTCTGGTCAGAGCATGGGCCTGTGCTCTCAACCGAGACGGGGCATTACGCCATCCGGTTCTCCGGCCTGCAAGAAGTGCGCGCACTTGATCAATGGTACGCGATGAGCAAAGCCAAAAACCTGGCGGAATGGCAAGCGGCTATCGCGCAGAACGGCGTGCTCAGCTTTAACATCGTCTATGCCGAAAAAGACGGCAATATTGGCAGTATCTATAATGCGAAAATGCCGCGCCGCATCGAAGGCCCGGATTGGAGCGGCGTCTTGCCCGGCGATCAATCAAAGCTGATATGGCAGGATTACCGGCCTGTCTCTGATTTGCCGCAGCATTATAACCCGGAGAGCGGCTGGCTCTTTTCCGCCAATTCAACACCGTTTCGGATTACCGACCCTGAATTTGATAATCGCAGGGAAGACTTTTCAGAAACTATGGGGATTGAAACCCGGATGACCAACCGCGCGATGATGGCGCTCGCCCTGATACCGCAGGACACGCAAATATCCGAAGATGAACTGCTCGCTTACCGGGCCAATGGTCAATATCATCCCCAGTCGCCTTTGCGCCGCCGCCTATCCGATATTTTTACCCATGACGGCGACATACCCAATGAGACCCAAGAGGCCATAGCGCTGCTAAAATCCTGGGACGGGAACACAAATTTGGACAACCGGGCGACAGCTTTGGCTGTGCTGACCGGTATGAAAGTTGGCGGCTACGAGATTATCGATGATAATATGCCGGTGATGCAGGCGCTTGAGGAAACAATGGCAGAGCTCAACACGGTCTATGGCCGCATTGATCCGGTGTGGGGCGAGGTGAACCGTCTGCGCCGAGGCGATGTTGATCTCCCGCTCACGGGCGGCCCGGACACGCTGCGGGCTATATATGGCCACCGCGAGGGTTTCACCGCCAATAAAGGCCTAACAGCGGTCGCGGGCGATACGCATATTATGTATGCGCAGTGGGATGAAAACGGGGATTTATCACTGGAGACAATCCATCAGTTCGGCGCGGCGACCCTGGATGAAAACTCCCCGCATTATGCAGATCAAGCCCTGCTGTTCGCGCGCGGTGAGTATAAGCCCATGCCGATGACTTTGGAGGCGGTATTACCGCTCGCCACCCGGGATTACCGGCCGGGGCAGTAGGGTTAGTCTGCGTGTTTGGTCTGCTTTGGTCGGTAGGAGCGGACATCAGTTCTGAGGCTTAAAACGCCCAAAAGCGGCCGCTCACATAAAGGTGGTTTTTCGTAGTAGGTCTTATGTCTCGCTTTCTAATGAATGATAAGCAATATAGATTGTGACAGTGTATGTGCTTGGATTGAAATGAATGATTTTAAAAATATCTGGAAGAACTTCGAATACGTAATCGATGAAATGCGTACTGGCATGGGCTTCTTCGAGGGATTCATATTAAACGTTTCTGAAGAGAAAATCGAAGCAGGCATCCGGTCGCTTTGCAGCAGCCCTTTTAATGCAAAGTTGGAACTCTCAACTTGGTCAAATGAATCAACTAAGGAAGAGTGGGAAAAAAGCTACAAAACAGAGCAATACCTTGAATTCTACCGAGTAGATAAAATCATTACGCTTCAACCTGAATACCTAACCTATCAAAATGGTTTCGAACTTCATCTCAAACTGATGATTCAAAAATGGGAAGCATTTACAGTCGCAGAAATTATCTGTTACCGCGACCCTATTCTTGACAGCATTGATCCCAAGCGTGCGGTAAACGCTGCTATAAATGAATTTATTCGGCTCAAAGATTTATTCGAAGGAAGTTCATTGTTTATCGGACCAGATACACTCAATTATCCCGAAAATGACGAAACCTATCCTGAAGAATGGATAAAAATCATCGGTTAACTTCGTTTTCTATTTGTGATGGTAGCCAAATCTGAGCGTCTTAAAATCGCTCCATCTAAGCCGCTGACAGCAGAGGCCGTTTCCGCCCAAAAACGGCCGCTCAGGAACACTTATAGCTTGACCTTCTTGAATGTTGGGCGGAAAATTCATCATGGAAGAAATTGCACCAGAATGGCCCCTTAAAATGACGCGTGAAGAGCGCAAATTAGCAACCCAGCGCCGAAAAGACTTTGATGCGGCTTTCAAGAAACGAGCAAAAGGAACAGGATGGCGCTATCGCGAAGGCTCAATCTTCCGAAAAACTGACGATTGGTTTCTTGCTTCGACTCCCCATTTAACTTGGAAAGAAGGTATTAATCATGAGCTAATGATTAAACCCATGGCACTGGACACATTATTTTGGAAGATAGTGGATCTTCCCGAAAACGAAGAGTTGCCTTTATCTTTCCGTGAAAATGGGGCTTGGGTATTAAGGCCTCCAAAGATTACTCAATTTGTAAAACCAAAGAAAAATGATCCAATAGAGTTAGCAAATTTAGCTTTTGAATGGACAGAAACATGGTGTTCACAGAATATAGCCTCATATGAACTTGACGACATGCTGGATCGTCTGAAACCATTAGAAAAGACGCAAAGCCACCTTCGCTCTGTCGCCATTTGCCTTTTGATACTCAAAAAAGAGTTCAAACAGGCAAGTATTCTAATTAATGATCACCCAGATGACTCTGGAGGGTTTTCCATTGCCATCAAGAGAACATTCTACGATATGGTCAAAGATTGGTTGGTAAATAACGATTCCACTTAGAGAAAAAATGGACGTCCCGCGAGAGTCCTAAAATCGCCTCAAGTAAGACACTGGCTTACGTCCGACTTGCCTCCCTAACAGCCCAGTTAAACCTAAACCTGCCAGTATCCAAATTGGTTGCTGCCATGGAAGAAAATCGAGAATTTACCCTGTCCAGGAATCTCCATAACGGGATGAGCTAGTTCAGCACCGGCCGCAACGGCCTGTTCCGTGGCGGCTTCGATATCTTCGGTTAAAAAATAGGTTCTAGTCACTGGTTCTTCAGCATCATGCATGGGTGCCCTGACACTGATCTGTCCTCCGCCGGGCATTTGCGCTATTTTGCCATTGCCAAACTCTGCAACAGGATCTGAAAACTTTGCACCAGTTGAAGCGGTAAAAATCGCAATAGTGCCTTCCACGTCCGGCGTTACAATTTCAAGATATTGGATTTGCATAGTCTTACCTTTATCAAAGCGGGTCCATTCAGCTATCCACTTTATAGTTTCAACGGAGGGTTATGTCGAGGGAAGCAGCTTTGGCGTCCAGTATTTAGGTCGATTTAACTTTATGGTGTCCGCTTTGTCACCCTCAGTAGCCGAAAACTGAGAGTCTTAAAATCGCTCAAAGTAAGACTCTGTAACTGAGGCCGCAAATACTCAAAAACGGCTTTTCGCCTATT
>CAYGRF010000142.1:0-3645 GCA_964352275.1 uncultured Caulobacterales bacterium
TAGCGCTTTTACATTTGCCCAATCCATCGCCAATATTGCATCAAAAGTCTCAAAGTCAGCGAGCGTAACCGCCCGTGCGGCCTGTCCGGAAAAATCATAACCCCGGCGCTCACCAGCAGCGCGTGCCCGGCGGTCAGGTTTTTCGCCGCTGTGCCACGCGCCTGTTCCTGCGCTATCAATTTCTACATTTAAAAGGCTGGATGCCGCGCATTTTCGAAACACGGCTTCGGCGGTAGGGGAGCGGCAAATATTACCCAGACAGATAAATAAAATTCTCATAAGACATGTTTTTTAAACAGTGCAAGCAAATATAGAAGCAAAAAAGACAATCTCCCCTAGAAGCCGAATCAAACAAAAAACCTCTCGTTAACGGCGTAAATAGCTGTTTTTTTTGACCTTTTTAAGGTTTTATTAACCATAATTAGGCGTCAAGACCTTGTAAGTTTACAATTTGTTAACTATAATTTCAGTGTCAGGTTCCCTCTGGAGCTGATCAAGGGTGGGATGATCCATAGCGCAAACAGGAGAGCATGTAATGAAATCCATAACTTTATCCGCCGCCATAATTACGGCATTCGCCGTAACAATGCCGATGTCAGCGTCCGCTGGTAATACATATCAGTCAAGCTCAACGACCACAAAGACATCATCAACCTGTAAGCCAGTCAATGGCAATCTTTGTCCGCCAACCAAAGTGCAAGAAAAAATCGTACCGCATTATTATAATGTGCCCACGAAGACAAAGCACATTTATTACAAACAGCCCCCAATCAAGCCGATCACCACTAAGATCATTCACCACGTCCCTGTCCCGGTTTACGGCGGCAATGTGATCGTTGAAAAGGTACAGGCCGGTCCGTGGACAGGTCCAAATATCGGATGCTGCCATCAGCAAAACTATTGCAACACGCATCACACACATCACCAACCGCGCCCTAACTGCCAGTAAATATCATAAAACGTCTCTTGGGGGCACGAAGGGACGTCATATAAGGGTGCTTTAAGCAGCCTTGAAAGAAACTCCGCGCGCTAATAATTTGGTGCTTGCGGAGTTTTTTTATGTGCGAAATACATGCTCTATGACTGCGATCAAACATATCTGCGTCTTAACCGGAGCTGGCATTTCCGCTGAAAGCGGCATCAAGACGTTTCGCGACGCTGGCGGATTGTGGGAGGATCACCCCGTCGAAGACGTGGCAACGCCAGAAGGGTTTGCGCGCGACCCGGATTTGGTTCACCGCTTTTATAATGAACGCCGCGCCGCGCTGACCACCGCTCAGCCCAATGCCGCTCATATGGCTTTGGCACATTTGGAAAAAGCTCTGATTGAAAAAGGCGGCGCGCTCACATTGATCACGCAGAATGTCGACGATTTGCATGAACGCGGAGGTTCAAACCATGTCATTCATATGCACGGCGAGCTATTATCGGCGCTTTGCCAGATATGCCGCGCAAAATGGCGTCACATAGACGCCATAACGCCGCAGAATACCTGCCCAAAATGCAAAACCGTTGGAGGCCCTCGGCCTGATATTGTTTGGTTCGGAGAAGTACCCTATTTTATGGACGCAATTGATACGGCCCTTAATCAATGCGCTTTGTTTGTTTCAATAGGCACAAGCGGCGCGGTGTATCCCGCCGCTGGATTTGTACAAATAGCGCGTAGAGCCGGCAAACAGACATTGGAGCTGAATTTGGAGCGCTCCAGCGGATCGCATGATTTTGATGAGAGCCGCCTTGGTCCGGCCAGTCAGCTTGTCCCGCATTGGGCCGATGAGGTTATTGCCGCACTATAGAGTGCACTGTAACGACTTTAAAACGTATGACCCGTTGCGTCAGTTAGTGGCCAAATAATCTCAGCCCGGCCTTGGCAGACATCCCGGATTAAAAACGCCAGAACCGCGCTAATTTGCTTATCATTAGGGCGGTAAATCACGCTGCGACCTTTGCGCTCGGACGTCACTAACCCTGCGCTGGATAAAACCGCAAGCTGCGCGGAGGTGGTCGTCAGGTTTAATCTATGCTTTTGCGCCAAGCGTCCCGAGGATATGCCCAATTGCCCTGCGGCCACAATATCGCTGAGCAGCGCCGCTCGGCCTTTATGGGCTAGGGCTTTTAATTCGGTTATCATCATAGGAACCTCACAGCGTAACGAATATAATGTAAAATGGCGCTATGCGCTGTAAAATACTAGGCCTTATCCACCGGTGTGTCCCACGAACAAAAACATCAGTCGTGGGATGATTTGAGTGTATTTTTGATAATAACCGCTTTATTTTCTCGAAAACTTACTTATTAAGGCATGTAAATAGAATAAAGGTGGGATTTATCCCAATATTCATATGGGTGACATACAGAGTTTTCTCGCGCGAGCTGAAAATTACGCAAAAGTCTCAGGTCTCAGCCTGTCAACGCTCTCGCGTAAACTTCTTAATGACGGGAAAGGGCTGGCGCGGCTACAAGACGGCGGTCAATGTACGCTCAAAACCTTGGGTAAAGCCGTGGCTGCGCTTGACGTGCTAGAGGCGGGTTTATTGCCGCAAACAACGCTTTCACACCTCGGCCGCTTGGAGGCGGAAGCCATTCACATCATGCGCGAAGTTGCTGCGGTGTGTGAAAACCCGGTGATGCTCTATTCTGTCGGTAAAGACAGCTCGGTGATGCTGCATCTGGCGGAGAAAGCCTTTTACCCGTCTCGCCCGCCTTTTCCGCTCATGCATGTGGATACGACATGGAAGTTTAAAGAGATGATCGCGTTTCGCGATCGGCGCGCCAAAGAAGTAGGTATGGATTTAATCGTGCATATCAACCAAGACGGCGTCAAAGCAGGCGTTGGGCCGTTCACACACGGGTCCGCCGTACACACTGACATTATGAAAACCCAGAGTCTCAAACAAGCGCTAGACCAGCATAAGTTTGATGCTGCCTTTGGCGGCGCGCGGCGCGACGAAGAAAAATCCCGCGCCAAAGAACGGATTTTCTCGTTCCGCACAGAGCAGCATCGATGGGACGCAAAGAACCAGCGCCCTGAGCTTTGGAACATCTATAATACCCGCGTCCATAAGGGCGAGAGCATGCGGGTTTTCCCTCTATCCAATTGGACTGAACTTGATATTTGGCAGTATATTTATAAGGAGAACATCCAAATTCCGGATTTGTACCTATCCAAGAAAAGACCGGTTGTGGAGCGCGGCGGCGGACTTTTCCTTGTTGATGACGAGCGCATGCCGTTAAAAGACGGCGAAGTCCCCATGGAGAAAATGGTGCGGTTTCGTACGCTGGGCTGTTACCCGCTAACCGGCGCTGTTGAAAGCGAGGCGGTTACATTACCGGATGTGATCCAGGAAATGCTGCTGACCACCACATCCGAACGCCAAGGCCGGGTTATTGACTCCGATGCTGGCGCGTCCATGGAACAGAAAAAAGCGGAAGGGTATTTCTAGTGTCCCATCATGATGACCTTATTGCGACCGATATTCTCGCCTATCTCAAGGGGCAGGAAACCAAGAGCTTCTTGCGCTTTATTACCTGCGGGTCTGTGGATGACGGTAAATCCACCCTTATTGGGCGGCTGCTCTATGACAGCAAACTGATTTATGAAGACCAGCTGGCAACCATAGAAAAAGACAGTAAGAAATCCGGCAC